>JAJRVY010000249.1 GCA_024277065.1 Planctomycetota bacterium
GCGGCGTGGTCCTCGACGACGAAGACGCCCATGCGCGACGCCGCCAGGCACGCGAGCACCTCCACCATGCGCCCGTCCAGACCGAGCTCGCCGGCGACGTGCAGGATGCAGTCCCCCATCGTCTCGTCGTCGGGGCCGAAGCGCAGATCGAACAGCGCCCACAGCGTGAAGTAGCTGGTCGAGAGCGGGCTCAGCGGCGGGCCGCCGGGCATGTACTCGTCCTCGGCAGCCAATGCGGCGTCATAGTAGGGCGAGAACGCCGGCAGCCGGGATGCCTGTTCGGCGAACACGGACGCCACGTTCTGCGCGGCGACGAAGGGCGCGAACACCGGCGAATGGCCCTGCGCCTCGAGCTCTGCCGACGACGGGAGATCGTGCGCGTCGATGTCGATCCGGCGCCGGCGGCGCCCACGTCCGCGCCCGCGAGCCGTCGGGGTCATGTCCTTCGCGAATCGAGTGGCGATGCGTCCCATACCGGTGCTGCTCCTGGTCTGCCGGGGCTTCCTGGTCTGCCGGGCGAGGCTACGTCGGGGGACGGACGCTCAGAGCGTGAGCAGGAATCCCACGCGGCGCCGAGCACGCGGTTTGCGCGCGTGTGTCGCAGAACGAGCGTCTTGCGGCGACGGGCACCGCTCGCAGCGTGGTTATTTCCGAGCAACGAGCGCAAACCACGCGCCAGCAAGCTGTTACGCCCGGCGGTTGCGCTGCGGTGTTGGCTCTCCTCCATGACTCGCTCCATTGAGTCGGGTTCGTCGCGCCGCCTTGCAGCGAACCCGCCGGACGCAATCGGCGCGCACCCGGGATTCCTGCTCACGCTCTCACTCCAGCCCCAGTTCCCGGAGCAGTTCCTGTCGGATGGGCTCCATGTCGATGCCGTCCATGGGGCTCGGGAGGGTGTGGATCAGGCGCAGGACCTGGGCGCGGCCCTTCTTCGAGCGGACGGCCTGGCGCGGGGTCTTGCCGCCGAGGGCCGGGATGCGCTCGCCCATCCAGTTGCGGTACTGCGCCCGGAGGTGCCGCGCCAGTTGCTCGAGGACCTCGGGAGGCGGCTCGAAGTTGCGCTCCTCGTCGCTGGGGCGGTCGTCGAGCGGACGGTCGCCCAGCGACTTGCGGACGGCGTCGAGGCTGCTGACCTCCATCTTCTCGAAGCCCACACCGGGGATGTCCTCCAGCCATGCCCGCACACGGCGGGCGCGGCCGGCGGAGTTCACGGACACGAGGATCTCGTCACCGATCACCTGGATGCGCCCGAGGTGGATGCACGAGCCGAGCATCGCGTGCCGGCCCTCGGGGTCGTTCTCGCGGAACCAGCTCCAATGGCCCTCGTGCTCGTCGTAGTCGATGTCGTCGCGGCGCTCGAGCGCCGCGATGACGGCGCCGGGGTCCGCGGCGCGCAGCACGAGTTCGTGGAACTCCATCGGTTCGCCGTCGGTGTTGTGCACCCGTGGCGGCGGCGCCCTGCGGAGTTCCTCCAGCCAGAGCCAGAGGCGACCGAGGAGGTGGGGCTTCTTCGCGATTCCCTCGGGGGTCGGCACGAGCCCCTGCTGCTCGAGGAACGCGAACGCCTCGTCCGCCTGCCCACGTGCGAGGAGGGGTCCGGCGAGCAGGGGCAGGATGACGTCGGCGACGCGTACCGGAGTGACGATGATCACCTGGTCCTGCGCCGTGGACTGCGAGACGCCCCAATCGTGAAAGCGCAGCGGCTCGCCGGTGAGGATGTCCACCGCCGTGATCCACCCCGTCTCCGGATCGGTCGTCGCCACGCGCGCGAAGACCGGCGTCGCGCGGCGGCGCGCCTCGACGACCGCACGCTCGTCGTCCGTGAGGTCGTCGTCCAGCAACGACTCGAGAACGGTCGGCGCGCGGCGCGGTCGGCGGACGTTCTCGATGAGCCAATGGTAGAGGGCGGGATGCGCGTCGGGGCGGGCCCCCAGGAACTCCGCGATCGCCGCCATGTCCGTGGTGCCGAAGTAGGCGAGGAGAGCGTCGTCGTCGAGGAGCTCGCGCTCGTCCAGGCGCCGCATCGTGCGCCGGGTGACGGCGCTCTCGGCGGTGCGCCAACGCGCCGTCTCGGGCGGTGGCGGCGGCGGCTTCCAGCCGATCCCATGGGGATCCCGCGTGCGGCGTGGCACGCCGAAGTCGTGCCACGACACCGCGATGCACGGAGACCTCCACGGTCCGGCGATCTCCAGCACGGCGCAGGTGTCCGGATCGGGGCGCTCGTGCCAGGGGATCAGCGAGCGCTCGTGGGCGTCGAGCAGCACGGCCGTGGCGAGCACCAGCCGGCGCAGCGCACGCGCGTCGGGGGCACCCGACCTGCCGCGCTCGGCGGCGGCGACGAACGGCACCGAGGCCTCCCGTCGAGGATTGACGCCACCGCGCTGCAGCCGCCGGCGCTGTCCCGGCGGGAGGTTCGACCAGCGTTCGATCGAGAACCCGATCCGCGTGCCCTGCTCCACCTCTGCGCGGATCTCCTCGATGTCGTCGTCCGATTCCCGGGCCCGCAGCGCGCGCAGGCCAGGCAGCCCCTGAATCATGTGCACTCCGAACTCGATCCCGGCGGAGCCCATGACGACCGCGAACCACGGCTCGTCGTCGCCCTCGAAGCGCAGGGCGACCGGGGCGTCAGAGGGGATCTCGCTCCAGAGCCGCGCGCTCTGGAAGCGTCCGAAGACCTGCATCAGCGCCCGGATGTCACGCGGCGTCGGGGACTTGGTGGCCATGGCGCCCAGACTACCGCGCGCGCCCGACCTCCCACCGTCGTCCACGACCAGCGCGGGGAGTTCCGCGAGTGGCGGCGGCGGCCGGGGGGCATCCGTTGCCGCATCCGGGGAGCCGACACCCTTGAACGATCGGTCAAGGGGTCCGTTCCAGAGAGCGTGAGCGGCTCGTCTTCAGGGCTGGGCGAGGGTTGTGTCCAGCGAGGCGATGGCGTCCTCGAAGGGGCGCGTGTCGCCGGTGGCGCGGGCGACGACGAGAGAGCCCTGGATGGCGACGAGCGCGGCGATGGCGCGCTCGCGGGGGGCGTCGTGGCCGGCCTCCGCCGCGGCGGCGGCGAAAGCCTCGATCCAACCGCCGACGACGTCGCGGACGGCGGCGGCGATGGCGGGCTCGTCCACGGCGAGCGTGATGGTGTCGGAGAGGCACCAGCGCGTGCCGTGCCCGAAGAAGCGCGCCAGGCGCAGGCCCGTGCGCTGCACGCGCTCGGTCAGGTCGCCGTCCTCGGTGAGCGGCGCGAGCACGTCGTCGGCGAACTTCTGCCCCGCGTGACGGATGGCGGCCACGGCCATCGCGGTCTTCCCGCCCGGGAAACGATGGTAGAGGCTCGCGCGGTGCAGACCCGTCGCCGCCGACAGGCGCGAGAGACTGGCGCCCTCCCACCCGTGGGCGCGGAACACCGCGAGGATCTGGTCGAGTTCTTCCCGCGACGCCGATGACGCCGGTGACGCCGGCGACGAACCGGGCCGTTCTTCGTTCATGGCGAACCTCCACGCGTTTACCGCTCGGTAAACTAGCAGCCGAGACGGCCGATCGGGAAGAGCGCCCGGGCTACGACAGCCCGAGTTCGTCGAGGAGTTCGGCGCGCAGGGCCTTGATGTCCAGGCCGGGGCTCGGAGCGTCGAGCATGCGGATCAGAAGTGCGACGCGCCCGCGGCCCTGCTTGGTCCGCACGGCCTGTCGCGGGGTCTTGCCGCCGAGGGCGGGGATCTTCTCGTCGAGCCAGCGGCGGTAGTAGGACCGCATGTGGTCGGCGACGAGGTCGAGCACCTCCGGCGGCACCTCGCGGTCGCGCTCCTCTGCCGTGGGGCGGTCGTCGAGGGGCGTCTCGTGGGGGTCGTCCCAGGACCGCACCTCGCGCGACTCGAAGCGCACACCGGGGATCTCCTCGAGCCACGCCCGCGCGCGATCGGCGCGCTTGCGGGAGTTCACGGAAACCAGCAGCTCATCGCCGATGAACTGGATGCGCGCGAGGAGGATGAAGTCCCCGAGCGCCGCCCGCGTGCCCTCGTAGTCGTTCTCCATGGACCAGATGAACGTGTCGTCGTCTTCGTCGTACTCCACGTCGTCGCGCGCTTCGAACGCGGCGTGGACGGCGTCCGGGTCGGATGCGCGCAGGAGCAGTTCGATGAACTCGAGCGGATCGCCGTCGGTGTTGTTGATCTGCGTCGGCGACGCGTTTCGATGGAAGTCGGCGCGCCACTGCCACAGGCGCCCGAGGAGATGGGGTTTGCTCCGCAGGCCGGCGGGCGAGATGTCGAGCCCCTCGGCCTCGAGGAACGCGAGCGCCGCATCCACCTCGATGGGACCCAGACCCGGGCCCCGGAGTTCGGGGAGCACGACGGTACCGACGCGCACGAGCGCAACGGGCAGCACCGTGCCCGGGAGCGCCGTGCGCGAGAGCGCCTGGTCGTGGAGGCGCACGGATTCGCCGGTCATCACGTCCTCGGCCTCGATCCAGCCCGTCTCGGCGTCGATCACGTCGCAGCGTATGAATGTCGGGTGCGCGGCGACGGTGGCCGCCGCCGCGAGCAGGAGTCGGCGCGCGGATCGCGCGTCGAATGGGCGCTGCTCCTTGCCCTCGAACAGCATCAGGAACGGGGCGCGGGCGTCGCGCCGCAGGGCGATGCCCGCGCGCGCGAAGCGCGCGACGTGCCCGGGGGGCAGGTCGCTCCACCGCTCGAGCGTGAAGCCCACCTGCCGCACGCCCTCGCGGACGTTGCATTCGTCGGCCGCATCGACGCCCATCCACGCGCGCATGCGCGCCATGCCCTCGACCCCACGCGCCATGTAGAGCCCGAACTCGCGGCCCGCGCACCCGAGCACGTTGGCGAACCACGGCTCGCTCTCGCCGGGCAGTTCCAGCGCCACGAACTCGATGTCATCGACGGACTCCCAGGGCCGGACGGACCAGAACCTCTGGGCGACTTCGACGAGCGCCTTGAGATCCCGACTGGTTGCGAGTTTGCGGGAGGCCATGCGGAAAGAGTAGCGACTCGCGCGCGCGATGCGATTCGCGCTTGGACGGCGCCTCCCTGCTGCCGGCGGTCTCGCGCCCCGCGGGACGGGACGGTACGCTGCGCGGGCCATGGATGCAGCCACGCCGCGATCACGCCACTCGGTCTGGGGACGCGTCGAGGACGCGGACGGTCGCGCGGTGCCGACGGCGGAGATCTTCTGGGTCGATGCCGCGCGCGCCGACGAGGCGACGGTGGGACTGTTCGACGTCCACAAGGTCGCGCAGGCCGACCGCGACGGCCGCTTCTGGGCGCCCGGGCTGCCCGAGGGGGCGGGTCTGCTCCTCCCCGACTTCGAGCGCCTGGGTGTCGTGGGCGATCAGGTGACGATCGGGCACGCCTCGCGCGTCGAGCTGCCGACGGACGAGGAGCCCGTTCTCGTCTTCCCCCACCGCCGCACGGACTACGGGCGCATCGCGGGCGTGGTCACGGACGAGGTCGATGGGCGACCGGCATCGCGGCTGCCCGTGGCGCTCTTCGCGGAGGGCGAGACGGAGAAGCCGCTCAGGCAGGCGGAGACGACCACGGGCGGCGCGTTCGAGTTCGCCTGGCTGCGGGAGGGGAACTACCGCATCGCCGTGTGGGGCACCGCGCGCCAGCTCGAAGGAGCCGCGCCCGTCGAGCTGGGACGCAACCAGCGCATCGACGCCAAGATCGCCCTGCACCGGCGGCCGCCGGGACCGCGCGGCGCCGCGTGTGTACGCATCACGGGGGAACTCGGCCTGGGCCTGCGCGGGGCACGCGTCCGCGTGCTGCTCCCGGGCATCCACGTCGCGCCGAGGACGGCCGACGCGGACGGCCGGGTCGCGTTCGGCGACCTGCCCGCGCGGCCCGAGCGCGCGATGGCGACGGCGGCGGGTCACTGGCCGGGCGGCGCCATCATCGCGCCCGGACCGCTCGAGGAGCCGCTCGACGTCGAGATCGTGCTCGAGCCGGCGGCCCGGCTGCGCGTGGCGATCCTCGACGCGGCGACGGGCAAGCCCCTGCGCCACGCCAACGTGTTCGTCTCCCACGCCGGCGGCGAGCAGTGCATGTGGGGTGGCGTGCTGCCCCCGCCCGGCGCCCCGCCGCGCGACCACCACGACGTCGATGTCCGCCTGGGCGCGGTCACGGTGCGAGCGGCGAGCCCCGGCTACGCGACCGGCGAGGCACGCGTCACCATCGCGGGCGGCGACGACGAGCCCGCACTGACGCTGCGCCTCGCACCCGAGTGACAGGGCGGGCGCCGTCGGGCGACGCGCCACGTCGGCGTCCCCTCTCCGCCCGCCGGGAAGTCCGTTCAGCGCTCGAAGCCCAGGAAGTCGGGCCAGCCGCACCATCCCTTGCCGGCGTAGACGACATGCGGCTTGGCCGGGATGTCGATGGGCCGCGGGCCGCGCCGAGGACTGCCGCGGCCCCAGGCATTCCACTCCGCGCGAGAGCGCAGCCCGAGCGAGCGCGCGAACGTGCGCGCCCGGCGAAAGTCCAGGTAGCCCGGCTCCTGCGGCGCGAGCGGCGGCGGCCCGAGCCAGTTCCGCATGCCGTTCCACCTAGATCCCGATAGTCGCGCGCGGGGCAGTGAGGGATGTCCTTCGGACGCTTCCCGCAGAACCGCACGAGATCCGCCCGCGCATACGCGTACCACTCGTTCTGGTCGAGCAGGCCGAGCTCTCGTACGAACGCGCGAGCCTCGTCGGAGTCCCGCCACCGGATGCGTCCCATGGCGGGCGAGACTACCGGCACGGCGCCGCGGCGTCAGCCGTCGATCGCAGGGAGCACGTAGCCGGCTCGGCGCAGCGCTCGACCTCGCCGAGGGCGGCGTAGATTCGGCGCAAGGCCGCATCCGAGCCGAGCACGCCTTGCACCAGTTCGAGCAGGTCCGCTTTCCGCGTCGGGATCTCGAGGCTCGTCGCGGACCTGAGAAGGTGTGGACAAGAGAAAAGGGTGTGTCGGCTTGTTCGTGGAGCCTGCCGGCAAGGCGCGGTTGCGAACGTGACTCCCCTGACCGAGTCATCGAGCGAGCGCAACGCAGTCCGGCGGGCTCCACGGACGAGCGGGGCTGCGGCGCGCGACTTGCGCCGTTGGAC
>JAJRVY010000250.1 GCA_024277065.1 Planctomycetota bacterium
CGTTCGCGTCGTTCGACGAGGCGTTTGCGTGGCTGTCGTCACGGACGAACTACGAGACGATGGCCACCCAGCGCTACGACGCCCGGACGTACGGGTTGGACCGCGTGCGGCGGCTGCTCGCGGACGTGGGGCGCCCGGACTCCGGCCGGGACACGATCCAGGTCGTCGGCAGCAAGGGCAAGGGCAGCGTCGCGGCGATGCTTTCCGCCATCGCCGTCGCCGCGGGGCGGCGCACGGGGCTGTACTCGTCGCCGCATCTGGTGGACCCGCGCGAACGCATCCGCGTGGACGGCGCGATCGCGGACGACGCACTCGTCGTGGCCGCGCTCGAGGTGCTCCGCGGGCACGTCGAGGACGCGGGCGCCCGCGGCGCGCCGTGCACGTTCTTCGAGATCCACACCGTGGCGGCGCTGCTCGCCATGCGCGCCGCGCACTGTGACACCGTCGTCCTCGAAGCCGGCATGGGCGGCCGGCTCGACGCCACCACCGCGGCGGAGGCCGTGGCGGTCGCGGTGACGAGCCTCTCCCTCGACCACACGGCGCAGCTCGGCACGTCGCTCGAGAGCGTCGCGGCGGAGAAGGCGGCCGCGGTCCGTCCGGGCCGCCTCTGCGTCAGCGGCGTCGCGCCGGGCGAAGCCGGCTTCGACGTCCTCGCCCGGACGTGCCGGGAGCGTGCCGCGCCGCTCCTCGCCCTCGGGCGTGACTTCCACGTCGCCGACGTCACGACCACGCTCGATGCCCGCGACGGCGCCGTGCGCACGACGTGCACGCTCGGTCACGGGAAGCTCCGGCTGCCGCTCCGCGTGCCCCTGCTCGGCGCGCACCAGGCCCGCAACGCGGCCGTCGCCGCGATGTTGGCGCTCGCCACGCCGTGGCGCGGCGGCGCTGCGACCCCCGCGCAGGTCCAGGCCGGGCTCGCCGCCACGCGCCTGCGGGCACGCCTCGAGGTGCTCGCCCGCGATCCACTCGTGCTCGTGGACGGTGCCCACAGCCCCGCGAGCTGCGCCGTCCTCGCCGCCGCGCTGCGGGCCGCCGTGCCCCTCGCACCACGCGTCCTCGTCGTGGGGATGGCCGGCGACAAGGACGTGGAGGGCGCGCTGGCGGCCCTCGCCGACGTCGCGGACCACGTCGTCGCGACGACCTCGGGCGGCCCCCGTGCGGCACCGCCCGAGCGCATCGCGGACGCGGCGCGGGCGACCGGGCTCGAGGCGTCGGTGGCAGCTCCCGCCGCCGCCGCACTCGACGAGGCTCGCCGCCGCGCGGGCGCCCGCGGCGCGGTGGTCGTCACCGGCAGCCTCTACCTGTGCGGCGCCATCCTGGCCTCGAAGCCGTGACGGCAGAGGTGGCGGCAGGAGGGACGGCGCACCGGGCGCGGAGCGGACTCGCGGGGTTCGTGGCGGCGACGAATCAGCGCATGATGCGGAGGATGTCGGCCCCCCACTTCTCGAGGCGGCAGGCGCCCACGCCCGGCACGCGCTGCAGGTCACTCGCGGTCGTCGGCCGCAGACGGGCGACCTCGAACATGGCGTAGTTCGGGAGGATGGCCATCGTCGTCACGCCGCTGCGCGCCGAGACGGCGCTGCGCCAGTCGCGCAGACGTCCGAGGCGCTTCTGTGCGTGGTAGTCCATGCGCCGCGCCGGATTGCCCGGCTTGTGCGGCCGGACCGGCGGCGAGCCCCTGGCCAGACCACGCTCGAGCGCCGCGAGGACGTCACGCGACATGCGCCCCGACGTGTGCTTGGGCACGCCCTTGAGGGCACGCAGCGCGGCCGGGGTCGCGGGGCGCTCGAGCGCGATGAGCCGCAGCGCGTCGTTGCCGAGCACCTTGAACGGCGGGCGGTTCACGCGCCGCGCCGCCGCGTCGCGCAGCGCGAACAGCTCATGCAGGATCGACTGCGTCGTGACGGGCAGATCGCGCGTGCCCTTGATCCTCATCCAGCCGTGCGGATCGAAGTCGCGAACCGGCGGCGTACGACGGGAGAGGCGCTCGAACTCGATCTGCGCCTCGACGAGCAGGTCGGCCGCGACGAGCCGCTCGCGCTGGATGCCGGCCAGCTCGACGAGGTAGGCGACGTCGAGGAAGCTGTACTCGAGCTGCTCCCGCGAGAGTGGGCGGCGCCCCCAGTCCGTCCGCGTGTGGGCCTTCGCCAGGACGACGCCGAAGAAACGCTCGACGAGATCGCGCAACGACAGCTTCTCGTCGCCGAGGAGTTGCGACGCCACCATCGTGTCGAACACGCCGTGGAACTCGAAAGCGAAGTCGCGCCGCAGGCTCGTGACGTCGAAGTCGGCGCCGTGGAACACGACCTCGACGGCGGGGTCCGCCAGCGGCGCGCGCAGCGGCTCGAGGTCCGCCAGGGCCAGGGGATCGACGACGAACGCACTCCCGCAGTCGGCGGCGAGCTGCACGAGACACACCTTCTCGAAGTACACGTGCATGCTGTCCGCCTCGGTATCGACGGCGAGAACGCGCGTGGCCCCGAGGGCCGGGGCGGCGCGGCCCCAGTGCTCCTCGTGGTCGATGTAGTCGAATTCCTCGAACGAGTGGCGCACCTGCATCCTTCTCAGTCTACGAGAGCCGCCGACGGGATCTGCGGGCCCCCGTCCGAGTCATCGAGCGAGCGGGGCGCAGTCCGGCGGGCTCCACGGACGAGCGGGGCTGCTGCGCGCGACTTGCGCCGACGGACGCTGCGCCAATCCCAGGCTCGTATCCGCGCAAGTCGCGTGACCGGCGCCGCGTTTCTCTTGTCCACACCCTCTCAGCGCCGCTGCAGCGCCTCGAGCCGCTGCCCGATCTCGAGCGCCTCGATGGCCCACTCGTACGCCGCCCCCTCGCGCGCCGCGCGCCGGTACTCCCGCGCGGCGTCGTCCACGCGCCCCATGTCGAGGAGCACGCCCGCCAGCCGGAAGCGCGCCTCGTGGAAGGTCGCATCCTCCTCGAGCACCGCCCGCAGCTCGGACGCCGCCAACTCGAGCTGATCCTCGCGGGCGGCGTAGCGATGCAGCGCGCGCGCATACCGCAGCGCGGCGTTCATGCCGCCCTGCCCCTCCTCGATGCGCCGGAAAACGGCGTCGGCGGCGTCCCATTCCGCGGCGCGGCACTTGGCGATCGCAACGCCCAGGAGAGCGTTGGCGACGTTGCCCTCACCCGCCGCGGCGCGATCCAGGGCGTCCTCTGCAGTGCGCATCTCGACGCGCAGCCGGTCCTCGAGCCACCGCAGGTGCTCGCCGGCCTCGCTGCCGGCGCCTCCGAGCCGCACGGCACGCCGGTAGGCGACACGGGCCATCGCCGTGCGATCGAGTGAAGCCAGCGCGTCACCCCAGCGGAGATGGACGTCGTAGACCGCCGCGCGCAGGTCCAGACCGCGGTCCCCCTCGTCGAACAGCGGCAGCAGCAGCCGCAGCGCCCAGTCGAACTCGACGAGCAGGCCGCTCGCCGAGGCGTCGGCGGCGAGCGCGCGGGCGTACAGCAGCACGTGCTCGCGCCGCAGGCTGCGCCCCTCGCGCTCCGCAGCGCGCTCCTCGAGCTCCGCCGCGGCGCCCATCATCCGCGTCGCGGTCTCCGTCCGGCCGACGTTCAGCGCGAGGCGCGCCACGAGTTCGAGGCGCGCGGGATCCTGCGGCGCCAGGGTCGCCGCGCGACGCGCCGCCGCCAGCGCCGCGGCCCGCGCGCCGATCGCCGTGCGCGCACGGACGAGCATCAGCCAGGCCCCGTCCCAGTCCGGTGCCACCGCCGTCGCGGCCTCGGCGACGCGCTCGACATCCTGGAGCAGCACGGGGGCCGCAACGGGCATGTCGGCCGCGGGGATCGACGTCAGTGCCCGGACGTACGCGGCCAGCGCCGCCGCGACACCGATGCCGACGGGCGGATCGCGCGCGAGTCGCCGCGCCAGTGGCGTCGCGCCGCCCTGATCGTCCACGAGCCTCGCGGCGAGCGCGTACGCCTGCGGCAACGCCGCGAGCAGTGCCGCGCCACGCTCGGCCACCGGACGCGGTGCGCGTCCCGGCACGTCGCCGACGTGCCACGCGGCGACGACGACGCTGCGCGGCGCGGCGCGCGCGGCGAGAGCGATGAAACTCGCGCGCCGGCGGAAGCTCGCAGCGGACGTCAGGGTCGCGGCGACCGAGGCGGCGACGAGCAGCGCAGCGGCCGCCACCGCCGCGACGCGCAGCGCCCCCCCGCGCGACGCCGCGGCGGCGAGCGACACGGCGACGGCGGCGAAGAGCACGGGGGCCACCGCGACGGCGTACCCGCCGTGGAAGGGCGTGCCGCCGCCGAAGGCCGTCGCGAGCACCGGGGACGCGGCGGCCAGGGCCGCGAGCCAGAGAGCGCCGCCCGGCGTGCGCACGCGCCGCAGCGCCGCGATCAGCAGGACGGCGAGCAGCAGCGGGCCTGCGATGCGCGCGAAGGGCGCCGCGCTCCACGGCTCGGCGACGAGATGCAGCCGGGCCGGCAGAAGGGGCGCGGCGAGCGCTGTCAGCATGCCGACGGCCGCATCCGCGAAGCATCCCGCGTCGCCGCCCTGCAAGCCGGCGCCGCGCCCGGCGAGCACGGACCAGCGCCAGGCGACGGCGGCGGCGAGCGGCAGCGCGACGGCGAGCGCGATGCGACGTGCGCTCCGTCCGCGCCGCGCCGGGGGCGGCGCGAGCGCCAGCACGAGCGCGGCGGCGGCGAGCCCGGCGGCGGCCTCGTGAGCCAGGAACGCCAGCGCAAGGAGCGCCCCCCCGGCCGCGAGCCCGACCACGCCGCGCCGCGGCGCCAGCAACAGCCGCAGGGCGACGACGCCCAGCGCCGTCGCCAGGAGGACCGGCTGGCGCGCCGGCCAGGCGGCCGCGGCCAGCGCCACCGGCGTCGCGGCGGCCAGGAGGCCGGCGATCCAACGCGCGGAGACGGACGCGCCGAGCACGGTCAGCAACTCCACGACCATGAGCGCCACGATGACGTGGAGAGCCCACGACACGAGCGCCACCAGCGACCCGGTGCGCGCGCCGAAGGCGGCCCGCTCGAGGACGAAGGCGACCGCGGACACCGGGCGGAACCGCGTGCGCCCGACGACGTCGCCGGCCGGATCCCACGTCACGTCCGGATCCACCGCCGCGCGCGAGAGCGCGGCGGCGACGCCCTGGTCAGCGGCCGACAGCGCGCGGTTGGCGAGCAACGCGGGAGCGTCCTCGGGCAGCGGCTCGCGCGTGAGGCCGCCGTCCAGGCTCGCGTGGGCCGCGAGGTGCAGGACGACGGCCACGGCCACGACGACGATCCGGAGGATGCGGGCGCTCTGCATGCTGCGCCGGAGGATACGTCGGGCGCGCGCCGAGCCGACTGCTATCCTCCGGCACGTGCGCGCCACGCCCGTCGCCGTCGGCCTCTGCCTGATCGCGCTCGCGCTCTGCCCCGGCGCGGCGCTCCGTGCGCAGGACGCGCCGGGGAACGTGGACGTGAACGTGGACGTGAACATGGACGTCGATGTGGACGTGGACACGCTGCGCGCCCGCGGCACGTCGGCCTGGCGCAACTACGTCTGGTCCATGCAGAAGCCGCGGCTCGCGCACGCCGTGGCCGAACTCGAACGAGCGCGCGCGCTCAGCGACGGGCGGGCGAGCTTCACGCAGGTGTACGTCATCGCCTTCGGGCACCTCGTGCTCGGCGACGCGGAGCCCGGGCGGCGCGCCCTCGCCGAGCTGCGAGAGCGCGCGCCGGACTACGGCCCGCTCCTCCTGCTCGACGGCTTCGCCGCAATCCTGGAGCGCGACGGCAAGGCGGCGCTGGCGCGGCTCGACGCCTTCGTCGATGCCGTCGAGAGCACCCCGCCGGACCCGGCGTTCGGCGCGGAGTTCCGCTTCCTCGCGTACCTGCACCGCGGCGCGCAGCGCTATGACATGAACATGCACGACGCGGCCGCGAGCGACCTGCGCACGGCCGTGCGGATCGCCCGCGAGAACGACCGCGAGCCGCCCAGCAACCTCGTCATGCGGCTGGCCCTCGCGCACCAGATGCTCAGCGAGATGGGGGCCGCGGAACGGCTCGTCCGCGGCATGCTCGAGCGCGATCCGCGCAACGCCGAGCTGTACTACAACCTCGGCCTGCTCGAGGGGACGCAGAAGCGGCTGCCCGAGGCGCGCTCTTGGTACGAATTCGCGCTCGCGCGCAACCCGCGGCACGCGTCGGCCCATGGCAAGCTGGCCTTCCTGACGTGGCGCGACGTCCCGACGGAGCCGCAGGCGCTGCCGCGCATGCGGGGCGAACTCGAGGCCTACCGCGAACTGGCGCGCGACCGCGGGACGCCGCAGACGACGGCGGACGTCGAGAGTGGCTTCGGAACGTACTGGCTGGCGATCGCCCGAAAACGCATCGAGCTGGGGCTCGGCGACGCCGCAGAGCGCGCCTACGCCCGCGCCGTGCGCCACTTCGAACGCGCCCTCGAACACGAGCCCGGCTGCGTACGCGCCCTGAACAGCATCATCCAGGCCGGCGCAGAGCTCGAGTGGCCCGAGGAGCGGCTCGCGCCCTACCGCGCGCGCTACGGAGAGATCCTGGAGCGTGCCCCGGACGCCCCCGGCGCGCACCGCAGTTCGTTCTGCTGACCCCTGCGTCCCCTGCGCTCCGCAGCCGGCCGCGCCACACACCCGGACGTCGCGGCGCCCTCGCACCTACGAGGCCGCGGGAGGCACGGCGAGCGATTTCGCTCGACTACACCGGGAGGCGCGTGCGGGCGTGCCTCATCGCGGGCTCCGGCGAGCGCTTCCCGGGCTCGGGAAGGAGCGACTGCGACCATGGCACGAGCCTTGCGCTCGACGACTGACGGCAACCTCGTACCCCCCCGGCAACGGCGGTTCTTGGTTGCGGTGACTCCCAGACCCCGTAAACTTTCGGGGCTATCCACAGGTGAGTGAGTGTGGCCGCACGTGCGTGAACACGGCCCCGCTCGGGTGAAGCTGGTGGCATTCGTCGCTGACGCGGCGGGGCCGTCCGATTGGACAGCGAAGGAGCGAGCATGCGGATCGGTCGATTGATGACGGGCGCGGTGCCAGGGATCGTGGCAGCGATCACCGTGGCCGCACTCCTCGCCACGGTAGTCCCGACGAACGATGCGTACGCCAAGCGTCGTCGCAATCGCAGCGGCAAGCTGCGGCTCATCGACGTGAACGTCGGTACGTTCGACGGCGTGAGTCACAACCAGGTGATCGAGTTCAAATTCACGGCGGACGTGGACCCGGGCACCGTCGGCGCGGCGATCATCCAGATCCGCGGCGAGAACGCCACGCGCTCCGGCTTCACGAAGCAGGTGCCCGGCACGTTCCAGGTGCAGGGACGCACCGTGCGTTTCTTCCCGCGGCTGCCGACCCACCTGCGCAACCCGGACGATCCCCGCGGCGGCTTCTACGCCCGCGGCACCGAGTGCGACAACGCCGACGAGAACGCCGGCCTGCAGCCCTCGACGAACTACGAGATCTACGTCGTCGGCCACCCCGAGCCGTCGCCGGTGCGCTCCACGCGGGGCCGCCAACTCACGAACTCGTACAGCACGCGCTTCACGACGGCACCGATCTTCGATCGCGCCCTGGCGTTCACGATCGACTCC
>JAJRVY010000251.1 GCA_024277065.1 Planctomycetota bacterium
GCCGACGCCGATTCGGGCAGCACGTTCAGAACATCGCCGCTGCAACCGGTCAGCCACAGGGCTGCCAGGGTGCATACCGCGAGCGGCGCGAGCTGCGAACGTCGCAAGAACCTCAACTTCCCAACCTCCGCACACACACACTCGAGAGGCCTCGCCGGAGACCGGAGCCGGTTGCACCGGCGCCGACCGGGGCGAGGGGGGTCGCGCCCCGTTCCGGGCCTGCCCGGAACGGGGCGCAGATCACACTGGTTGCTACTCTCCGGACAGGGTCACGTCGGCCGTGGCCTCGCCGCCGGCGATCTCGACCTCGAATTGGGTCTCGCCGAAGGTCTCGTGCCAGGCGACGAACGTGTACTTGCCGTCCGGCAGGCCGCTGATCTCGAACGAGCCGTCGGCCTCCGTCGTCGCGAAGAACGGGTGGTCCATCACCCAGCACTTGGCGCTCATCCAGGAGTGGACGTCGCACGAGAAGGGGATGGCCTTCTCCTTCTTGCTGAACGAGAAGGTGTCCGCGTCGCCGGGCGCCTGCCCCTTGTTGACGGGGTCGCTGCGCTTGGGCTTGACGTTGACGTTGTGCATCGTCTGGTCGTCGTTGTGGACCGTGAACGCCTGCCCCTCCATCACGCCGAAGACGTGCGGGACGTAGAAGCAGTAGTGCTGGCGGACCTCGAAGCCCGTCGGCGGCACGTAGCCGGCGTAGTCGTCCTTGTGAGGGCCCTTCTTGGCGTAGACGAAGACGTGCGGCAGCGTGCCGTCCTCGTTCACCTCGAACTGCTGGTCGATGGGCTCCTCGCCCTCCCACTTGCCGGTGCAGAACGCATCGCTGGACACGTTGAACAGGACCTTCTCCGGCATCGTCGCGCCGCCGAACTTGACGGTGCCCTTGAGCGCGCCCTTGTGGTCGGCGGCGACGTACACCTGCTTGTCGGCGGATGAAGCACTGCCGGCGCCGCTGCTCTCACCTGCCGCGGGAGCCTCGCCACCGGACGAGCCGGAGTCCTTCTTGCCGTCGCCGCCGCCGCACGCGACGAGCCCCAGCATCGCGGCGCCGAGGAGCGCCCCCTTCGCAATGGCCTTCATCGTAGTCATTCTCCTGATGGTGGGAACGGCCCTGGCGTCCATCCGCCGGACGTGACCGGGTGCGCCCCCCGTTCGAGCCACGAGCCGCGCCGACACTTGTCCGCACGAACAGTCGTGGAAGCGGGCAATCTTCGCGAGGAAGGGACCCCGAGCAAGAAACTCCGCTAGCCGAGTGAGGTATCTCACAGCGCCCGAGCCTGAGTTCGTGGTGGTCTCACCCAAGACAGAGACCGCAGTCACTCGCCTCCGAGCCGCTTCTCGATGGCCCGCGCGGCCCACGCGGCGGTGCTGCGCACGTCCTCGGGCAGTCCCGAACGCGCATCGGCCGCCGTGTGCGCCAGAGCGACGTCCGCTTCCCCGCCCACGAGCGCGAGCGCGAGCAAGGCGTTCTCGACATGAGCGAGGGCGGGCCGCAGGCGCAGCAGCGCGGCGCCTGCGGCGACGCGCGCGCCCTCCGCAACGAGGACCTCGGACACGGCGCCCGGGACGGGCGCACGAACGCTGACGACGCGACCGGCCGCCGTCTCCACGGTGGCGACGCGGGAGCCCTCCTCGATCGGCTGGTCCGTGCCGACCAGGTCGCGCGCGGTGCCCGCCTCCGGAGCCGTGACCGTGAGCGGCAGGAGCATGGCGCGCAGCACGGGCAGCGCGGCGGTGTCGCCGGACCTGGCGAGCGACGTCGCCGCGTTGCGCCGCACCATCGCCGCGGCATCGTCCGTGACCAGCTCGCGCAGGCGCGCCCGGAACGACGCGCGCTCGGCGTCGAACTGCATGCACCAGGCCGCCACGACGCGCACCGCATCCTCGGGGCGCCGCGAGACGCGCACGAGGTCCTCGGCCCAGCGCTCCATTCCCGGCCGCCCCTCCTGGAAGCGGTGGGACAACTCCTCGACGGCGTGCTGCACGTCTCGCGGCGGCGCGCCGGCGGCCAGCTTCTCGGTGAGTTGCGCGTCGTCCAGCCGCCGCGTGAACGTCGTCCCCCACCAGAACAGACCGGGCACGAGCACGCACGCCGCTGCGAACGCGACCAGGAAGAGCACGCCGCGCGAGAAGGCGCCGCGATCGGAGCGCGAGAACGAGCGCATGCGCGAAGTCTCGACGCCCGGCGCCGTCGGCGACGCTCCTTTTCGGACGACGACGACGACGCAGCCACCGGCGCCTCTCTCTCGGTGGCGCGGCTCTCGGCCACCGTGGTGGACAGAGTGACGATCATGGCGGGGTCGCCGTAACATCACGGGAACGAACCGGGAACGAATTCGGTCCAGAGAGGAGTGTCGTGACGCGTACGACGGACGGCGGCCCGAGTCGCCGGGACATTGCCACGTTCAGCGTCAGTCGTGCGCTCACCATCTGGGGGACGCGCATCGCCCCGGCGCTGATGGCGCCGCTCGGCATCCTCCTGACCATCCCGCTCCTCGTCGCGGCCGTGGGCTTGGCCATCTGGTGGCAGGGCCACGTCGCCGTAATCGAGAGCGTCGATGCAATCGCGACGCGACAGTTCGACGATCGTGCGGAGCAGGCCGCCCAGCACACCCGCGCTCTGCTCGACCAGGCGGAGCCGCTGACGGACAACATGGTGGCGTACGTGCGGCGCGTCGGCCTCGATCCGCCGCTCGAGGACTTCGCGCTCACGTTCCGCGACCAGTTGCGCGCCTGCCCCGGCGTCGCCTACATCAGCTTCGGGACGCGCGAGGGCCACTACTTCGGCGTGTACCTCGACGAACACGGGCGCTACGTGACGACGCGCCGCCGCTACGGCGGACCGCAGCGGACGCACCGGCGCGACTTCGTCATCGGCGACGACTGCTCGCTGACGCTCGTCGATGACGACCCGACGCACGGCTTCGATCCGCGCGCGCGGCCCTGGTGGCAGGCGGCGGTGGCGAACGGCCGGCGCACGTGGTCGCAGCCGTACGTGTGGTTCGACATCGGCGTCGTGGGCATCACGTGTTCGGAACCGATCTTCGATGACGCGGGCGACGTGATCGCCGTGACGACCGTGGACTTCCACCTCAACGGCCTGTCGGAGTTCGTCGAGACGCTGCAGACCGCCGAGGGCGGCCGGACGGTCATCTTCACCGAGTCGCAGGACGTCATCGCGTTCCCGGGCGCGCGGCAGGAATTCGGGCAGGGCGAGGCGCGCGGCAAGAAACTCCGCGTCGAGGACATCGAGGAGCCGGTCGCGCGCGCGCTCTTCGACGCTCTGCTGCCGGTCACGGACGAGCCCGTGCGGCACATCGCGTTCGAGTCGGGCGGAGAGCCCTATCTGGCCGTGATGCGGCACATCGAGATCGGCGACGACGGCCGCTGGTTCGTGGTGACGTTCGGCCCGACCGCCGCGCTCACGGCCCCCGCAGCCGCCCACCGTCGCAATGCGTTGATCGTGTCCGCCGTGGCGCTGGTCATCGCGATCCTGGTCGCCGCCTTCTTCGCGCGGTTCATCGTGCGCACGCACCTGCGCGTGGTGCGCGCCGAGGATCGCGCGCGCGCGGCGGACGAGCAACTGCAGAGGCTCGGCAGCTACCAGCTCACGCGCAAGCTCGACGAGGGCGGCATGGGAGAGGTCTGGATCGCCTCTCACGCGATGCTCGCGCGTCCCGCCGCCATCAAGTTGATCCGGCCGAAGTACCTCGCGCAGAAGAGCCACGCGGAACAGAGCGCGGCGGTGGAGCGGTTCCGTCGCGAGGCACGCACGATCGCCGGCATGCGCTCACGCCACACGATCGGCATCTACGACTTCGGTGTGGCCGACGACGGCGCACTGTTCTACGTCATGGAACTCCTGGACGGCATCGACCTGCGCACACTGGTCAGGGAGTACGGCCCGGTCCCGGTGCGACGCGCGGTCGGCATCCTCATCCAGGCCGCAGCGAGTCTCCGCGAGGCGCACGAGCGCGGGGTCGTCCATCGGGACGTGAAGCCGGCGAACATCTTCCTCTGTCGCGAGGCCGACGAACTCGACGTCGTGAAGGTACTCGACTTCGGCGTCGCGCGGCAGATCGGTGGCGACGACCTGGAGAAGACGATGGGCGATGGTCTCTGGGGCACACCGGCCTACATGTCGCCCGAGCAGGTGAGCACACGGAAGGACCTCGACGGCCGCACCGACGTCTACTCCCTGGGCTGCGTCGCCTACTGGCTGCTCGCCGGCCGCAGCGTGTTCGTCCGCAAGGGCACGCTGGCCATGCTCGAGGCGCAGCTCAGCGAGGAACCGCAGCCACTCGACAGCGTCGCGCCGAACCCGATCCCGCCGGCGCTCGAGTCCGTCGTCATGCGCTGCCTCGCCAAGAAGCGCGAGGACCGCCCGGCCGACATGGCGGCGCTCGTGATGGAACTCGAGGCCATCCTCGCCCGCCTGCGCGACGACGGATGGAACGTCGAGACGAGCCGCGCATGGTGGCGCGCCGTGCCCAGCATCTTCGACACGCTCGAGAGCGATCCGACGGACGTCGTGCGACTCAGCCCGAAGCGCTCGGGGACATCGCGCGACGCGGCCGTCAACGCCGTCAACGCGCGGTCTTGAAGGTGTAGGTGTCGCGGGCCGCGGGCTTCGGCGGCAGGCCCTCGATGCGGATGGTGTACGTCGCTGCGGGGGCCAGGTGGGCGCGGGGGATCAGGCACCATGCGCCGCCCGGCGCGAGGACGGGGTTGGAGGGCGCGCTCGGCGTCGAGACGATGCAGGGCACCTGCGGACCGTCCGCGCCGCCCTCGTGAAGCGTCACCGTCAGTTCGCCGAGGCCCTCCCACTCGCCGAAGACCTGGACCGTGACCGGGTAGCCCCACGTGCTCTGGTCGCCGCCCGGGAGCGGGCTCGGGAGCTCGGGCGCGAAGCGCCGCGGGATGTCGCGGCCGCCGTCCGGCGGGTACACGACGAGCGCGGGCAGCACGGACCGCTCCACCATCGAGGACGAGTCCATCACCGCGATGCCGTTCTCCATCCCCCATCCGATCCGCAGCAACCCCGGATCGAGCAGCGGCAGCCGGTGGTAGAACGTCGCCATCCACCCGTCCACCGCGTCCTTCGCCGAGCGCACGCCCGGCGCGATGACGGACGACGCTGCGGCGCGCACGCCCTCGGGCGAGTAGCCGGGGCGGTCCACGTACTCTTCGTGGGCAGCGGGCCAGGCCGCCCCCTGATCCGGATTCTGCGCCAGGTAGCGGGCGTGGGACGCGCAGCCCGCGGCGAGCGTCGGCTCGATCTCGACCGGCTCGACCGCAGCGCTCCCGGACGTGGCGCTGCCGCGCACCGCGGTCGCGCGAATCGTGTTCAGCACCTCCACCGCCTCCCGGGCGCTCGCGGAGACGGCGCCGGCGGCTCCCGGGGCGCTCGCGCCCGCCATGCGCTCGACGAGCGACGGCGGCGCGTCGCCCGCGAGCAGCCACTCGCGCCACGCCTGCTCGAACGCGAGCAGCGGCATCCCGAGCGCGTCCTCGAAGGTCTTCTGGGTGGCGGGCTTCTTCAGCGTGCGCAGCAGCACGTCGCGGAACTCCCCGCGTTCCTGCAGGTACTCGACGACGAGCATGCTCTTGAGCAGGTCCTCGCCGGCAAGCTCGCCCGCGTGCGCCACGAAGGACCGCGCCCACGCGGGATCCTCGCCGCGCGCGGCGAGGTGCTTCATGTACGCGCGCACGCCGGCCACGCCCGTCCGTGCCAGCCGCAGCAGCCGCCGGCGTTCGCGTGACATCTCGTCCGACGTGCGGCCGCGGAGCGGGTCCTCGTACCAGTCCCAACCGGGTATGCGACCACCCAGGAAGCGCTCCGAGATCCAGTTGAGGTGACCGAGCATCAGGCACGGCTGCACGTCGTCGTCCGCCCAGGCATCGTGCGCACCGTGGAACTGCCACATCCAGAGGTTGCGCAGGAGCACCGACTCGAGATGCACCTCGACGTACACGTTCGAGACGTAGTACCCGCGCGCGTCGATCCAGTCCTCGGAGTCGCGCTCGCGCATCCGCTGCGCCGCCTCCTCGCTGACGCCGCCCTTCCGGACCGCGGCCGCCAGGCCCTTCAGATGGTCCTCGCGCGAGGACCAGATCACGAACTGCACCGGCTGCGGCGGCGGCGCGTGCAGCCGCACGGTGCGGATGAACATGGCGAGGGCGTATGCGCGCACGGCCTCGGTCAGCACGCGCCGCAGGCGCTCCTCCGAGAACGTGACGCTGTGCAGCGACACCGTGCGCCAGCGCACCGAGTGCCCCGGTCTGCCGTAGACGTCCAGCAGCGGCGCGGCGCGGCTCTCGCCGCTCGTGATCTCGACCTCGAAGCGCCGTGCGTCCTGGAACGCCTGCTCGATGTCCGAGCGACGCTCGAGGAGCGGCACGTCGGACGCCGCGACGAAGCCGTCGCCGCGCGGCACGCGGCCGACGGCGCTCTGCGCGGAAGCGACGCGCGCGTCGATGCGCACGATCGCCGCGCCGGCCTCGGCGCGGCGCGACGCATCGACGTCCGCCAGCGCGTCGCCGAGCGCAGCGGCGGCGGCCGCGAGCTTGCGCGCCTCTGCGGCGACGTCGCCCCTGCCCTTGCGCTTCAGCGCGAGCGCGCGCTCGCAGCGCCCCTCGAGCTTGCCGAGTACGGCCTCGTCATCACCGAGCGCGCGCAGGATCGAAAGCAGCTCGCGCATGTCGTCCGCGCGCTTCTTCTTGGCGAGCGCGTAGGCGATGTCGCGCAGCGCCCGGAGCGGCTCCGCGGGCAGCACGAGCGGGGCGTCGGGAGTCTGCGGCGAGACCGTTTCCGGCGGTCGCCCGGCGCCGCCGTCCTGCGCTCTCGCGCCGGGAGCGGTCGGGACGACGAGCGCCGCGAGCACGAGCGCCGCGGCGGCGAGCCGCGTCGCGCGGCGCCACGAAGGTCTTCCCGCTTGCCCCATGGCGGACGAGCGTACCACGCGCCCGGACGTGGAGCGACGCCGCCGCGCGGCCGCGCCGTGGCGTCGCCCCGGTCGCGTTGCCGCGGCTACCTCGACAGCGTCTGCAGGTAGCGGATCATGAGGTCGATGTGATCGCCGCCGTACGCCTTGACGGCCGGAAGCTGCTCGGCCTTCAGGTAGACCCAGCGGCCCTCGGCGAGGTTCTCGCCGCAGTTGCCGCAGACGTCACGGCTGCCGACGGCCCTCTTCTGGGCGTCGAGCGCCCCGTTGTCGAACTGCGCCTCGCAGTGCGGGCATTCCTTCTTGAAGAAGTCGCTCATCGCCGTGTCCGGCTCCATGGCGTTGGGACGACGGATCCAGCGCTGCATCCACTCGGGCTTGAGGCGGCGGCCGGCGATGCTGAGGTTCGGTGCCTTGGTCTCGGTCGTGAACTCCTTGCCGTCCACGACGTGACACTGCAGGCAGCTCCCCTCGTCCTTGAAGATCGCCTCGGCGACGACGGTCTCGGCCGCGCTCAGTGGCGCCAGTTTCGGAGCCTTGTAGATGAGCTGCTGCTTCGACATCGCGTCGAAGAAGCGCACGAGCTTGCCGATCTCGTTCTCGGTGAAGCTGAACGTCGGCATGCGCACGGCGAGGAACGGGCGCACGGCCTTGGGACGTTGCCGTCCGCCGCCGCGCGACGGATCGTCGAGGAACTCGGCCAGCCACACCGGCCGCGTGCGGAAACCGGTGCCGACGAGGTAGGGCGGCGGGAGCTTCTCGTAGGGCGCGGCGTCCGACGGTGTGACGTGCGCGAGCACGTTCTTGAAGACCGGCGTCTCGCCCGGACGGACCTGGTGGCAACCCTCGCAGTTGTACTTCTTGACGAGCCGCCAGCCCTCGCGGATGGCCATGCCGTCGGTGTCCGGCTGGTACCTGATGGACTCGGGCACGCCCTCGGCACCGACGGTCCCGATCAGGAACGTCGAGAGATCGAAGATCTCCTGGCCGGACAGGTTGAACTTCGGCATGCGCAGGCGCGCGAAGCGCTGCGCGTCATCGTCCGCGTCGAAGACGTTCTTCGAGGTGTCGTAGATGTCGGGCTGCGCCAGCTTGTGCAGCGCGAATCCGCGGTGGTTGTACCACTTGCCGGCGTAGTCGTCCTGCGCCTCGTCGAAGATGCGGCGCGGCGCTCCCGCCGCCTCGTCCTTCGCGGACGTCCAGTCCGGGATCGGGAAGTTGCCCTTCTTCGCCTCGTGCGTCAGATGTCCGAAGTCGAGCCGTTCCATCGGCTTGGCGCCCCAGTCCGACAGCTCGGTCCCGATGCGCTGCTCGTGCTCGAGGCCCGCGATCTCGTGGCAACCGGCGCAACCGAAGTTCATGACGAGCTTGCGGCCGCGCTCGAAGCGCTTCGTGTCGGTGAGCCACGGGGCCGCCGCGAACTGCACGTCCGACGTGCGCCCGATCAGGTACGTGCCGACGTCCACGGCCTCCCGGCGCGACAGCCGCAGCGACGGCATGACCGTCGGGTTGTCCCACTGCAGCTCGAAGCCGCAGTTGGGGCACGTCGTGTACTCACGTGAGAAGACGAGGCCCTTGCCGGCCTTCGCGAAGTCCTCGGGTGAGATGTCGCGCTCGCAGGTGTCGCAGTACGGCGCCAGGCGGTGGCGCGGATTCTCGATCCAGTGCACGTAGAAGGCCAGGCCGGTCTCGCGGTTGTACTTGTCGCCGAGCTTCGACAGGTTGGCGGCGAACGTGTTGCCGACGAGCGTACGGCTCGCGCCCTCGCCCTCCTCGATGCCGTGGCACGCGAGGCAGCCGGCGGTCTTGAAGATCCGCTCACCGCGCGTCGCGTCGCCGGTGCCGGTGTCGGCCACGCCGTAGGCGCTCTTGTCGTTCGCCACGGGCGTCGCGGACTGCCACAGGAACGCGGCGACGTCCTTGGGCTCCTCGTCGTCCGCCCAGCGGAAAGCGGGCATCTTGGTGTCCGGCCGCCATGCCTTGGGGTCGGCGACCCAGGGCGTCAACCACTCGGGACGCACCTGGCGCGCACGTCCTTGAGGTTCGGCCCGACCTTCTTCTTCTCCTTGTAGAGATCCGAGAGCTTGCGGCGCAGGGCCTCGCCCTCGGTGCGCAGGCCCGCGATCTCCATGCGCAGTGCGCTCGCCGCGATCTTGCTCGACGCCGACAGCTCGTCGGCGCGATCCTCGAGCGAGTCGTCCTCGTCAACGGCGTCGAACACGGCGCTCGCGGCCGCGCCGAGGCTGTCGATGCGCGTGGTCTTCGCGACGATCGCGTCCTCGATGTTCTGCAGGCGCTTGGCGACGCCCCGGGCGCGCTCGGTCTCGTCGTCGTAGCCCGTCATCTTGTGACAACCCCAGCAGCCGAAGTGGCGGAAGTCGTCCTTGGCCTTGTTGATGCGCTCGCCGCCCTCGAGGTACGTGTCCTCGACGTGGCACTGCACGCAACCCGCCTCGTAGTTCTCCTCGGGGTAGAGCCGCGCCAGCCAGTGCTTGTTCAGACCGTGCGCCTCCTCGGTGCTCGTGATCGCGATACCGTTGCCGCCGTGGCACATGGAACACCCGAAGCGCTTGGGATCGTGCCGTGCGAACAGCTCGTCGCGCCGCGGGTGGCTGGCGAACAGCTTCTTGCCGCCCATCGCGGCCGCAGGCACGGGGAGTTCGGCGCGCGCGTTCAGATGACAGGTCTCGCAGCGATCGACCCAGTTCGCCGTCTCGGGGATGTGGATCTGCTGGATCGTCGCCGGATCGATGCGGATCCCCGTATTGAAGCTCTCGACGTAGTCGATGATGCCGTCGAGCTGCTCGGGCCTGAGGCTGGTCACCTGCGTGTCCAGGTAGCGCTCGACGCCGACCTCGGCGACCCGCGCACCGACCGCGGCGCGCAGCTCGGAACCGGCGTTGTCGAGGATCAGCCTCAGGTTGGCGAGGTTCTGCGACAACCACTGCTCGCGTGCGGCGGTGGCGGCCGTGAGCGGCGCGGCGACCTCGGCCACCTGCTTCTGCCGCGCGGCCTTCTCGTTCTGGATCTCGAGCATGCGCTCGATCAGCAGCCCGATCTCCGTCTCCTCGTCGCGCGCCACCGTCGGCTCGACCTCGCCCGCGGCGCGCTCCATCCAGGAGTACGTCACCGTCTGCGCGCGGATCGCCTCGATCTCCGCGAGGTACGGCTGCGACTCGGGGCAGTCCGGGACGCGCACGAAACCGGCGGTGGCTGCGGCGTGCTCGGCCTCGTAGCCGAGGGCGGCGATCTCGCTGCGCGGGCTGGTGATGGCGGCCAGCACGGCTTTCAGCTCGGCGTCGAGGTTGAAGATGTCGCGCTGGACCGCGGCTACGTCCTCCCGGGACTGCGCGGCGGCGGCCGCCACGTCGGCCTCGAGCGCCTGGAACCGGTCGAGCTGCCTGAGTTGCTCGTTGACCTCGACCTCGCGCACGTCGCGCACGTCGCGCAGGTAGTCCAGGTAGAGCGACTTCCACTCGCTCTGGATGGCGATGTACGGCCGGCGCAGCCAGACGTCATCGACGATCGCGAGCACGACGGCGCCGAGCACGGCCAGGCTGGCGATGAAGATCGGCAGCGACAGCGACTTCGCGTAGATCGGGTCGGGGGGGATGTTGGAGTCGTTCTCGCTCATGTCCGCCTTCTCGGCGCCGTCCTCGCGACAGGCGCGCTCATCGGAGATCTCGGGCGCCGCGCAGCGCGGCGGTCCCAGTGGTTCGTGCCGTTCGCAGCGCCACGGGGCGGCGTCACACGTTGAACCAGGGCGTCACCCACACGTACTTGATGCTGAACCCCAGGCGCAGCGCCATCTTCACGATGACGCCGACCATCACGACCAGGAAGCCGACGAGGTGCACGTACTGCACGAGGTTCATCTTCCGGAACAGCTCCGGCTTGAACTTGCGCAGCGCGAAGTCCACCGCGCCGCCACACACGGCCATGCCGCCGAGCGTCACGATGCCGCCGAAGATGGCCGCGGCCCAGACGTCCGTGTTGGCGATGCCCACCATCTCGTGCAGGTTGACGTTGACCGCGTGCACGATGCGGTGGGGGTCCCACGTCTCGCCCGGCCAGAACCACATCCAGCCCGGCCCGCGGATGAACGTGCCGATGACGGCGAACA
>JAJRVY010000013.1 GCA_024277065.1 Planctomycetota bacterium
GCCGGACGGCCGGTCGGGCGCGCGCTCGCCGTGCGCGCACTCATCGAGGACGACCTCCTGCGCGAGACGCTCGACGGCGACCTCGACACGCTGCGCCGGGCGCGCGTCATCTCGATCGAGTAATCGCTGTCGTCGTCGGCCGTGCGCACGATCCGCGACCGCCTCGTCGCCGCTCTCACGGCCGAGGCCGGGCGGCTGCTCGAAGCGAACCGGCCCGCCGTCGCGGCGCTGCTCGAGACCGAGTGTCTGCGGCTCGGCGTGGCGATCGCGACGCCCGCCGTGGATGCCGTGACGAAACGCGCCCAGATCCACATCGCGATCGCGGCGTTCGACGACGCCACCGGCGGTGACGGGGACGGCCTGCGACTCGCGCGCGAACTCGCGGCGCGGCTGCGCGCCGACGCCCGGGGGGGGGGCGCCGCACTCGGCGTGATCGATCCGGGCCCGGGCCATGAGCGCCTCGCGGCGGCGTATCCACGGGCGCTGCGGCTCACGGGGACGGCGCGCGCCGCCCGCGTGGCCGAGGGCCCGCGCAACACGATCGTGCGGCACGTCCCCGTCAAGGTTGACGCGGTCATGGAGACCAACCCCGCCGCAGTGCGCGCCGAGGCCGATTTGCGTCAGACCGAGACCAGGCTCGAAGCGCTGCGCGAGCTGGTGGCCGACGCGCAGGAGGAGCTCGGGCGCCTAGAGGAGATCCCGTTCGTGCGCGGCCCGAGCGGTCGCCGCGTGCGCCAGGGCCAGGCCCAGTTCGAGCTGCGTCTGGCGCGCGCCGAGTCGCGCGTCGCGAACCTGCAGCGCCGCGAGGGCGCGCTCGCCGCCGAGGAGAACGCCGCCCGCGAACGCCTGCTCGTGATCCCGCAACAGCGCTCGGTCCCCGTGTTCGGCGAGCACCCGCTCGAGGTCGTCGAGTTACGCAAGGTCGCCAAGATCACCGTGCGCCTGCGCCTCGTCGCGGGAGACAAGACGCTGCTCGACGCCGACGTCACGGGCACGGCCGCGCACGACGAGGTCATCGCCCCTGCGTTCCCCGAGGCCGGTATCGAGGAGGACCCCGACGACACGCCCGACGATGCCGCGATGGCCCGCGACGCCGCGGCGCATTTCGCCGTCGTGGCCGCCGGACGCATCCGTGCCGCGGCCGAGCAGGCGGCGCGACGTTTCCTGGTCGATGCGCGCGCCGCCGAGCGGGCGGGCCGCGCGGCCGAGGCGGCCGAGGGCTACGCGCTGTACCTGCTCTCGACGGCGGAGGTGGCGTCGCCGCGCCGCGCCGACGCGGCGCGCGCCCTGTTCGATCTCGGCGGCGTGCGCGTGCCGCTGCGAACCGGCGCCCCGAAGGACCTGCGATGATCCCCCGGCGCACCGTCCTGATCCTGCTCGGCACGCTGCTCGGCGGCGCGCTCACCGCCGCGACGCCGCCGGGCGTCGTCTGCGCCCAGGACGCCCGGGAGCGCGACGAGGGGCGGCGCAAGCGCGAGAAGAGCAAGGAAGAGGAGAAGACGCCCGAGGAGAAGGAGCTCGCCGCGATCGGCAAGGACTTCAAGGACAAGGACGTCGAGGCCCTCATCGCACGCGTCCCGGAGAAGGCCGGCAAGGGCAAGGAGGGCAAGCTGCGGCTGCGCCTCGGCAAGGACGACGGGACGTTCAAGCGCACGCAGGCGCAGACGATCATCGAGCGCTGGCTCGAGAGCCGCACGATCACGCGTGTCAAGCTGAAGTCCACCAAGGACCTCGTCGGCACGTTCGTCCTGAAGTACCGGCGGCGCGGCAAGGAGACCGAACTCGAGCGCACGCTCCTCGTCCGCATCGCCGAGGGCGAGGGCGAAGGCGCGGGCTTCGTTCTCAAGGAACTCGAGGTCCAGGCGCAGTGAGCCGTCATCGCCCGCCCAGCGTGGAGCGGTCCCGGCCCCGGGACTGACGCGAACCTCTCGTGCGCGCGACGGCGCTCACCGTCCTGCTCGCGTTCCTGGCTCTTCTCGGCGCGAGCGAGATCCGCGCCTGGCACGATCGCGGGCGCGCCGCCCGCGGCCCGGTCGCCGTGGACGCGGAGCCCGCACGCGAGGATCTCGCAGCGCAGCTCCTCGACATCGAGAGCCTGTGCGCGCGGACCGCCGACGAGGCTCTGCGCGTCGCGGGCGACGCCACCGAGCGCGGGGCACTCTTCACCGCGCTGGAGGAACTCGTGCTGCCACCGGGAGTCGGTGTGCACCTCTTCGACCGCTACGACCGGATGCTCGCGTGGACCGGCGGCAGCCTGGGCGACACGGCCCTGCGCGCGCTCCCGTCCGATCGCGACGGCGGCATGCTCGTCGAGACGGCGACGTCCCGCCGCCTCGCCGTGCGGCGGCAACGGTCATCGCCCCTCGACGACGTGGCCATCGTAGCGATCGTGCACGCACCGATCGATCTGCGCTATCCCGTGCGCAACCAGTTCCTGCGCTCGTACTCACTGGCAGCGGAGATCGAGAACTCCTACCGCGTCGGGCGCGTGCGCATCCTTGCTCCGGACGCAGACACCGGAACGCCGCTGCCGAGCGCCTACGGCGGCGATCTGGCGCGGCTGGTGGTGCCCGCACTGTCGCCCGAGGTCTGGCGCGAGGTCGTGGACGACGACGCGGCCGCGCGACGCTCGGCGATCGCCCTCGCACTCGCCGCCGCCGCATTCGTGCTGGCGCTCGTCGCCGCGCCGCGCTTCGCGGGAGGCTCCGCTCCCGGGACGTGGATGCTGCGCGCGGGCATGGTGCTCGGCCTGCGACTGCTGCTCACGGCGCTCGACCTGAGTACCTTGTTACGGGGCTCCGAGCTCGTGGACCCCGGCATCTATGCGGGCGGACTCCTGCTCGGCCTGAACGTGTCGCCGCTCGCGCTGGCGCTCACCTGCCTCGCCGGCGCCGCGGCAGCGGCGTGCGTGGACGCCGCGGCGCACGCGCAGGCGCGGCGGTCGCTCCCTGTGGCCGCGTTCGGCGTCCTCGTGCTCGTCGTCGCCCTGGCCGGCCGCGCCGTCCTGTCCGCGCTCGTGGGCGACGTCGTCGGCAACTCCGCCATCCGCTTCTTTCCCGGCGGCGTCGTCCTGCCGCCGCTCGGCGCGGCGACGCTCTTCGTCGCGCTCGTGGCGGCGGGCGCCGGCACGTTGGCGCTGCTGGACGCGCTGTGGCGCCGCTGGGCGCCGGAGGCCTTCTGCACGCTTCGCGCGCAGATCCCGGCCCTCGCCGCCATCGCGCTGGTGCTCGCCCCCCTCGGCGACGCGGCGGCGCCGCTGCGGCCGGGCCTCGTGGCCCTCGGCGTCCTCGGGTTCGGGGTCG
Organism: Planctomycetota bacterium; assembly: GCA_024277065.1. Classification (GTDB taxonomy): domain Bacteria; phylum Planctomycetota; class JAJSAM01; order JAJSAM01; family JAJVHW01; genus JAJRPF01. The sequence continues at coordinate 3,303 of JAJRVY010000013.1, forward strand.
CGATCGCCGCGACGCTGCTCGGCCGGGGCGTCGCGACACGCGCCGCCGTGATCCCGCTCGGACTGGCGCTGGGCGTGTTCTCGCCACTGCAGCGCGGCCTCGACGAGGCCCTGCGCGACGACCTCGAGTACCTCGCCGAGGAGCGCATGGCCGAGGACGAGGGCGGCCGCGAGGAAGCCGAAATCCTGTTCGTCGAGCGTGTGCTCGGAGAGCTCGCGGACGACGAGGACTTGGCGACGGAGCTCGGCAAGAGACGCCTCCCGCAGGATCTCGCGGCGCGTCTGTGGTCGCGCAGCGCGTTGTCCCAACGAACCGCTGCGTCCGGTCTCGAGATCCTCCCGTTGCAGTCGGAGTTCGCGTACCAGAGCTTCTCCGCCGACATGCCGCCGCGCACGTGGCTGCCGGACCCCAAGCAGTTCCTCGGTCCCGAGAAGTCCTGGGTCGTGGGGCGCAACGGCCGGGGGCTCGGCACCGACAGCCGCTGGGTGGTCGGCGAGAGCGCCATCCGGCACGGCGCGGGGCGTCCCGTCAGCGTGCGCGTGTGGCTCGAGATCCGCCCCCCGCGCACCGCCAGGCTGCTGGCGCTGACGGAGAGCGGATACACGGCCGCAAGCGGCAACCGCACGCCGCCGCGCCCGGCGCTCGATCGCTACGACGCGGACGGCAACGTACTCGCCGGGGAGTCCGAGAACCCCTTCACGCCGCTCGGCGCACGCCTCGGAGCCGGACTCCGCGCGGGCGTCCTCGAGGCGGGCCGGTCCGCATGGCGCACGGTGCAGGTCGCGGGATCGACGTTCCTCGTGCTCGTGCTCCCGGACGATCGCGGCGGTGCGCTCGCGTTCAGCACCGAGGCCGTCGGCCCCCGTGCGTCACTCGTGCGCGGCACGAAGGCGGCGCTCCTCGGCGCCCTGCTCGCCGCGCTGACCGTCGTGCTCCTCACGCCGTGGTGGGCGGGCCGGGCGCGTCTGCGACTCTCGCACCGCCTGGTGCTGTCCTACGTCCTCGTCTCGGCGACGCCGCTGCTCATCCTGGCCTGGGCCAACCGGGAGCTGGTGCAGTCGCGTGACGTGGCCGAGCGCCGCCGCGAACTGCGCGAGGCGGTGAGCATGCTCGCCGCGGCACTGCACCAGCCCGCCGTCGCGAGCCGGCTGGCGGCCATCGACCCGAGCGAACTCGAACGCATGGGCGCGGGCGTGACGGGCCTGACCGACTTCGCCTACAGCCCCGGCCGGCGCGAGAACGTCTACCTCGGCGCGAGGCTGGTGGCATCCACCGACCAGGGGCTGCTCGACACGGACCTCCTGCCGACACGCATGCCCGGTCGCGCGTATCACGACGTCGTGCTCGAGGGTCGCGCGTTCCATGTCGCGACGGCGCGCGCCGGGGAACACGCCGTGGACGTCGGCTACGCCCCTCTGCGCAATCCCGAGTCGCCACGGAACGAGGTCATCGGCGCGGTCTCCGTGGCGATGGTGCGCGAGGGCGCCGTACGCGACCGCGAGCAGGCCAGCGTCGTGACGGCGGTGCTCGGCTACTACCTGGTGTCGCTCGTGATCGCCATGGCCGTCGGGTCGTGGCTCGCGGCGCGCCTCACGTCGCCGCTGCGCGAGTTGCGTCTGGCGGCGCGGCGCGTCGCCGCCGGCGATCTCTCGGCGCCCGTCGCCGGCGAGGGGCCGGGCGAGTTGGGCCAGGTGGTCGAGGCATTCAACTCGATGACGCGCGACCTCGCTGACAGCCGCGAGAAGCTGGTACGCGCCGAGAAGGAGGCCGCGTGGCGCGACATGGCGCGGCAGGTCGCGCACGAGGTGAAGAACCCGCTGACGCCCATGCGCCTCGCCGCCGAGCACCTGCGCCGCGCGCACCGCGACGGCTCCCCGCAGTTCGCGAGCATCCTGCAGCGCTCGGTGGACGTCATCATCCGGCAGACCGAGAACCTGCGCCGCATCGTCACCGACTTCCGCGACTTCGCGCGCATGCCCGTGCAACGCCGCGAGCCGGTGGACCTCGGCCTGCTCGTGCGCGACGTGCTCGACCTCTTCCAGGGCGTTCCCGGGCTGACGATCGACGTCGCCGTGGACGACGACGCCGCGCCGGTCGAGGCCGATCCGGACGAGATGCGGCGCGTGCTCGTGAACATCGTCGGCAACTCCGTCGAGGCGTTCGCCGGCGCCGCCGGGACCCTGTCCGCGTGCGTCGCGCAGGAAGGCGACGAGCTGGTCGTGACCCTCCGCGACGACGGCCCCGGCATCCCGCAGTACGCGCTCCCGCATCTCTTCGAACCCAGTTTCTCCACCAAGACCGGCGGCACGGGACTGGGCCTCGCGATCTGCAAGCGCGCCATCGACGACCTCGGCGGCACGATCGCCGTCACCAGCCGCCCGAACGCCGGCACCACGGTGACCATCCGCCTGCGAGTCACGGCCTCTCGCGGTCGGTGAAACCTCCGAGGCATCGTTCCGGAGGCCATCGTCAGCGGCACCCCGTCCGTCAACCTAATCGACGCGCTCGAACTCGTGCATCGGCACCCGACGTCGGCGGTCGGCCGGATGCGACCGTCGAACATGAAGGAGCCTCGTGATCACCACGCCTCTCGTGCGGCCGGATGCATCATCCAGACAAGTAGCCTCAGCGCACCGCCGCGTAGTGCACCGAGGGACGACTCCCGCACGTAGAGATCCAAGAACGCACGTACGCCTCCCGACGATGCCACGAACGCTCGATCGACTTCGTGCTTCAGCACGATGCGAAACGACCTCGCGCGGCGAAAGACACTGAGCGATCCGAACGTGAAGCCGAATCCATGGACGTCGATCAGAGCCAGGGTGCCGTCCTCTGTCACGATGTAGTTGTCCAAGTGGCCGGCGCGGAAGATCGCGCCCCCATCGTGCAGGCGCGCGCATGTCCGCGCGAAACGGCGCAGCAACGGCGGAGACGGCGTCGCGCCCTGCACGGTCTCCCGCAACGACGTGCCCGCCACGGGAACGTAGACGAGCACGTGCAGCGACGTGCCCGCGAGTGCGTAGAGACGCTCGACTCGCGGCACGGTCTCACCCATCGCGCGAAGGCGCTCGATGTGGCGCACAAAGCGCAGGGACCTCGGCTCGCGGGCGAGCATCCCTCCACACGGAGCCGAGGATATCTGCTTCACGATCCGCCCCGTCGCGGACAGAACGACTTTCGGGCTCCCGTCGCGACGAACGACGAGGATGCTCGCGCCGGCGATCATTGCGGCCCACTCCTCCTCCGAGAGCGTCGGTATCGCGTCATCGTCCATTCTCAACGGCAGTGGGCGGAACATGCTCCAGATCGTGCCGCATGTACGCGCCCGAGCCAAGTCTGAGAGGCAAGTCAACCGTGTCGGCACGAAGGCACCGGGGCGACAGGGGGGGCACGCGCTACCATCGAGTGCCCATGAGGATGTTCCGGGGCTCAACACCGGGACCGACCAAGAGGCATCGCTGTCCGGTCAAGGCAGTGAGCCTGTGGTCACGGATCCAGACGCGACATCTCTTGGTCGCAGAATCCCTCAGAGCATCGTATCCGAGGCCGTCGTCATCGACACCCCACCTGGCAACCTGACCGGAGCGGTCGAACTCGTGCATCGCCACATGACGTCGGCGGTCTGCGAGGTGGTGTTCGAGAAGATTCGGACCACGAAGCGAGCACGCAAGTGGACGCTCGAAGCCATGTTTGCGTTCTGGATCGCGGTGGTGACGCGGGCGCCCGCCTCGCTGCGCCGCACTCTCGAGGAGTGCGCCGAGGACAGCTCTGTCCTGGGCCTCACGTCGGCGACGTCGAGTTTCTTCGAGCGCGCCCAGAAGCTGAAGTGGGGGTTCTTCGGCGAGATCTTCGTCCGCTTCATCGACGCAGTCGTGCCCGAGTGCATGGCGGGCTTCGAGAGCAGGCTCCGCGCGCGCCTGGCGAGTTTCCCCGAGGTGTGGATCGTCGATGGATCGGGTCTGGACCGCGTCCCGAAGAGGCTCAAGGTGCTGCGGGACGTCGGGGTGGTGGTGCTACCCGGCAGCGTGACGGCGTGCTACGCCCCGTTCCGGGGCATTCCGCGCATCCCCGATTTCTACGGGCAACTGGTCCACAGCGAGGCGGCGCGCCTCGAGGAGCTGCTGGATCGCATTCCGCGGGGAACACTCCTGGTGGAGAACCGGCGTCGCGCTGCAGAACCCACCCCTCGCAAGGAGGGGGATGCGCCAGAGCGGCTCGAGCGGCACGTCGCACGGAGTGCCGCCGCCCCGGCACCATCAGCGCCCGAGATGTCGGTGCCCGAACCGTCGCGGGGTCCTCGTTGACGGGACAGCGATGCAACTGAGAGCGTGAGCAGGAATCCCGGGTGCGCGCCGATTGCGTCCGACGGGTTCGCTGCAAGGCGGCGCGACGAACCCGACTCAATGGAGCGAGTCATGGAGGAGCACCAACGCCGCAGCGGGAACGCCGGGCGTAACAGCTTGCTGGTGCGCGGTTTGCGCTCGTTGCTCGGAGACACCGAGCGTGCGTGCGGCGCCCGTCGCCGCGAGACGCTCGTCCGGCGACACACACGCGCAAACCGCGTGCTCGGCGCCGCGTGGGATTCCTGCTCACGCTCTGAGGCCCTGACCGGCGCGAGCTCCGAGCAAGGCCGCGGCGGCTCAAGGGGGGCCGCAAGGGGCGGTGCGCGCCAGCACCTGCACGAGGCAGCGCGGCCCGCCCAGGTTCTCGGCGAGCGGCCGGCAGTCGCCGAGGCGGTGCACGTCGAAGCCGAGTCCCTGCCAGAGATCGGCGTTGGCGTCGTCGCACGCCGCCAGCTCGGGCCAGGCGCCGTGGCCGAAGGTCGGCAGGATGACGCGTGGGCGCGTGGCGCCTTCCTGTGAGACGAGTACGTTCGCGTACGGGGGGAAGTAGGAGACGCGCCGGCGCGCCGTGATCTCGTCCATGTAGACGAGAGGCTGCGGCGCACGGCTGACAGCCAGTCCCGCCTCGTCGAGTGCGGTTGCCACGGCGTCGAAATGCCCGGCGAGCGCCTCCTCGCGCACGTCATCGCCGAGCACCTCGGCGCCGCGCCGCGCGTCCGCGACGACAACCCTCTCGCGGCCGTCCGCGCCCCGTCCGGCGAGCGCCACGAACAGGTCCAGGTGGAAGAGCGGCTGCGTCGTCGGCGCGCGATTGCCGAAGTGGACGACCTCCGTCCAGCCGCGTGGATGCGCCGCGGGGCGTTCGATCTCCGGCGGCGCCGCGCGGTCGCTGCCCACGACGATCAGCCGCCGCTCGGCATCGAGTTCGCGCCGCGACCAGCTCGCGGGCTCCTCGCCGTCGAGCGCAGCGCCACACCGCGCGGCATCGTCGGCGCCGAGCAGTACGACGTCCTCGCCGACGAGCACGTTGCCGCCGGCAATCGGCAGGGGACAGGCGTCCACCGTCGATCCGAACGCGCGCAGCGCGTCGCACACGGGACCACCCCGATACAGGTCGTGGGGCGCGGGACGCAGGAGCAGCGGGCCGTCACCGGACCCGGCGCACGGGATCAACGCATCACGGGTCCACGCCGACAGCGGCTCGTCGTCGGGGATCTCGAGCACGGTGCAGCGGCCCGCGCGCTCAGCCGCCCGCAGCCACTCCTCCACGGCGCCGCGCGCCGCGCGGTGCACGACGGCGATCACGTGTGCGGCCGCCGGCAGCGCACGCAGCACGTCCGCGTGCACGTCCCCGAAATCGCGCGCCGTGCGCCGCGAGATCGCCAGGAGCGCGAGGGAGATCGAGCCGCCCACGTCTGCGACCAGCGAGCGCACGCGCGGCCCCGGAACGTCGTCCATGCCGGCGAGCGTATCATCGCCGCCCGCCGGCGCGCCGCGTGACTTCGTCGCCGGGATCTTCCCCGCACCAGGGCTCCCTGCTACGCTGCGGGGCGTGTGGGAGTGAAGGGTCGCGATGGTAAGCCCGAGGAGGTACTCACGTGAGTCCCGAGGAGAACCGCGATCAGATGACCGGCGACGAGAGCGACGAGCCCGTCGCGCCGGCGCCCGAGGAGGCGCGTGAGAAGTCCGAGGTACTGACCGAGGACGAGCTCGAGGACGCGGCCGGCGGCGCAACCCTCTTGTTGCAGCAGAACAGCGCGCAAGCCACGCTCGGCTCCGCCGCGCGCATCGAGCCGACGAAGCTGCGCAAACCGCTGCGGTCGCGTACGACGCGCCGAGGCGCGAACGAGCTCGGCTTCGATCCGGGCCGCGGTCCGTAGACTGGGGTTTCGCCCTTTCAAGCAGAGGTCCTCCAGACCGGATCGAGCAGGGCTTCGAGGTTTCGGCGGGGATCAATACCGGGGCCGACCAATCACCCTTTGGCCTGGACAGGGCCGCGCGCGCGGCCCGTCGTAGGGAACCCAAGGCGCATCGCTGCGGCGTTGACGATCGGAGACTGGCGTCTCGGACACAGTCGCGGCATCTCGCTGTTGGTAGAGTCTGCGGATCATCGCTTCCGACGCCATCGTCAGCGTCACCCCAGCCGTCAATCTTGATCGGCGCGCTCGAACTCGTGCATCTGCACACGACGTCGGCGATCGGCCGGGTGCAACCGTCGAACGTGAAGCCGAATCCATGGACGTCGATCAGAGCCAGGGTGCCGTCCTCCGTCACGATGTAGTTGTCCAAGAGGCCGGCGCGGAAGATCGCACCCGCATCGTGCAGGCGCGCGCATGTCCGCGCGAAACGGCGCAGCAACGGCGGAGACGGCGTCGCGCCCTGCACGGTCTCCCGCAACGAGGAGCCCGCCACGGGAACGTAAATGAGTACGTGCAGCGACGTGCCCGCGGGTGCGTAGAGACGCTCAACTCTCGGCACGGTCTCACCCATCGCGCGAAGGCGCTCGATGTGGCGCACGAAGCGCAGTTACCTCGGCTCGCGGTCGAGCCTCCCTCCACACGGAGCCGAGGATTCCTGCTTCACGATCCGCCCCGTCGTGGACAGAACGCTTCTCGGGCTCCCGTCGCGACGAACGACGAGGATGGTCGCGCCGGCGGTCATTGCGGCCCACTCCTCCCCTGAGAGCGTCGGCATCGCGTCATCGCCCATTCTCAACGGCAGCGGGCGGAACATGCTCCAGATCCTGCCGCACACACACGCCCGAACCAAGTCTGAGAGGCGCGTCAACCCTGTCGGCACGAACGCACCCGGGCAATGGGGCGGTAGGGGACACGTGCTGTTACCGAGCGCCTGGGAGGGTGTTCCGGGGCTCAACACCTGGACTGACCAAGGGTCCGCGCAGGAACAAGTTCCTGCGTGGACCCTTGGTTGCGGCCGTCCCTGCAGCGACTCAGAACCCGAGGTTGGCGACTTCGCGCAGCGTGTCGTCGATCAGCGACGCGGGGTACTCGGGGTCGAGCGCGAGGACGCGGAACATGCCACTCTGCACCTGGAATCGCAGGGCGCGCCACTGCACGTTGCCCGAACCGGGGGGCATGCGAGCGGCGATCGGGCTCCAGTCGGTCAACGTGACGCCACGGGTCACGGGCGTCAGGCGCCCCAGCCACTCGTCCTGCGGGACCGCGCCCAGCGCGGCGAGCCGCGCGGCGTTGCCACTGTCGTGCCAGTAGCCGAGGCGCGCCTTCGGGAACTCGGCGAAGACCATCTCGGCCTCCGCGGGGAACGGCAGTCCAAGCGGCGATACGGGCGTCTCGAGCAGCCAGTTCGTGTCGGGCCGGGCCTTGAGCAGCTCGTGCAGCGAGCGACAGAGAGCCTCCAGGCAGCGCTCGCGCGCGTCCTTCTCGGCCGCGAGCGTGCGGCGCACGTCGGCGCGCAGCGCGTCGCTGACGCCATGCTCCTCCATGCGCGCCCCCCACGTCCGCTCGTGGTCCTCGCCGATCGCCGGGAGACGGCCCGCGCGTACGATCACGCGCGGCGTCCCGGCCGCGGCGGCCGCAGCCGCCGCCGCCAGCGCGGCGCGGATCGCGGTCCGCGCGGTGTCCCGCCGCGTCGCGCAGAGACCGGGCGCGCCCGGGCGACGACCATCCGGCCCACGATCCTCGGGCGCGAAGACGGCGACCACGCTCCCCTTCTTCTCGCGCGCGACGCGGCCGGCGGCGGCGGCGTCGGAGTGGAGCGCTGCTCCGTCGAGCACGACGTGACGGTGCCCGAGGCGCGCCAGCTCGCGCACGGCATCCTCCCAGCCGGTGTGGCGCGGTGCATTCCAAGAGGTCGAGATGGCGATCATCTCCGCGATGCTAGCCCGGACCATTCATGAGGCTCGCGCACTTCGTGACGACGGTCGAAGCGAACCCGAGGCGGAGCGCGGATGCGGGAGCCATGGCCCGCGCCGCGAGGCCCGTCCTGAACGCGGACAGAGCGCCCGAGATCAAGGCGCGCCTGCGAATTCCCAGCCGTAGCTTCGTAGAGCAGGCGCAACGCGGAGATCGGCGCTCTGGTCCGTTCAGGTGTGCGAGTCGTCATGAGTGGTGCGGGCTGGCAGCGCGTGGACGGACCGTCGCGCGCGCGCTCCCCGCGTCACCACCGGGCGGTACCTTGAGCGGTCCCGTGCCCGACCTCTCCGTGGTGTCCGTCTGCCTCCCCATTCCCGTGGCCACCGCCTTCACCTACGCGGTCACGGAACAGCAGCGCCGCGACCTCGTTCCCGGGCGCCGCGTGCGCGTGCCGTTCGGCCCGCGCTCGATGGACGGCTGGTGCGTCGGCTTCCCGCACGCGGGCGACCGCGACGATCCGCGCCCGGGTGCGAAGCCACGGGAACTGAAGGCCGTCGAGGCCGTGCTCGACGACGGCCCGCTGCTCGACGCGGCCATGATGGATCTGGCGCACTGGATCGCCGAGACGTACGCCTGCTCGTGGGGCGAGGCGCTGTCGGCGTGTGTGCCGGCGGGTGTGCGCAGCGGCGCCACGAGCGCCACCGTGCTCCACGCGCGCCTGGCCGTGCCCGACGACGAGGCGCTGGCCGCGGCCGGACGGCTCGCCGCCAAGCAGACCAAGCGCAGCCGCATCCTGCGCATCCTGCTCGAGCACCCGGAAGGGCTCGCCGTGCGCGACCTCGTGCGCGCGGCGCAGTGCAGCGACTCCCCCGTCAAGACGCTGGCGAAGCACGGACTACTCACGATCACCGACCGCGCCATCGCCACGGACCCCTTCGCCGGCGCGGCGCCGGAGCCGCCCGCGGACGTCACGCTCTCGCAGGCCCAGGAAGGGGCCCTGGCGGCGCTCTCCGCGGCGATCGCGAGCGGCGGGCACGCCGGGTTCCTGATCCACGGCGTCACGTCCAGCGGCAAGACCGAGATCTACCTGCGCGCGATTCGCACCGTCATCGAGGCCGGCCGCCAGGCCATCGTGCTGGTGCCCGAGATCTCACTGACGCCGCAGACCGTCGCGCGTTTCCGCGGCTGGTTCGAGCGCGTCGCGGTGCTGCACAGCGCGTTGACCGACGCCGAGCGCCGCCGTCAGTGGCACGACATCCGCGGCGGCCGCGCCGACGTCGTGATCGGTCCGCGCTCGGCGATCTTCGCCCCCGTCCCGAACCTCGGCCTGGTGGTGCTCGACGAGGAACACGAGAACTCGTTCAAGCAGCAGTCCGCGCCCCGCTATCACGCACGCGAGGTGGCGCTCGAGCGCGCACGGCGCGCGAGCGCGGTGGTCGTGCTCGGCACGGCGACGCCATCGCTCGAGTCGTGGATCGCCGCGCACCGCGGTCCGTTGCGGCTGCTGACGCTGCCCGCGCGCGTCGGCACCGGCACCCTGCCCAAGGTCGAGATCATCGACATGGTCCGCGAAACCCTCGACACCAAGCGCCGCGATCTCCTGTCGAGGCGCCTCGTGCAGGTCGTGAAACGCACGCTCGCACGCAAGGAGCAGGCGATCCTCTTCCTCAACCGGCGCGGCTTCGCGACCAGCGTCTTCTGCAGCCGCTGCGGCGGCACGCTGCGTTGCCGGCGCTGCTCGGTGTCCGTCACCTTCCACCGCGCGCACGGCACGGTGCTCTGCCACCCCTGCGGTGAAGAGCGGCCGATGCCGCAGCAATGCCCGGACTGCGGCGGTGCGGGCCTGGCGCGACTCGGCGCCGGGACGGAGCGGCTCGAGGACGCGGTGCGAAGCTGCTTCCCCGGTGTGCGCTTCGCGCGCATGGACAGCGACGCCATGCACGATCGCAGTTCGTACGATCGCGTGCTGGGCGCGTTCGGGAGGCGGGAGCTCGATCTGCTGCTCGGCACGCAGATGATCGCCAAGGGGCTGCACTTCCCCAGCGTCACCGCCGTCGGCGTGGTCTCGGCCGACGCCTCGCTGCTCGTGCCCTACTTCCGCGCCGCCGAGCGTACCTTCCAACTCGTGGCGCAGGTCGCCGGACGCGCCGGGCGCAGCACTGCGCCCGGCACCGTGGTGGTTCAGACCATCCAGCCCCGGCACCCGGCGCTGCTGCACGCGGCGCGGCACGACTTCGAGGGATTCGCAGCGGCGGAGTCCGCCGAGCGCGCCCGCTACCACTGGCCACCGCACACGCGGCTGGTGCGCGTGGTCGTCGCGGGCAGGTCCGACCACGCCGCCCGTGATCGTGCCCAGCAGGTCGCCGACGAGCTGCGCACCAGCCTGCCGCCCGACGCCCACGACGTGCTGGGCCCCGCCCACTGCCCCATCGAGCGCGTGCGCGACCGCTTCCGCTGGCAGGTCGTGCTGCGTGCCGCTGACGAACCCGTGCAGCGCGCCGCGATCCTGCGCCTGCGCCGCCTCTCGCCCAAGGCCCGCGGCACGGACCTGACCATCGACGTCGATCCCGCGGACTTGACGTGAGGGCCTGTCCGGAGGGCCGTGCATCACGCGGTCTCAGGACGGGTCACGCGCTTCACGGGGCACCGCCACTAAATAGATGGACATCGATATAGCGGCGCGCGACAATGAGCTTCATGACCCTGCCCCAGAACGGCCCGGAGAACTGCTGCCCGCCGCCACCCGCGGCGTGCGCGGCGGGCTGTGCCGCGGGGCCTGCCGCAGGGGGCGCGGAGCGCGCCCGCGCCGCGGCTCTCTTCCGCATCCTGGCGGACCCCACGCGGCTCGACGTGCTGGCGCTGATCGCCGCGCAGGAAGAGGCGCTCTGCGTGTGCGAGATCGTCGCGCGCTTCGACGTCTCGCAACCGACCATCTCGCACCACTTGAAGCTCCTGCGCGAAGCGCACCTGGTCAGCGCCGAACGCCGTGGCACGTGGTCGTTCTACTCGCTCGATCCACGCGGCACGACCGCCGCGCGGGCCGCGCTGGACGCGGTTCTGGGGACGGCCACGACGCGGGAGCGCACGACGGCACGGACGGCGCGGCAGGCGGCCCGCGCCGCACCATGACAGGCTGACGCCGCGGCGCCGCGACCGGGCGGCGCCTTCTCTTCCTCTTCTTCCTCTTCTCTTCGAGTCATTCATCGACTCCCGTCGATCAAACGCCCGCAAGTCAGATCCCCCCACGAATCAGATCCGAGGTGAACAGATGTCCGAGATGCCGACTCCCGACGTGCTCCGCGAAGAGGTCAGGAAGCGCTACGCAGCGCGCGCGCTGCGCGTGGTGGAGGCCCCCGAGGGCGGCTGCTGCGGCGGCGGCGACTGCGACCCGATCACCCGCGACCTCTACGAGCAGGTGGACGCCGAGACCGTCCCGGAGGCGGCCCTGCTGGCGTCCCTCGGCTGCGGGAATCCGACCGCGCTCGCCGAGCTCTCCCCCGGCGAGACCGTGCTGGACCTCGGCAGCGGCGGCGGCATCGACGTGCTGCTCACGGCGGGGCGCGTGGGGCCGGAGGGCTTAGCCTACGGCCTCGACATGACCGACGAGATGCTCGCGCTGGCGGAGCGCAACCGCGCCGCGGCCGGCGCGCGCAACGTGCGCTTCCTGAAGGGTCACATCGAGTCGATCCCCTTGGAGGACGGCGCCGTGGACGTGGTGATCTCGAACTGCGTCATCAACCTCTCGTCCGACAAGGGGCGCGTGCTGCGCGAGGCGTTCCGCGTGCTGCGACCGGGCGGTCGCTTCGCCGTCTCGGACATGGTGGTGCAGGGCAGCATCCCGGACGACGTGCGCCGCGACGTGGAGTCGTGGGCGTGCTGCGTCGCGGGGGCGCTCGAGGAGACCACGTACCGCCGGCTCCTCGCCGACGCGGGCTTCGCCGACGTGGAGGTCCAGGTGACGCGCGTACACGACCGGCCAGAGCTCGAGGGCAGGATCGAGGGACGCCTGGTCAGCGCATTCGTGCGCGCGCGCAAGCCGCGCACGGGCGACACGGGCGAGCGCACCGGGTGACCGCGCCGCGCCGCGTGCCTCGAGTGCTCTTCGTCTGCGTGCAGAACGCGGGCCGCTCGCAGATGGCGGCGGCGCTGACGCGGCGGCTGGCAGGCGACCGCGTCAGCGTCCGGTCGGCGGGCTCGAGGCCCGCGGCAGAGGTCCATCCGCCGGTCGTGCGCGCCCTCGCCGAGATCGGCGTCGAACTGCGGAGCGCGCGCCCCGAGGCCCTCGCGGAAGACGCCGTCAGCGCGGCGGACGTGGTCGTCACGATGGGCTGCGGCGACGCGTGCCCGGTCCTCCCCGGCACGCGCTACGAGGACTGGAACGTGGCGGATCCGGCGGGGCGGCCGCCGAACGAGGTGCGCGCCGTGCGCGACGACATCCGGCGGCGCGTCGCGCTGCTGCTGCGCTCGCTCGGCGTCGAAGTGGAGGATCGTGACGCATGAGCAACGGACTCGACGGCGGCCGCGCCGGACGGCTGGGCTTCCTCGACCGCTTCCTGACGCTCTGGATCCTGCTGGCGATGGTCGCGGGCGTGGCGCTCGGCCATCTCGCGCCGGGCGTGCCGGACTGGCTCGACACCATGAGCGTCGGCACGACGTCGATCCCCATTGCGGCGGGGCTCATCCTGATGATGTACGCGCCGCTCGCGAAGGTGCGCTACGAGGACCTCGGCAAGATCTTCCGCGCGCCCAGGGTGATCGCGCTGTCGCTGCTGCAGAACTGGGTCATCGGACCGCTGCTGATGTTCGGCATCGCCGTGCTGTTCCTGAGCGACCAGCCGGAGTACATGCTCGGGCTGATCCTGATCGGGCTCGCGCGCTGCATCGCCATGGTGATCGTCTGGAACGACCTCGCCCGCGGCGACACCGAGTTCTGCGCCGGGCTGGTGGCGCTCAACTCGATCTTCCAGGTGCTCTTCTTCTCGGTGTATGCGTGGTTCTTCGCCACCTGGCTACCGCCCCGCCTCGGTCTGCCGGGCGCGGCCGTGGACGTGACCATCGGCGAGTTGTCGCAGAGCGTCGCGATCTACCTCGGCGTACCGTTCGTCGCCGGCTTCCTGACGCGCCTCGTCCTGCGGCGGGCGCGCGGTGACGCCTGGTATCACGAGCGCTTCGTCCCGCGCATCGCGCCGCTGACGCTCATCGCCCTGCTCTTCACGATCGTCGTGATGTTCGCCTTCCAGGGCAGCCAGATCGTCGAGCGCCCGCTCGACGTCGTGCGCATCGCGATCCCGCTCACGGTCTACTTCGGCCTGATGTTCTTCGCCTCGTTCTGGCTCTCGCGCAAGGCGGGAGCCAACTACGCGCAGACGGCGACGCTGTCGTTCACGGCGGCGTCCAACAACTTCGAGCTCGCCATCGCCGTGGCCATCGCGACGTTCGGCATCCGCCACGGCGCGGCCTTCGCCGCCGTCATCGGCCCCCTGGTCGAGGTGCCGGTGCTGATCGGTCTCGTGAGCGTCTCCCTGCGCCTGCGCAAGCGCTGGTTCGGCGGCGCGCACGCCACCGACTGACGACGCGGCTACCCGAAGCTGATCGCGCCGAGGGCGATGGCGATGCCGGCCAGGGCCATCATGACGCCGCCGGAGGCGACGGCGCCGACCACGAGGCGGCGGCGGTTCTCGTCCGGGATGCGCGGCGCGAGAACGAAGAGCGCGACGGCGGCGTCGGCGAAGCCCGCGCCGATGAGCACGAGACCGATGATGGCGTTGGTTTCCATGCGGCCCTCCTCAGGTGACGCGCACGCCAGGGTAGTGGAGATGACGTCTCCCGCCCCCGGCGCGTCAGGGGATGATACGATCGCAGCTCCGGGATCGAGGGAGAACGACATGCCGAAGCTGCCTCTCAGAGCCCTGGTGGCCGTCGCCGCCGCAGCCACGGTGCTCGTCGCCGCGCCGCGCCTGCGCGCCGCGGACGCCTTGGACGCCGCCGGTTCCGGCCCCGACATGCGCATCCTGACGACGCCGCAGGACGTGCTGTTCCGCGTGGACCTCGGGAAGGCGGGCAAGCGCTTCGCGCCGCAGGAGATTGGCGGGGCGATGGGCTGGTCCGTGCGGCTCGCGCAGGGCACGTCGGAGAACACCACCTGGCCGACCCCCGCCACCGACGGCGAGCGCGTCTTCGTGGGCGGTCCGCTGAACTACTCCGAGTTCTACGCCCTCGCCGCGGACACCGGCCGCGCGGCGTGGAAGGCGCGCCTCACGGACAACGGCCCGACGCCGCCGGTCGTGAAGAACGGTCGCGTCTACTTCAACACCCAGTCCTGCACGCTCTACGCCTACGACGCCCGCACCGGCACGCGCAAGTGGTCACGCTATCTCGCGGGCCATCTCGAGTCGATCCCCGCGGTGGACGGCGGGTTCGTCGCGACCACGCGGCCCACGCGACACGGCACGCGCGACCGCAGCGCGGCATCGACTCCGGCGCTCACCATCCTGGATCTCGCCGGCCGCGTGCAGGCCGACGTGGACGTGGACGGCGAGGCGCTCGGCGCGCCGGTGCTCTACGACGGCCGGGCGTACCTCGCCACGCGCGGCGGCACGCTCTTCTGCGTGGACGTCGAGGGCGGCAGGCAGCTCTGGAGCCGCGCCAGCCAGGCCCGCGGTGCGCCGTGGGTGGACGCGACGGGCGTCTACGTGGCCGAGCAGGACGCGCTGGCCGTCTATCACCCGACGACGGGCGTCGCGCGCTGGACCGAGACCGCCATCACGCCGTCGTCGGGCACACGGCGGGTTCCCGTGAACATGGCGCCGCCCGCGCTGCGCCCCGTCGAGGCGGCGTCGGCGGCGACCGACGCGTTCTGGGGCGAGGGACTGCGACCGGTGGCGGTCGGGGACCGTCTCTGCATCGCCGAGGGCCGCACGCTGCGCTTCTTCGACCGGCTCACGGGCGCCGAGACGGCGTGGTGGGAGATCGACGTCGAGCAGCCGTTCGCCGGGTCGCCGCTCGTGGCGGGCGACACGATCGTGGTCGCGACGCGCGGCGGCCAGGTGCGCGGCATCAGCGCACGGCACGGCGAGATCGTCTGGGCGGTGGACGTGGGCCGGCCGCTGGGCAGCGGCGTGATCGTCGAAGGCGGCAAGCTGTACGGAGTGACACGTGACGGACGCGCGTTCTGCATCGAGACCGGCGACCTGCGTGCCGACGGCTGGCCGATGTGGGGCGGCACACCGTCCCACGCCGCGAGCAGCGCAAGCAGCGCTCAGTAGGGCGCGGCCGCGGCCTCGAGTTCGACGCGGAACGTCAGGTAGCTCTCGTAGCGCGACCGCGAGACGGTGGACTGCGCCACGGCGGCGGTCACCGCGCAGCCGGGCTCGTCGCGGTGCGCACAGTCCATGAAGCGGCACTTGGCGGGCACGGGGAACTCGGGGAAGTTCAGCTCGAGCTCGCGCGGGTCGATTTCGATCAGCCCGAACTCCTTGATGCCGGGCGTGTCGATGACGTGGCCCGCGTCACCGGGCATGCGCACGAGTTGGGCGGCCGTCGTCGTGTGACGCCCCTTCCCGGAATGCCGGCTGATCTCGCCGGTGCGCAGCTCGACGCCGGGCAGCGCACGGTTGATGAGCGACGACTTCCCCGCCCCCGACGGCCCCGCGAACACGACGTTGCGGTCGTGCAGGAGCGCCACGATGCGGTCCACGCCCGCGCCGCTCTCGGCGCACGACCGGACCACCTCGTACCCGAGGTCCTCGTAGAGTTCGATCAGCGCGCGCGTCTCGTCGTCGGCCACGAGATCGCGCTTGTTGAACACGAGCACCGGCGGCACGTGGCCGGCGTGGCAGGCGACGAGCAGGCGGTCCACGAGCCCGGCAGCGGGGACGGGGTCCGCGTGGGCGAACACGAGTACGGCGCGGTCCGCGTTGGCGACGAGCACCTGGCTGCGCCAGCGGCCCACGACCTCCGGGCGCAGCAGCACGCTCGTGCGCGGCTCGAGTCCGGCGATGACGATCTCGCCCGGCGCCGGCTCGTCGATGCGCACACGATCCCCGACGGCGACGGGGCTCTTCTGCCGCCCGCGGCCACGATGGAAGCGCCCGCGCAGGGAGGCGTCGCAGATGCGGCCGCCGGGCAGTTCGACGACGACGCGCTTGCGATCGACACGGAGAACGAGGGCGACGTCCGGCATGGCGTGCGAGTGTGACGGCGGAGAGCGGCCGCGCGCGACACAAACCCGCGACCGTCCGCCCGCGGCGGCCCGCCGCGCACGGCTCAGAGCCGGTCGCCGTCCACGTCCAGCGGCTGCACCGTCTCCACGCACACGCGGTTGCGGCCGTGCTCCTTGGCGGCGTACATGGCCGTGTCCGCGCGGCGGATCAGCGTGTCGATGTCGTCGCCGGCGCGCATCGCCGTCACGCCGAGCGACACCGTCAGCGGCGTCTCGGAGTAGCTCGTGAACATGTCCGCGCCGTGGCCCTCGAGTGTCACGCGCAGGCGCTCGGCGTAGAGCACGGCGTGCTGCACCGACGTCTCCGGCAGCACGATGAGGAACTCCTCGCCGCCGTAGCGTCCGCAGTGGTCGATCTCGCGGCTGCAGGCCAGGATCAGTTGCGCCACGGACTGCAGCACCATGTCCCCCACCTGGTGACCGTGCACGTCGTTCCAGCGCTTGAAGTGATCCACGTAGAGCATCACCACCGAGAGAGCGTTCTCGAAGCGACGTGCGCGCTCCATCTCGGTGTGCAGGGTACTCACGAGACTGCGCCGGTTGCTGAGGCCGGTCAGTTCGTCCTTCTCCGCCAGGGTACGCAATTTGCGCCCCTCGAGGTCGAGCACCTTGTTGTCGAGTACGAGGCCGAGCGCGTCGCAGAGCATCTCGAGGTGTCGCACGTCCTCGGTGCGCACCGGCTCGCCGGAGAAGAAGCGATCGGCGATCACGAGGCCCATCGGCTTGCCACCGGCGCGCAGCACGGCGCCGCCGAACGACTCGACGCCGAGCTGCCGTTTGACGAGCGCGTCCTTCTCGTCGCAGTTCCCGACGACGGCGCGACCGCGCTCGAGGGCCTGCTGCAGCACGCTCCCGCCGTCCAGCTCGAACGCGACGCCGCGTACACCGCCGGCGTAGGTCAGGTCGGACGGATCGCTCGCGGCGCGCCCGTGCAGCCGGAACGGCTCCGTCGGATGCGGCTCCAGGAGGATGACACGGTCGAGTTCGAGTCCCTCGCGGATGGCGAGCAGTCCACGCCCGACGATGTCGGCCACGGAGCCGAGCCGGCGTGACCCCACGACGCGACGATGGGCCTCGGCGAGGACGGCGGCCGTCGCGCCGAGAGGACGGCGCTCGTGGCCCAGCTCCCCCAGCCGGACCTCCTCGTTGGCGAGGACGCGCGCGAAGTCCTCGGAAGCGCCTGAGTCGAGGCCCAGCAGTGCGGACGCATGAGCGACTTCGAGGGTCACGGGCTCCGCGGCCTCCCGGGCGACGGCGCGGATCTCGGAATCGCCCGCGCACGATCGTGCCGAGTACCCGAGCGCGACGGCGATCCGACAGGCACGCTGCACGATGCCCACGAGTCGCCGGGAGCGCTCGTCGAGATCGCCGCCGCCCTCCCCGACGACGGCGGCCGGCGTTCCGTCGCAGACGACCTCGTGCACCCGCGCGACGAGCGCCGTGCGGGCGCCGAGGTGCCAGCGCTCCGTGAGCCGCTCGGCGGCCGCCGCGGCATCACACGGCGCAACGTGGTAGCAGCGCCCACCGAGGTCGTGCAGCAGTCCGGCCGTGTACGCCTCTTGCGCATCCTCGTACTGCTCGGACGTGGCCAGCCACCGCGCCGCGGCCGCCACGGCCACACCGTGGACCCAGTCGCCACATGCGCTCTCGACGTCCTCGCGGGCCTGATGGCCGGGAAGACCCGGCAGGTACGTGACGGCGTGCACGAGCGCGGGGCGGCCGACGCGCAGGAGTGCGTTCGCGACGTCGATACCGCGGGCATCGGCGCCCTCGTAGAGAGGACAGCGGATGAGACGCAGCAGGAGGCCCGTCAGGACGGCATCGACCTCGACGAGTTGCGCGATCGACTCGTGCAGCGGCGCGCCCGTGAGGAGGAGACCCAGCGCATGCTGTCGCACGACCTCGAGCACCGGTGGTGCGCGGAGTCTGGCGGCGGAGACCTCGGTGGCGGAATCGGGCATGCACGTCCTCTAGAACGACCCTTCCGTATCGGCAGACCACGCTCCCGCGTGAAGCGGGCTCCGAGGCATTTCGAGACCCTGCTGCGGCGAGCGGCGCGGGACATGTGCGCAGTGCAGCGGCGAACGTCAGGCGCGTGGCGCGAGCGCGCGCGCGACGATCTCGCCGCGAACCTCGAGCAGCGCCCCTGCCACGAGCAGCGCAAGTGCGCCGATCGCGGGGCCGGCGAGCAGACCGAGGGCAGGGCCCGGCGCGCCCGGGACGCCGTGGAAGAGCGCCGCGACCGGCGCGACGGCCGCGCACGTCAGGAGCACGCCCAGGATGCCGGCGAGCAGGCCGCCGGCACCCGGTGGCGCGGCGTGCGCAGCGCCCCGTCCCGGAAGCGGGAGCGGGCGGATCACGGCGGCGAGCAGGCCGGCCCCGGCCCCCGCGCAGACCGCCGCGACGGCCTCGAGCGCGGCGCGTCCCGCGGCGGCGAAGATCTCACCCGCGCCGGCGCCCACGAGAATGCCGAACGCGATCACGAGGAGAGCGGTCGATGCCGCCAGCGCCGGCGCGGCGAGCGTCACCCACGCCGCGGCGCGGGCGAAGAGCGCCGCCGTCGCGCGCACCGGCGCCGCGCGGACCTGGGCAGCCCCCCCGCCGTCGAGGCCGAGCAGGATCATGACGACACCCGCCAGCGCGACAGCGCCGAGGTCCGCGATCCAACCGAGAGCCGGCAGCCAGGCGGCGGCACGGGCGAGGCGCGCCGCATCACCGTGGGCGCCCAGCGCAGGCGACATCACGGCGAGCGCGGGCAGGAGCACCAGCGCCGCGTGGCGCAGCGCCGCGGCGCGCACCGCCGGTTCCCGCCGCAGCAGCAGGAGATCCTTGGCGAAGAGCGCGCCGCCGCGGCCGGGGACGGCATCCGCCAGGCGCGAACGCCGCGGCGCGCGCGCGGCGCTCTGCGGGCGCTCCACGGGACGCGTGTCCCGCGCCACGAGCAGCGCCGCGAACGCTCCCAGCGCGGCGAGGCCGACCGGTGCCCACAGCGCCGCTGCGCCACCGCGCAGCGCCGCCGCGGCCCAGCCGCTCGGCGAGAGCGCCGCCGGCGCGCGGGCGGCGTGGGCACCGGCGAGGCGGCTCACGAGGTCGCCACCGGCGGAGGCCAGACCGCCGCCCGCGAGTACGGCGAGGACCCCGAGCACGAGCAGCGCCGCAGCGAGGCGCAGCAGCCCCGGCCGCGCGCGCCGCGCGCTCCACGACTCGAGCCACGCCCCCACGCCGAGGCCGAACAGCGCCAGGGCCACGACCACGAGGGCGGCGTGGGCCATGGCCCCCGCCCCGCGGTGCGCCACGTGACCGAGCGCCACGCCGCAGGCGATGACCGCCGCCGGACCGAGAGGCGCCGTGCAGGCGAGCCGCGCGCTGCCCGCGAGCAGGGCGGCGGCGCCACCGACGGGCGCGGCGCAGGACGCCACCAGCGCGCGCAGTCGCGCCGGAGCAGCGCCGATCAGGGGGGCCAGGAGCGCTGCGGCGAGCAGCGCCGCAAGCGCCATGTCCACGGCTCCCGCGGCGGCGGCGGCATGCACGCCGCCGGCCGCGGTCCAGACGCCCACGGCCGCGCCGCACGCCGCGCCGGCGGCCACGACGATGGCGCCGAGCAACGCGGACACCGCGCCCGACAGCCGGCGCGGCCCGGGCCCCGCACCGAGCGATCGCCGCGCGGCGAGCACGTCGGCCCGGGCGAGAGCGACCGCGGCGGCGACGGCGGCTCTCAACGCAGCCACTCCGGGATCGCGCCACGCGCCGCGCCGCCGGTGAGCGCCAGGAACACGGCCTCGAGCGAGTCGCCCGCCGCGCAGCCGGCCCGCGCGCGCAGCTCGTCGAGTGTGCCGGCGGCGCAGGCGCGCCCGGCGTGCAAGATGACGACGCGATCACAGAGCCGCTCCACCGTGTCGAGCGCGTGCGACGACACGAGCACGGCGCAGCCCCGTCCGGCGAGCTCGCGCAACAGACGGCGCACGATCGACGCGGCCCCTGGATCGAGCCCGCTCAGCGGTTCGTCGAGCAACAGCACGCGTGGCGCGTGTACGAGCGCACAGGCCAGGAGCACCTTGCGGCGCATTCCCGTCGAGTAGCCGTCGGCCAGACGCTCGCCATCGCGTGCGGAGAGACCGAGCAGATCCAGGAGCTGCGCCGCACGTGCCGCTGCGGTACCGCGCGCGAGTCCGTGGAGGCGTGCCATCAGCTCCACGATCTCGCGTCCGGTCAGCCGCTCGAACGTGGCGTCCTCGGCGGGCATCACGCCGACGATTGCGCGAACGCCGATCGGATCGCGGGCGGCGGCGAGGCCCATGACGGCCACGGTGCCGCGGGTCGCGGCGATCTGACCCGTCACGAGCCGCAGCGTCGTGGTCTTGCCGGCGCCGTTGCGGCCCACGAGCCCGAGAACCTCTCCCGCGTGGAGTTCGAGATCCAGCCCGTCCAGCGCGACGACGCCGCCCGCGTAGACCTTGGCGAGGTCCCGTGCGACCACCGCCGGCACGCCGTCCGTCAACGCCCCGGTGCTCCCCGTGCTCCCCGTGCTCCCCGTGCTCCCCGTGCCAGCCAGGACAGCAGCACGACGCCGGCCATCGCCACGTTGAGGCTCTCGGTGCGCCCACGCTGTGGCACCGCCACGCGCCGCCCCGCGGCGGCGAGCACGTGGTCGTCCAGCCCCTCGGCCTCGTTGCCGACGGCGAGCGCGCAGAGCGCGGGTGGCGGCGGTGCATCGTAGATGTCCTCGCCCCCGGTCTGCGCCGCCCACACCTCGCCACCGGCGCCGTGGAACGCGGCGAGCACGTCCTCGTCCACGCCCGCCGCCCCCGCCACCAGCACGTGCTGGTGGAAGTGGGCGCCCTGCCCGGCGCGCAGGGCCTTCGGCGACCACAGATCGACCGACCCGTGCAGGGCGATGACGCCCCGCGCGCCGAACGCCTCGCCCGCGCGCAGCAGTGTTCCGGCGTTGCCGGGGTCGCGCACGCGGTCCAGCACGAGCCACAGCCCGGGGCGGGAGAAGGGCGCGGGCGGAGGAGGGGGTTCGGAGAACACGGCCACGAGGCCCTGGGGTGTGCGCGTGTCCGCGATCTCGGCGAGCTCGCGCGGCAGGAGGTCGTGGAGCGGCGCGGCGATGCGCGCGGCGAGGGCGCGCACCTCGTCCGTCGCCTCTGCGCGGCAGATGAAGGCCTCGAGGGGCGCGTGCCCGGTCGCGAGAGCCTCGGCGATGACGTGCGCGCCCTCGGCGAGCAGGCGCCCGCTCTGCCGGCGGTGGCTCGCCTTGCGCAGCCTGCGCGCCCGCGTGAGCGCAGTGCTCACGAGAGCCCCCGCAGCGCCGCCACGGCCGCGGCGAGATCGTCAGGGAGAGGCGCCTCCGCGACGAACGGCTCGCCGCTCGCCGGATGCGTCAGCGCCAGGCGCGCGGAGTGCAGGGCGACGCGGGAGAGGATCGGCTGCTCGCCCGGCGGGCGCTCGCCCTCGGGCACGCCGCGGAGGCACGAGGCGAAGACCGGGCGTGCGCCGCCGTAGGTGTCGTCGCAGAGCAGCGGGTGCCCGACGTGCGCCGCGTGCACGCGGATCTGATGCGTACGGCCCGTGTGCGGGAAGAAGCGCACCAGCGACGCGTGCGAGAACTCGTCCTCGACGCGCCACGACGTGCGCGACGGAAGTCCGGCGTCGTTGACGATCAGCCGCGGCCAGCCCTCGGTGCGGTGCAGGATCGGAGCATCGATCTCGCCTTCGCGCGCCGGCATGTGGCCGTACACGAGCGCCTCGTACTGCTTCGACACCGTGCGCCGCTCGAACTGCGCGGAGACCGCCGCCTTCCACTTCTCGGAGAACGCGAAGAGCAGCACGCCCGAGGTCTCCTTGTCGATGCGGTGGCAGATGTGCGGGACGCGGTCGCTCTCGGGGTTGGCGGTGTCGCGAAAGCGCGCGTGCATCGCGGAGAGGACGTTCTCGAGCGTGTGCCCGCTCGTGGGATGCACGACGATGCCCGGCCGCTTGTGGACGGCGATGAGCGCCTCGTCCTCGTGGATCACGTCGATCGGGATGTCCGCGGGGTCGGGCAGCCCCTCCTGCTCCGGAATGGAGATCACGACGCGGTCCTGGTCCTTGAGGCGCACCGAGGGCTTGCGGCGTGCGACACCGTTCACGGTGACGAGCCCGTCGGCGATCATCTCCTGGAGGTCGGTGCGGCTGCGCCAGCGCACGCGCTTGGCCATGAAACGGTCGAGGCGCAGCCCGGCGTCGGGCAGCTCGACGGTGAGGTCCCAGTGCGTGCGCGGCTTCGACAGGTCCGCGTAGCGGCGGGGCTGCCTGGAGCCCATCAAAGGGACCCCGCAGAGCGTGGGGCGGCGGCGCGGTGGCGTCTCACGTGATGATCCTGTCGAGGCGCGCGACGCCCACGGCGAAGAACAGGCCCGGAGTGAGCCACGACGCAACGAGCGGGTGGAACTCCCCCCTCGCCCCGAGTTCGGCGCAGAACAGGTCGAAGGTGATGTAGACGAGGCAGCAGCCGAACGCCACGGCCAGCCCCGAGGCGATCGATCTCTGTCCCGGGCGGGCGACGAACGGCAACCCCAGCAGGAGCAGCACGAAGTTCGCCATCGGCCGCGTACGGCGCGAGTAGAGCTGCATCGAGAGTTCGGCGTACTTGTCCGGGTAGAGCCGGCGCAGCTCACGGATCTGATCGCTCGGCAGCGAGGCCACGTCCTCTTCCACGAGCACCGCGATCGTCGTCGGTGTCAGCCCGAAGGCCACGGGCTGATCCGGCGGCAGCGCGATCGGTTCCCGAAGCCGGCCGTCGGCGTCCTTGCCGAGAGGACGCAGTTCGCCGCCCACGGGGAACCACGCCTCGAGACCGTCCGCCGGTCGGCGGCGGTAGATGAGCGCGTCGGCCACGAGACGGCCCGGCGGCAGCGCGCCCTCGGCATTCCCGTCCCCGGCCTCGTCGCAGTACGACAGGCACCGCACGTCGCTGAGCCGCAGATCCTCCATGATCCACCGCCGGGCGACGAACGTGTTGGTGCCGTCGCGCAGGTGCGGCACGCGCTCGCCCCGCGCGGCCTCCTTGCCCTCGAGACGCATCTCGACGTTCTTCAGGCGACTGAGCGCCGCCGGGATCACGTGCTCCTCGGCGACGAGCAGCATCCCGGTGATGACGACGGCCGACACGTAGACCGGCAGCAGGATGCGATGGAGGCTGCGCCCAGACGCGATCATGGCGGTCAGCTCGTTGTGACGCGAGAACGTCATCAGACACGCGATGGCCGCGAACAGCGTCAGGTACGGCGCGAAGAGCACCGAGAACACGGGGATGCGATTGAGGTAGAACTCCAGTGCGAGCGGCAGCACGGAGACGCCCTCGGGCATCTGCTCGCTGCTCTCGATGAAGTCGTCGATGCGCCCCACGCCGTCCACGACCATGAAGAGCAGCACGAAGAACATCAGACAGAGCCCGTAGAGCCCCAGAAAGCGGCGCCCGACGTAGCGATCGAGGATGCCGAGTCGCCACCTCACGTGCGCACGACCTTCACGAGGAACCAGGTCCCGGTCGCGGCGAGGACGGCGTCCGCCCCGAGCAGCGCCACCGGCGCCGGCAGCACGCCGCTCTCGGCGAGATTCTGGCCGAGACGCATCAGCGGGTAATAGACGGGCAACGCGATCACGAGCGACAGGAGGAAGGCCGAAGCGCGCGACCCGCGGGCGCTCCAGAGCCCGAGCGAAGCGCCGAGCAGGCCGAAGACGAGCGGCGCGAGCCCCATGCCGATGCGCCACCAGAACTCCGCCTGCCAGCCGCGGAGCCTCGCGGGATCCGGCGAACCACGCTCGATGCGGTAGGCCAACTCGGTCGCGCTCATCTGGGAGGAGCGCTTGGCCTCCTCGTGCGGCGACGCGTCGAGGAGCGCGTCGAGCGAGACGGCGATGGTGTTCACGTCCCACTCGATCGTGATGTCGTCCTGCATCCAGAGCGCGTTCTCGAGCCGCAGAACGAGCGCGTCACCCGGCTCGTCGTAGAACAGCCACGCACGGTCGGCACGGATCTCGCCGCCGCGCGCCAGGTCGATGCCCACTGCCGATCCCCCGCCGCCCTCGGCCCTCCGCGAGCGACGCGGCGAGATCGTGATGTGGGCGTCCACGAACGCACCGTCCGCAGCGCGCGAGGCGGACGAGAGCTGGAAGCCGTCGTTCGGGTTCACGGTCGTGGTCGCGCCCTCCTCGATGGCCCGGATCAACTGCGCGAGTTGATCGCGCAGCACCGCGCGCTTGCCGAGCACGGCCCAGGGCAGCGCGTCGGTGTTCAGCCAGACGGTGAAGATCGCGAGTACGGCGCCGAGCGCGATGGCGGGCGCGACCGCGTGCCAGGGATGCAGTCCGCCCATCCGAAACGCCGTGAACTCGTTGTCATCGGCGAAGCGCCCGTAGGTCAGCAGGCACGCGACGAGGAACGACAGCGGCACGGTGATCGGAAACGCCTCGGGCAAGACGTATGGCAGGCCCTTGACCAGAGCCATCAGGCCGAGCTGCGGCGCCCGGTGCAGGAACTGCAGCAGCAGGCCCGCCCCGACGATCGCCGTGACGATCGCGAGCAGCAACGCGAACGCGGCGGCGAGCTCACGCAGGAGATAGCGCTGGAGACGGATGGAGCACTCCCGGCCGGCGCGCCCGAACGTGTAGCGGCGCCCCGGGACATTGTGACGGTCGGCCGCGGCCCCCCGAGACGGGAAAACAGGATCGCTGGCCGCAATGACGCCGCCGATCGCACGCCGTTGCGGGGCGTGCGAGCCTCGGGACCCGCGCGGCAGTACCCTGGCGCAACCCATGAACGCATCCCGCGACGCGGCGCCCGCCCCCGCCGGCCTCACCATCCGGAGGCTGCTGGGATTCGTGCGCCCGCACCGCGCAGGGGTCGCCGCCGGCGCCGCGCTCGGCCTGCTCGCCGCCGGCCTCGGTACGGGATCGGTGGCGGCGCTGGCGCCCATCCTGAACGTCGTCTTCGAGCAGGACGGGGTCGGGCGGGCGCTGCGGCTGCTACGGCGCGGGGGGCGGCTCGGGGAACGCGCCGCCGACCTCGCCGGGGAGTTCGCGCAGGACGATCCCGTGCGCCTCATGGGCCTGCTGCTCTTCGGGCTCCTGATCGTGGCGCTGCTGAACGCGATCGTGACGTTCGCACACCGCTACATCGTCGAGATCGTCACGACGCGCGCGCAGCTCGACATCGCGGAGGCGCTCTACGACGGTCTGACGCGCCACGACGAGAGCACTCTCGCGCGACTCGGGATGGGCAACCTCACGGCGCGTTTCTCCTACGACCTGGACATGGCCGGCAAGGCCGTGACGACGCTGATCGGCACACTGGTGCTGTCGCCCGCGCGCTTCGTCTTCTCGCTCGGCGCCGCCGTCTGGCTGTCCTGGCAGCTCACGCTCGCGTCGCTCCTGCTCGTCCCCCCCGTGGCGCTCTTCGCGCAGTTCCTGGGGCGCCGCATCCGCCGCGCCGCCGAGGGCCTGCTCGCCAAGCGTGCGGATCTCCTGTCCCGCGTGCAGGAGACGGCCCACGCGCTGCCGGTGGTGCAGGTCTACGGGCAGGAAGAGCACGAGCGGCAGCGCTTCCGGGCCGCCACGCACCGCGTCTTCGCGTGGGCCAAGCGCCTGGCCCGGCTGGAGGCCGCTTCGGACCCCAGCCTGCAGGTGGCCGAGGTGCTCGGGATCGCGCCACTGCTCTTCTTCGGCGGCGTCCTGGTCACGCGCGGCGAGATGGACGTCGGGACGTTCCTCGCGGTGTTCTTCCTGCTCGCCGCCGCCTGGAGCCCGCTGCGCAAGGTCATCGGCGCCTCCAGCCGTCTGCAGGGCGGCATCGCCGGCGCCCGGCGCATCTTCGAGACCCTCGATCTGCCGGCGGAGGTCGCCGAGCGCCCGGGAGCGAGACGACTGCCGCCGCTCGCGCACGAGATCTCGTGGCAGGACGTCCGTGTCGTCTACCCGGACGGCCGCATCGCGCTGGAGAGCGTCACGCTGCGCGCACCCGCAGGCCGCACGACGGCTCTCGTCGGCCCCTCGGGGGCGGGCAAGACGACGCTCCTGCACACGCTGCCGCGGCTGCTCGACCCGACCGCCGGCGCGACGCTCCTGGACGGCGTGGACGTGCGCGACGCGACGCTCGCCGGACTCCGCGCGCGCATGGCACTGGTGACGCAGGACGCACGGCTCTTCGGCGGCACGCTCGCGGAGAACGTCGCCTACGCGCAGCCGGGCGCGACGCGCGAAGAGATCGTCGCGGCAGGCCGCGCGGCGCGCGTCGATGAGATCGTCGGCCGTCTCCCGGACGGCTGGGACACGCTGCTCGACGAGAGCGGTGCGGGACTGTCGGGGGGCGAGCGCCAGCGCATCGCCATCGCCCGCGCCGTCCTGCGCGACCCCGAGATCCTGCTTCTCGACGAGCCCACGTCGGCCCTCGATCCCGAGAACGAGCGCCTGGTCGAGGAGGCGCTCGCGGCCCTCGCGAAGGGCCGCACGACGATCGTCGTGGCCCACCACCGCAGCACGGTGCTGGCGGCCGACCACGTGGTCGTGCTGCGCGCGGGCCGCGTCGAGGCCGAGGGCGCTCCGGACGACGTGGCGGCGACGTCGCGCACGTTCCGCGAGCTGTTCGGCGCGCCGCTCGCGCAGGCGCCGGCGACGCCCGAGCGCGAGCCGCTCTGACGCCGCGGACGGCGACGGTGTACCTTCGTCGTCCATGACCAGGCGCCACCGCATCCCCCGCCGGCCGATCTCGGTGCTCGGCGTGCGACTGGACCTCGGCGCGGGGCGGCGCGGCACCGACATGGGGCCCTCGGCCGTGCGCATCGCCGGTCTGCACGGCGCGCTCTCGAAGGCCGGGTTCGGTGACCATGAAGACCTCGGCGATCTCGACTGCCCGGCGGTCGAGACGCTGGACGAGGGCGACGCCGAGGCCCACCACCTGCCGGCCATCGCCGTCGTCTGCCGCAAGCTCGCGCGGTCGGTGAGAGGCGTGCTGGACGGGGGTCGCGTGCCGGTCGTCATCGGCGGCGACCACTCCTGCGCCGTCGGCACGTTCTCGGGCGTCGCGGCGCATTTCAGGAAGCGGCGCGTGCAGCCGGGGATCGTCTGGATCGACGCCCACGGCGACATGAACACGCCCGAGACCTCACGCAGCGGCAACGTCCACGGCATGCCGCTCGCCCACCTGCTCGGAATGGGCCGCGCGGAGCTCACGGACATCGCGTTCCGCGGCCGCAAGGTGCCGCCCGAGCGCGCGGTGCTGGTCGGCATCCGCGACCTCGACTACGCCGAGCGCAAGGTCGTGGCGGCGTCGGGCGTGGCCGTCTTCACCATGAAGGACATCGACGAGCGCGGCATGCCGGACGTGATGCGCGACGCCATCGCCATCGCCTCGGGCCCCGAGGCGGAGCCCTTCCACGTGAGCTTCGACGTGGACGGAGTGGACCCCGAGCACGCGCCCGGCGTCGGGACGCCGGTGCAGGGCGGTCTCACCTACCGCGAGGCGCATCTGGCGATGGAACTCGTGGCCGAGACCGGCCGCATGTGCGCCGTCGAGCTGGTCGAGATCAACCCGATCCTGGACGTCGGCAATCGCACGGGCCGCCTGGCGATGGAGCTGATCCTCTCCGCCCTCGGCAAGCGCATCTACTGCGACTGAGAAGGTGTGGACAAGAGAAACGCGGCGCGCCCACGCGGTGGCGCGACCCGCACGCGGAGGGCTCCCGCCCCGCCGTCCACGCGCCCCGCATGCTTCGCGGCACGATTCGGCGCGCCGGGTTACGATGCCCGCCCTCATGAGCACCGCGCGCTTCCTGTCCGGCATCCAGCCCTCGGGCGAGCTGCACATCGGCAACTACTTCGGCGCCATGCGCCAGCACATCGACAACCAGGCGGCGGGCGACAGCTTCTACTTCATCGCCAACTACCACGCCCTGACGACGATCCAGGACGCGGAGCTGCTGCGGCGCAACACGTTCGACGTCGCGGCGTCGTACCTGGCGATGGGCCTGGACCCGCAGCGCGCGACACTGTTCCGGCAGTCCGACGTGCCCGAGGTGACCGAGCTGACGTGGCTGCTCCTGACGGTCACGCCCATGGGCCTGCTCGAGCGCGCCGTCTCGTACAAGGACAAGGTCGCGCGTGGGCTCCCGGCGTCGGCCGGTCTGTTCACCTACCCCGCGCTCATGGCGGCGGACATCCTGGCGTACGACTCGGACGTCGTACCGGTCGGCGCCGACCAGGTGCAGCACGTCGAGATCACGCGCGACATGGCCGGCGCCTTCAACCGCACCTACGACGCCGAGGTCTTCGTGCTCCCCGCGGCGCGCCTCAACCAGGCCAAGGTGGTCCCCGGCGTGGACGGCCAGAAGATGTCGAAGTCCTACGGCAACGGCATCTCCATGTTCCTCGCGGGCAAGAAGCTGAAGAAGCGTGTGATGTCGATCGTCACGGATTCGACGCCCGTCGAGGCCCCCAAGGACCCGGACGCGTGCACGGTGTTCCGCCTCCACGCGCTCTTCGCGACGGATGACGAGAGAGCGGATCTCGCCGCCCGCTACCGCGCCGGCGGCCTGGGCTACGGGGACGCCAAGAAGGAGCTGCTGGCGAAGATCGACGCGCACTTCGCCGCGGGTCGCGCGCGCTACGCCGAGCTGCAGGCCGATCCGTCGTACGTCGAGGACGTTCTCACCGCGGGGGCCGCGAGGGCCCGCGCCGTGGCGCGCCAGGTCGTGGACCGCGCGCGCGCCGCCTGCGGCGTCGCCTGAGAAGGCGCGGACAGAAGAAGCGCGGCGCCGGTCACGCGCCTGGCGACGTCCTCCGAGGGTGTTCGAGGCGCGAGGCGCACGAGTACGTTCGTGTCGATGCCGCTCCCGCTCCCGCCAGCCCAAGAAACCGAAAACCGTTGCTTCGGGCGCACGGGACCGGGACCATCGATGGCCCGCACGCGAGTCGTGGACGTTCCGGGAACAGGAGGCCAGTCATGACGGATGCAGTGAGAACGTTCCTTGCAGATCGCCTGGACATCGAGCATCAGGTGGCAGCGAAGGCACTGGAGGACCCGAGCTTTGCGGCCGAGCTGAGGCAGGATCCGAGGGGAGCGCTGGAGACGCTCCTGGGCTGTGAGCTTCCTGACACGCTGACGGTGCGGATCGTGGAGCAGGGCTCCACCGAGATCCTCGCCGCAGTGCCCGCTCCGGAAGAGGATGCGCTGTCCGAGGATGAGTTGGCGAGCGCCGCGGGGGGGCTCACGAGAGGGCTCACAGGGGCGCCGAGTGGTGGCGGCATGGTCCAGGACATGATGAACCAGAACAGGCAGATGCTGACCCTGCAGCAGAGCATTCAGATGGAGTCGCGCCGATACCGGTTGCTGTCCAACGCGCTCAGCGCGGCGCATCAATCGGCCTCGAATTCCATTCGGAACATGAAGTGAAGCCCGTCGGAGTCGTCGCGCAGACGATGTCACACGAGTTGTGACGGCACGCGGCAGAGGGCGACGGTAAGAGCCCGAAGGCATCCTCTGCGAGCGCAATTCGGCGCCGCCTCCCGATGCCGCCCAGGGCCGCGACGGATGCGCCCGAGCGCGCCCGGCGCGGCTTTCCGGACCTTTCTCGGAATCGCCCTTGACCCTGGAGTGAGGTCCAGACTCCATACTCTCGTCCATGCGCATAGGACGAGTCGCAGCGGACGCCGGTGTCAACGTGGACACGGTGCGGTACTACGAGCGCCAGGGACTCATCGACGACCCCCGCCGAGTCGCCTCGGGATACCGGGACTACGGGCCGGAGGCGCCGCGGGTGATCCGCTTCGTGAAGCGCGCCCAAGGGCTCGGCTTCACACTGACGGAGATCAAGGAGCTCCTGAGGCTGCGGCGCACCCGCGCCGCGGACCGCACGCGCGTGCTGGCGGTGGCCCAGGCCAAGATCGAGACCATCCGCGCCAAGCTGCGGGCGCTGCGGTCGATGCACGACGCGCTCGAGGCGCTCGCCCGGTCGTGCGCGTGCGGCGACGGCGCCCCGAGCTGCCCCATCCTCGAAGCGCTCGAGAGCGACGACGGGGCGGGGATCGCGCCGCGCGAAGAAGGGCGACGTCATGCGTAAGCGCGGCACGAACGCGCCCGAATCGCGACTCCGGCGCAGGCGCAGCCTGCTCGCCGCCCACGCGGGCGTGAAGTCCTCGCTCGGGCGCGGCGTCCTGGTCGGAGCCTCGTTCCGGAATCTGTGGCTCGAACGGCCACGCAAGAGCAACCCCGTGTCGAAGCACCGCGCAACGCGGAAGAGAGGTACACCATGAGTGTCAAGCGAACGATCGAAGTGTTCTCAGCCGGATGCCCCTGCTGCGAGGCGGCCGTCGAGGCCGTCCGCGACGCGGCGTGCCCGAGTTGCGACGTGCAGGTGCTCGACATGCAGGGCGACGCGGCCGCGCAGGCCAAGGCGAAGCGGTACGGGATCTCCCGCGTGCCCGCCGTGGTCATCGACGGCAAGCCGGCGGACTGCTGCGGCGGCGACGGCATCGACGTCGCCACGCTGCGCGCGATGGGCCTGGGCCAGGCGTAGCCCGCGCGGGCCTGGTGCCCTCCCCGCTGCGACGGGGCGGGCACGGCCCGCGCCTCCCGCCTCCGCGGGGGCTACGCGCCGCGATCGATGCGAGCGGCGCGCGCCTCCGCCGCGGTGACGAGTGCGGCCGGATAGCCGAGCTCGCCGAGCAGACGGATTGCGTTGCGCGACGTCGCGACGCCCGGGCGGATGCGATGCGGGAAACGCAGCCCCTCGGCATCGACCTCGTCGCCGAGGTGGCACGCGACGTAGGACGCGGCGACCAGTTCGGCGATCGGCAGTTCGTGGGTGGCGACGACGACCAGCGCGCCGACGTCGGCCAGGTGCAGCAGGATCTCGGAGACGGCCGCGATGCGCTCGGTCGAGTTGGTGCCACGCAACGGCTCGTCGATCAGCACGAGCGCCGGACCGTCGTCCTCGGCGAACCGCAAGAGCCGCAAGAGCCGCTTGGCTTCGGCGAAGTAGAAGCTCTGCCCCTTGCCGATGTCGTCGCGAATGGTGACGGAACTGGCGACGCGCAGCGGATGCCCCGTGTAGCTGCGGGCGGGAACGGTGTGCAGCGTCTGCGCCAGGATGGTGGTCAGGCCGATCGTCCGCAGCAGCGTGGACTTCCCGGACATGTTCGACCCGGTCACGACGACAGAGTGCCCGCGCAGCTCGAACGAGTTCGCAACCGGTTCGGCGAGCAGCGGGTGGACGGCGTCCCGGGCCTCGAGCGTGACGGCGTCCTCCACGAACTCCGGGCGACAGAAGCTCGCGAGACCTGCGCGCCAGGACGCGATCGACTGCAGCGCGTCCACCTCACCGACGAGGCGGAAGAGCCGTCGCAGGTCGTCGCGGCACGCGGCGAGGCGCCCGAGAACGCCGTGGTAGTTGCGCACCTCGAGCAGGAAGAGGATCGACACGTACTCGTAGACCGACTGCAGGAGGTCCGCGCCGCCGCCGCGGTCCGACAACCCGATGCGCGCGCCCTTGGACGCAATGGGCTTCGCCGCGCGCGCCACGGCGCCGATCTCGTCCAGCAGTTCGCGCAGGTCGCTGTCGTCGCCATCCGCGTCCTGCGCGGAGAGCTCCGCGGCGCCGATGCGTCCCGCCACGCGCACCAGGACGGCAAGGTAGCGGATGCCGTCGGCGGCAGCGGCGATGTCGTTCTTGAGGCGGAAGTGCGTGACGGCGTTCATCACGACGGCGCCGACGCTGACGAGAGGGCCGAGCGCTCCGCCGAAGACGGCCCAGATCACGATCCCGACGATCGGGAGCGCGGCCTGCGCGGAGAGGAACGCGACGTCCGGCGACGCGCTCGGCGCGTTGCCGAAGAGCAGGGCCGTCAAGGGATCGATCGGGCTGCGCCCCAGCCGTCCGAGGGTCTCACGCAGCACGTCGCGCGTGGCGGACATGGACTCGAGCGAGGTGATGCGTCGCTCCCGCGCGAGCAGCTCGCCGGGGTCGAGACTCGGTGTGCGCAGCATCTCGTAGAGTGCGTACTCGCCGGGAGCGCAGAGCGTGCGATCGAGGTCGGCGAAGACGACGTCGAGATCGAGGTCGTCCCAGGTCGCGTCGTCGAGCGCCGCCCGGCTGCGCGCCGGGCCACCGCACGCGGTGAACAGCCGCCGCAGCGCGAGCGGCTCGCGCGGGCGAACGACGCGCTCGCCCCACGATGTGCTCAGCAGACGCAGCGCGAACGCCGCCTTGCCGCGCCGGACGAGGGTCGCGCGCACGACGAGCAGCACCGGCGCCGCCCCCACGAGCGCGACGAAGCGCGCATCCACGTTGCGGGCCAGGACGAGCGCGAGTACGACGACTCCCGGAACACTCCTCGAACGGGAGACCGGGATCCGAGATCGATGCGCTACGACGTCTCCGGCCCGGCGTTCGGCGTCGCCGGACCTGTGCAGTACCGCCGCTCAGGTCTCCTCGCGCACGCGGCCCGCGCCGCGGACGCGGCGGCGAGCGCGCTGGGCGAGGGCGCTGAGCCCTGACGAGCAGGCGGGGTGGCCGCCGCGCGCGAGGGCGTCGATCACCGCCGCGACGGCGGACGACACGCGCGACGCAGCGAGGCGTTCGGAGTCGAGTTCCCGCGCGGCCTGCGGCGCCTCGCCGGTCGCCACCTCGTAGAGCGCGCGTCCGGCCATGGCCGCGTGCAGCGCGGGGGTAGCAACGATCGCGCGGCCCTTCTGCTCCGCACAGAACACATCCGGCGGCAGGTACGAGGGCACGTGCGGGAAACGCGTTCCGGAACCGTCTGCGCGCACGACGCCGCCGGCGTCGATCAGCCGCACGCGGCGCCGCGGACGGCCGACGATGCGCAGGTTCCCCGGCCGCAGATCGGCGTAGACGAAGCCCCGCTGCTCGAGGTCGGTCAGCGCCTGCAACACGCCCACCACGACACGGTCGAGCGTCGCACGCACGCGCTGCGGATCGAGCGTGCCGCGGTGCACGCGGCACAGCCACGTGTCCAGGTCCTGTCCGCCGATGCGCTCCATCACCAGGCACGGCTCGGGTCGCGCGAACTCGCCGCCGCGCGCGCTCTCGAGCAGCGGATTGTCGAACTGCTGCAGCCCCTCACAGTGTGGCAGGTAGGGGCAACCGGCGACCGTCAGGATGCGCGCCTCGCCCTCCACGACGGCGCGCGCGGCGCGCAGGATCTTCGACGTCAGGCGGATGGGGCGGTCCCACGGCACGATCGGCAGCTTGCCGAGCAGGCGCGAGGTCCCGTCTCCGCGGTCGCGCACGGTGAAGATGGCGCCCTCGCCGCCCACCGCGCGCAACTCCCCCAGCTCGAAGCGCTCGCGCATGCGCACGCCGCGCAGGCGCCGCAGGCACTCGAACAGCGCGCCGCGTCCGCGCGCTGCCAGGCGCCGCGCGATCTTGCGTTCCCTCGGTGTGAGCGGCGTGGACGTCACGAGCTGCCGGCGCTCAGCGCACGGCGGCGCCGGCCTCCGCTTCCTCGGACGAGGACGTGCACGTGTGCGCCCGCAGCGTCGCGAACTCGCCGCGCGTCAGGCCGTCGAGCGAACCCGTCTTCGCCAGCATCCTGATCGACCGATCCAGCAGACGCAGGAGGCCCGGATCGCGCTTCTCCTGCTCGTACAGCTTGCGCCGCAGCCGCAGCGCACGCAGCGCGACCTCGGGATCGTCGTCCGTCAGCGCGTCCAGGATGTCGCGCGCCGTGCGCACGAGCGGGTCCACCGCGCCCGGGTCGCTACCCGCCGGCGTGCGCCGCACGTGGAGCGCGAGGCGCGTCTCGATCGCTCCGCCGTGGCCCGGGATCCTCACCGTCACGTCGCCGAGGTGCGTCTCGGCCTCGTCGCGCTCGGGCGGACGCAGTTCCACGAGCAGCGTGTACGTGCGCCCGGCCTCGATCGTGCCGAGGTCGGCGCGGAAGCGCTTGCCGCCGGCGAAGGCCGGATCCGGGAAGCGCACGCGCGCGGGACGGTAGCGGAAGACGTCGCCGCCGACGACGCCGGGTGCCAGGTCGAGGGCCACGGGGCAGCGCGTCGCGACGACGCGCTGCGCCACCTCGGCCACGCGCTCGAAGGCCGAGCGGATGGTCTCCTTGCGCACGCTCTTGACCGTACCGCCGCGGCGCCCGGCGAAGAGATCCTGGAGGATGCCGACATCGGCGTCCGCCCCGAAGGCGAGCGCGTGCACGTCGCACGGCACCTTGGCGAGCAGGTCGGCCGCGCGGCGCGCGCCGTCGATGTCCTGCGGGCGCCCGTCGGTCAGCAGGTAGACGCGCACGGGCAAGGTCCTGTTGCGGCGGCACTCCTCGTAGGCGATGCGCCCGGCCCGCGACAGCGCGCCCGCGATGTCCGTGTAGTTGCCGAAGCAGAGCTGGTGCCGCTCGAGGGCGTCGAAGAGCCGCTCGGGGCGAATACGGCGCGCCGCCGTCGAGCGCAGGAGGACCGTGGCGCCGCGGGAGAACACGACGAGGCTGATCAGCACGTCCGCCGACCGCGCCGAGCGCAGGTCCGCGATCATGCGCTCGACGGCGTCGCGCAGCACGGGGTACTTGTCCGGGTGATTCATGCTGGCGGAGAGATCGAGCGCCAGGATGACGTGCGCGACCGGTCCCTCGGCGCCTTCGCGCAACGGCCTGCCGTCGGCCTCGATCTCGACGAGCACGCCCGTGACGGGGGCGTCGTCCGCGGCGATCGACGCATACTCGCAACGTGCCCGCACCGTGATGTCCGCGTGCGGCGGAGGAGGAGGATCGGGCGGCAGGAGCGGCGGCGGCTCGATGACGGGTCCGTCGCCGTCGGGCTCGTCGCTCGGAAGACGCAGATCGACGGCCGCGGTCGTGGGCGGCTCGTCCTCTGGCAGCGGCTGCTCGTCGGTCACGGGCAGGACGGGGATCTCGGCCGGAGGGGACGCGGCGCCCTCTGCGCCGGCGCCGCAGACGAGGCAGCCGCTCTCCTCACGGGAGCCACGGCCGTCACAGACGGGGCACTTGGTCATGACACGAGGCTACGCCCGGCTGCCACGCGAGCAACCCGCTACTGCATGAGCTCGCGCAAGATGTCGGCCGCGCGCGCCTCGAGTTCGGGGATGCCGATACGCTCGGCCGCCTTCTCGAGGATCTTGCGGGCCTGGAACTTCGTGCCCTGGTCGATCTTGTGCTGCGCCCGCGAGATCTGCAGGCCGAGCCACTTCTCGGCATCGCTGCGCAGCGTCGTGCGGAGCATGCGCGCCTGCTGCGCGAAGTCCGCGTCCTGCGCGCCCCACTGCGAGCCGAACTCCTCGGCCTTCTGCATGGCCAGGCCGTAGAGGCCGTTGGCCTTCAGCGCCTTGACGTCGGCCTGCAGCCGCGCCCACGCCTCGCCGACGTTGCGTGCCTCACCGGCCTCGGCGCTTCCCGCCACGAGGGCGCGCTCCTGCCGCGCGATGTCCACGCTGGCGCCGCCGTAGCGCGCGTACTCCGCGAGGAACGCGTCCAGGCGGCTCACGTACTCGTCGTCATTCTTCCAGTTGTCGTCCTGGCGCCAGAGCCGGAGAGCGTTCCAGGCCTTCGTCGCCTCACCGAGCTTCTCGCGCCCGGCGTCGTTCACGATCTGCTGCTCGGCCATGGTGCGCAGATCCGCGATGCGCTTGCCGAAGTCCGGATCGCGGGCGCTGCCGGCCTGCCCCTCGCGTAGGACGCCCTGCCAGTCCATCGCCTGCGCGGCCTTCTGCATGCGCATGAAGACCAGCTCGTTCGGCGACGTCCCGGGCTTCAGCAGGAGGTAGCCGCCGCCGGCGATGACGAGCAGCGCCCCCATGATGAGGAGCGCCGTCAGACCGCCGTTGGACTGGCGGCGCCGGGCGCGACGGACCGGGCGCTCACGACCGGGCGGCGCGTCGTCACGCGCGCGGCGTCCGCCTCGCGACGACGCGGTGCGGCGCCCGCCCGCTCGCGGCGAGGACGCCGCCACGCCGCGTGCGGGCGCGGCGACGGCGGCGCCCGCGGCCTGGAAGACGACCCGAACGTCCCCGAGTTCGAGGACGTCGCCCGAGCGCAGCGGCCGCTGATTGACGTACGCACCGTTCACGCGCGTGCCCGCATCGCTCTCGAGATCGACGATCTTCCACGCGCCCATCACGGGCTGGATCTTGCAGTGCTCCGGTGAGACGTCGCCGCCCGCGATGACGACGTCGCACGAGGCGTCGCTCCCGAGCACGACCTCGCAGTCTCCGAACGAGTGGACGCGCTCGCCCGAGCGGCCCGCGATCAGAAGTTTCGGCATCCGTCCTACCCCCGCCCGCCGTGCGGGCCGCCCATCCCCGGCTCGACTCGTGGTGCGCCCCGGGTCGGGACGTCAATCCTCCAGCATCTGCTTCTCGGTGAAGCCGAAGTTCTGGGTCCAGTTGCGGCCGTCGCGTCCCGTGCCCATGTCGAACCACGACGGCATGAGGAGGTTGCGGTGGTGGCCGGAGGAGCCGCGCCAGGAGAGGTGCGCGCCCATCGGGTCGCCGGAACCGCGGTGGATGTTCTCGGACGCGCCCGCCAGCGGATACCCCTCGGCACGGATGCGATCGGAGGGCGAGCGCTTCCCCGGAACCGGCGAGAAGTGGTCGAAGAACCCGAGGCGCGTCATGTCGGCCGAATGCCCACGGGCGGCGAACGTGAGCTGGTCCTGGATGTGCAGCGCGCGGCGGTGCCCCATCATGATGCGGTACGCGTTCGTGATCCGCACCTGCTCGCGCTCGTCCTTCGTCGCGACGGTGTCCATGACGGCGTTGCCGGCCATCACCGCGGCGTTGTACGCGAGCAGCTCGCGGTCCTTCTCGTTCTCGAAGAAGGTGCGCACGGTCAGTTCGTGGCCGAGGTACGTCGTGACGGCGTCGAGGCGTGCATCGAGCCCGTCGGTGGACGCGCCGAGGTAGTTGATCTCGATGCGCAGTTACTCGGCGCGCGCGAGCTGCCCCTCCATCTTCGCGTCGATCCTGGGCCTGGTCTTGGCGCTGCTGTCCCACGCGTCCTCGACGAGCTTGACGCGCCGCTCGACCTCGAGCTTGACGGGCATGTACTCCTTCATGCGGTCGCGGTACGGGTAGAAGTACTTCACCTCGTCGAAGATGAGCTCGAGCGCGAAGTCCCGCGCCGCCTCCAGCTTGGCGTAGGCCTGCCGCACGCGCTCGATCTGCTTGGCCTGCTTCGACGTCTCGACGGCGACGACGATCTTCGTCAGCTCCTTGGTGTACTCCGCGATCTTCTCGCGGTTCTGGATCTCCTTGAACTCGTCCCAGGTGATGATCCCGCCGTCGGCGTCGGGATGCGGGACGTAGCCGCCGTCCGGCGTCTCGCGGCCCAGCAGGCGCGCGTGGACGGCGGACGTCTCGTTGCGCACGACGTCGTCGTCGGTGGCGAGGGCGCGGCGCATGGTCGCCGTGTACGCCTCGCTCTCGCCGACGTCGAACAGCACGATGGCCGCCGCGCGCAACTGGACGTCATCGAGCCTCGCCTTCTCGAAGAGGTGCGAGAGGACCGCCGCGGGGAGTTCCCCGAGCGTGCGCGCCGCGCTCTCCTCGCCCTTGGCGATGAGCAAGGCGTCGCTCGTCGCGCCATTGACCCTGTAGACACCACCCGGCAGGCGCAGGGGGCTGAACGCGCGCGGGGTCTCGGCCACCTGCGCGAGGACGGCCCGGACCACGGCCGCCTCGGCGCGCAGGTCCGCGAGCCGCATCTGGAGGTCGCCGCGAAGACCGTGATCGGTCACCGACGGGAGCGCCTCGCCGAGACGCGCCGCCGCGTCGTCGAAACGCCGCAGGCGCGCCAGATCCTCGGCCGACGACAACACGCGCAACGCGATCGTGCGCTCCTTCGTCGAGGACGGTCCCGGCCGCGCGACGTCCAGGACGGCCACGCCCCCGCGCTGCGCAGTCGGCTTGCCGCCGGTACGCGCGGCGAGCCAGGCGTCGTAGCCGGTGCCGCGCAGACGTTCGAGGGCGGCCGTGACGTGGGCTGCGGCGGCGGCGGCATCGCCCCCCTCGGTGAGCCGCCGCGACTCGTCCAACGTCTTCTCGGCGGCAGCGCGGGCGAGGACCAGGATCTCGTCGAGGCGCGCGGCGACGTCGCGTTCGGTCGCGCGATCCAGCGCGCCCGCGCGCAGGAGCCGTCCGCTCCAGAGATCGAGCGCGTCGGCCAGGCGCCCCTCGGCGATGGCCCGCGCCGCGTCCCGCGACGTGCGCTCCTGATCGCCGTCGGCGCGGTCCCTCCCGCCGCGCACGAGCCGTTCGAGCTGTTCCTTGACGGCGCGCACGGCATCGGGGTTGTCCATGTGCCGCTCGAGCAGTTCGGCCAGGCGAGCGCGGCGCTGGACGGGCGCCATGTGATCCCACGCCCCGCGCAGGTCCGTCAGGGCGCGGCGCCACGAGTCGTCGCGCGCGGTCTCGCCGGCGCTCCCGGCGGCGAGCGCGGACGCGATGACGCTGCGTGCGCGGAAGGCGGCGGGAGGTGGCGGGAGCTGCTTCTCGAAGGCCGCGAGGATCGACGTGCGCGCCTCTTTCTGCAACGGCAGATCGGCGCGCGTGACAGCCAGGCGCGCAGCTTCCTCGAGGTGTTTATCGCGCGTCTCCGCCGACGCGCTCTCGAATGCGCCGAGGCCCAGGTAGGCGGCGAAGCCGAGCACGACCGGCATGGCGAGCAGACCCCACGCGGGGCGCTTCTCGACGACGCGGCGCTGCCGCACGGGCGTGACGGCCTCGGCGACGTAGGTGATCACGGTCAGCCCGATCTCCAGCTCGTCGCCGGGCTGCAGGCGGGCCGACAACACCGGCTTGCCGCCGAGGAACGTGCCGTTCGAGGAGCCCTCGTCGATCACGCGCCAGCCGTCTCCGTCAGGCCGGAACGTGCAGTGGACGCGGCTCGCGCGCTGCTCCTCGAGGACGACGTCACACGCATCGCCGCGCCCGAACGTCACCGGGTCGCTGCCGAGCGGCACGCCGCGCTCGCCGCAGTCACCCGTCAGGACGTGCAGCTCGGCCATGCGTTCCTCCGTTCCGGACGCCACGGCGCCCTGCGTAGGTCTCCAAGCTCTCCATCGTCCTCGGACGACCCGGCTCTGGTCAATGGATCGTGGGCCGCTACTCGCGCGTCAGGGCAGACGAACGGTCGCGGTCCCTCCGGCCTCGACGTCCGTCGAACGCCGCGCGGGGCTGCCGGACGGGGGCGTGAAGACCACCGTGACGCGGCCGATGGGAACGCCGCGCAGCTCGAGCCGGCCGTCCGCGGGCACCCGCCAGCGCGATGCCAGCTTGAAGGCCCGCGGTCCCCACGCGACAACCTCCGCGCCACGCGCGTCCTCGAGGGAGATCACGGCTCCGCCACCGCCCGCGGCGGCCTCCGCGTCGATCACGACCACGATCGTTCCGTGCGGCGGGTAGCGCAGCACGATCTCATCGTCGCGGTCGGCGTCCACGGTGAAGCGGTGCACGAGCGGCGGGCGCCCTTCCTCGACCACCCGCGCCTCCCACGCGCCCTCGGCCAGCCCCCCCAGTTCCACGACGCCGCCCTCACCCGTGAAGACGGCCTCGGGGCTGCTCACTCGTGCCACGACGGGGGCCACGATGATGCGTCTCCCGGGCAGGGGCGCGCCGCCGGCGTCCACGAGCGAGAGGCGGCGCACCAGCGTGCGCTCGAGGGTCAGCCGCAGCGGTGGCCGGCGACCGTCGGCGACGGCGACGTCCTTCATGCGGCAGCGCCAGGCACCGCCGGCGGCCGTCACGTCGTAGCGGCCGTGGCGCACGATCTCGATGCGTCCGCGCGCACCCGGGGCGTCCGGGTCGATGCGTACGGAGCGCGGCCGCGCGGCGGGATCGGTCGCGTCGCGCAGCGTGACGGTGACCGGCACGCGCCCGGCGCCCGTGGGGAACACGAGTTCGAATTCGAGGTCCGCCGGACGCTCGGCGACGAGTTCGACATCGTCCGCCCCCGCCGTGGCCACCGCCCCGCCGACCTCGAACGTCCTGATCTTCGCGCGCACGCTGTACTCGCCGTCGGGCAGATCGTCGATGCGGAAGC
>JAJRVY010000252.1 GCA_024277065.1 Planctomycetota bacterium
CCCGCCGCCCCCCGCCCCGCCGCCCCCCGCCCCGCCGCCCCCCGCCCCGCCGGCCGGCGCTGCGACGGCTTCGGAGCCGTCGCAGGCGACGTCGGTTCCCCCCGCCTCGCCCGCTCCCGACGCGACGGCGACGGCGACGGCGGCAGCGGACCCGGACGCTGCGCAGCCCTTCGAACTGGACGCCGGCGGCCTGCGGGCGCGATGGGGCGACGTACGCGAGGCAGCGCGCAAGGCCAGCTCGCGTCTGATGGCGCACCTGCAGCCCGCCCGCGTCGAGGACGTCGAGGGTGACACGCTCGTGCTCTCGTTCCCGCGCTCGGGCTCGTACCACCGCAACGCGCTCGACGGTGCCGACCTCCGCGAGCCGTTCCGCGACGCGCTCGAGAGCGTCTTCGGGTACCGTCTGCACGTACGGACCACGGAGCGCGACGACCATCCCGGCGACGACCCGCAGGCGGTCGCGCAGAAGCGGCCCCGCGATCTCGTGCGCGACCGCCTGTCGGCGGCCGAGGTCGAGGCCGCGCGCCAGGCGCCGCTCACGAAACTCGCCGAGAGCGAGCTCGGCGCGCGTATCGTCCACTTGGAGCGCGACGCCGGAGAGCGAGATACCGGGGAACGCGACACGGAACGCAACACCTGAGAGCGCAAGACCGCCTGCAAGCGCAAGAGAACCCGAGAGCGCGAGACGTGACAGTCCGTCACTCGGGAGCGCGTCACCGGAGACCGAGTCGATGTCCAGTTTCAACCCCGACATGCTGCGCCAGGCGCAGTCCGTGCAGAAGAACCTCGTGCGTCTGCGTGAGGAACTCAAGGAGCGCGTCGTCGATTGCGACGCGGGCGGCGGACTCGTCACCGCGTACACCAACGGCAACGGCGAGCTCGTCAAGTTGACGATCAAGCCCGAGGTCGTGGACCCCGGCGACATCGGCATGCTCGAGGACCTGATCGTGGCCGCCGTGACCAAGAGCCAGGAAGCCGCCAACGAGATGCAGCAGAGCGAGATGGCCAAGGTCACGGGCGGCCTCTCCCTGCCTGGTCTCTTCTGAGAGGGCGCACCCATGGACAACGGGAGTGCCGACTCGTTCGTGGAGCCCGCGGGCGAGGCGGGGCCGCGAACGCGAATCACGACGGAGTCATCGAGCCCCATGGACCGTGCGGGCTGACCCGCACGGATCGTCCGGCCCGGAGAAGTCTCAGCATGTCGTACGGCGAGTCGATGGACCAGCTCCTCGCGGAGCTTTCGCGGTTGCCCGGAGTGGGGCGCAAGACCGCGGAGCGCCTGGCGCACCACATCCTGCGCATGCCGCGCGACGACGCGGATCGTCTCGCCCGTTCGATCCACGAGGTCAAGCGGCGGACGCGGTCCTGTTCGCGCTGCGCCAACATCACCGAGCAGGATCCGTGCGCGATCTGCTCGGATGCGCGCCGGGACGCCGCCCGCCTCTGCGTCGTCGAGCAGCCGCGCGACGTGGTCGCCATGGAGGAGGCTGCGGCGTGGCGGGGTCTCTACCACGTCCTGGGCGGGCGTGTGTCGCCGCTCGACGGAGTGGGCGCGGCCGAACTGACCATCGAGCGGCTGGTATGCCGCGTTCGCGAGGACGACGTGCGCGAGATCGTCGTCGCGACGAGTCCGGATCTCGAGGGTGACGGAACCTGCCTCGAGATCGAGCGCGCCCTCCTGCCGACGGGTGTGCGGGTGACCCGCATCGCACGCGGAGTGCCGACCGGGTACTCGCTCGAGAACGCCTCGGCCGCCATGCTGCAGGATGCCGTCCGCGGCCGTTTCGACGTTGCCGAGACCTCGGACGGGCGCGATGCGGACGGGTCCGAGGCTCCCGGAGCGCCCGGCGAGCAGGACACGCCGCAACCCGACACCGCTCCGTGACCGCAAAAAGCGCGCCAAACTGGGTTTGAAGCTGCACGGGTCGTCGTCGTGCGCTACATTCGAGTGTGACAGCGACGACGTCCGATGAGAGGGCGTCCACTCGGAGGTGAACTCGGCCGTGCGTCTCGAACTGGGTCTTCATGCAAGGCTGCAACTGCAACAGAAGCAGGTGCTGGCGCCGCAGATGATCCAGGCCATCGAGATCCTGCAACTGCCCTCCGTCAATCTGCAGGACTACGTGGAGCAGCAGCTCTCGGAGAACGACGCGCTGATCGTCGATACGCCGGAGCCGGTCGTCGAGCGCGAGGAGGAAGAGGTCGATGACGGCCCGAGCGAGTCCGACATGGACGACTTCTCTCCTGACGACTGGGAGTGGCGCCCGCCCGTGCGCAAGGTGGCCCAGGGTGAGCGGGATCCAAAGATGGAGGCGCTCGCCAACAGCCCGGGGCGCCCGGCGTCGCTGCAGGACGTCCTCGCCGCCCAGCTCTCGGGCGCCGCGTTCGAGCAGCAGCGGCACGAGCTCGCGTTGCTCGTCATCTACAACCTCGATGACCGCGGGTACCTGGCGCCGCATCGCTTCGTGGAGCCGTTCCTGGGGGCCACCGACGAGCACTGCTACCTCACCAAGCCGCTGATCGACATCGTGGCCGCGGTGGACGGTGTCGCCGCCGTCAAGGTGCCCAAGCTGCGGCGCGGCGTGACGCCAGCGCAGGTGGCCGCGGCGGAGGAGGCGCGCGATCGCAACGTGCTCGAGGCGCAGCAGGTGCTCGCGCGTCTCCAGGACGTGCGCGCGCTGCCGGGGGGAGAACACCTCTCGAAGCGCGACATCCTGCTGCTCTATCCGCTGTTCGAGATCCTCGAGCAGGCGTCTCGGGACGCGCGGTTCGAAGGCGTGGACCTCGACGACGTGGCCGCGGCGCTGCGTATCGTGCAGTCCCTCGATCCACGCGGCATCGCCGGGCGCACCGTGGTCGAGACGCTGCTGCTGCAACTCGATCCGGACGATCTGCTGTACGCCGAGAAGCGGCGGTTGATCGAGGATCACCTCGAGGATCTCGAGCGTAACCGCATGGCCAAGATCTCGCGCGAGATGGGGCTCGACCTCGAGGACCTGCAACTCGTGATCGGCGAGTTGCGCGCTCTCGACCCGCGCCCCGGGGGATGGCTCGCACCCGAGCAGGCGCAGGCCGTGCACCCCGACGTCGTCGTGAACGAGCGCCAGGACGGGGACTTCGAGGTGGATCTCGTGAACTCGCTGATCTCGCCGCTCGCGGTCTCCGACGAGGCTCTCGACATCGTCGGTGACGCGGCGATGCCCGACCACATCCGCAACCTCTATCGCAAGCGCATCGACAGCGCGCGCTGGCTGATCGAGGCCATCCAGCAACGGCAACAGACCCTCTCCCGCGTGGCGCAGCGCATCTTCCATCACCAGCGGGCCTTCCTGGAGCGCGGCGAGGACGCGTTGCGTCCGCTCAAGATGCAGACCGTCGCCGACGAGCTCGGCATCCACGTCTCGACCGTCTCCCGCGCGATCGCCGACAAGTACGTGCAGACGCCGCGGGGCATCAAGTCGCTGAAGTTCTTCTTCACGGGCGGGACGGCGAACGACAGCGGTGAGGTCGAGTCGCGCCACAAGGTGAAGAACCTCGTCAAGGCGATCATCGACGCCGAGGACCGCACGAAGCCGCTCAGCGACGACGACGTCGCCGCGAAGTTGAAGGAGGAGGGCCTGCGCGTGGCGCGCCGCACGGTCACCAAGTACCGCAAGCAGCTCAGCATCCCGTCCTCGCGCCAGCGCCGACAGTGGGTGTGACACCGGGTGCGACGCCGGGCGTGACACCGGGTGTGACACCGGGTGTGACATTGGCCCGCGAGGCCGCGCGGCGGCTCCTGGACCACCGTCGGCTCGCCGGCTGCCGCCCGCCGCGGAGGCTCGGCGAGGCCCGCCGCTACCGCGGTGTCGTCGCCTACGACGGGACCGACTGGGCGGGCTGGCAGCGCCAGCGGAGAGTGGTCAGCGTCGCGGAGATGATCGAGGCCGCTCTGGAACTCGCCACGGCGGCGCGCGCCCCGGTGCAGGCAGCGGGCCGCACGGACGCCGGTGTGCACGCCGAGGGCCAGGCGATCGCCTTCTCCTCCGATGCTGCGCTGCCGCCGGACGGCCTCCGCAGCATCTGCAACATGATCCTGCCGCCCTCGATCCGCGTCGTGCTCTTCGCGCCGGCGCCGAGCGGCTGGAGCCCGCAGCGTGACGCCGTCGAGAAACTGTATCGCTATCGGCTACGCGAGGATCCGCGGCCGGCCCCAGCCGCCGAGCGCGTGGCGTGGCGCGTCGCCGCGCCGCTGGATCTCGATCTCATGCGGGCCGCCGCCGCCGAACTCGTCGGCCGCCACGATTTCCGCGCCTTCCGCAACGACCCCGGCGCGGGCCGCCGGGACGAGGACAC
Organism: Planctomycetota bacterium; assembly: GCA_024277065.1. Classification (GTDB taxonomy): domain Bacteria; phylum Planctomycetota; class JAJSAM01; order JAJSAM01; family JAJVHW01; genus JAJRPF01. The sequence continues at coordinate 4,336 of JAJRVY010000252.1, forward strand.
GACGCGCGAGATCGCGCGCATCGACATCGCGCGCGTGTCCGACGTCGTGCACCTCGACGTTCGCGGGCCCGGGTTCCTCTACATGATGGTGCGCAATCTGACGGCGGCGCTGGTCGAGGTCGCCGCGCAGCGGCGTGACGCGTCGTGGATCGCCGCCCTGCTCGCGTCGCGGGATCGCCGCCAGGGACCGTCGCCGGCTCCGGCGCACGGCCTGACGCTCGTCCACGTGCGCTATCCGGACGGCTTCGGGGGGCCCGCGCACGACTGACGCGCCGCGCCCTCCGGTCTCGAGCGGGGATCCCGTGCCGCCGTCGTCACGGCGCCCTGCATCCTCGGGCGGCGAAGCCGAACCTGCCTCGCGCCATTACTCCGACCGGCGCCTGGCTCCGGCTACGATGTGGGGCCCGTCGCGTCGTCGGCACGTCGCCCGCGCGAGGCGGCTTCGCGACGGCGCCGTCGCGAAGGAACCGGTAGGGACCTGGAGAAGCACGTGGAAGTACGCATCACCGTTCGACACGCCGACGCCTCGGACGACGTCCGCGAGTACGCCGACGAGAAGATGAGCACGATCGAGAAGTTCAGTCGTCACACACGCTCGATCGAGGTCGTCCTGGACGATGACCACCTCTCGAAGACCGTCGAGGTCATCGCCCATCTCGAGCGGGGCTCACCCGTCGTCGTGAACGCGTCGCACGAGGATGCTCGCGCCGCCATCGACCTCGCCCACGACAAGCTCGAGAAGGTGTTGCGCCGTCACAAGGAGCGCATCGAGGGGCGTCGGCGCGAGCGGGGTGAACCGGCCGCCCGGTCGGTGACGGGAACCTCTGGCGAGGAGTAGAAGTCCCGTGAGCAGCACTCCCATCAGTTCGTACGTCGCGAAGGATCTCATCTTCTCGGACATCGCTTACGGCGATCGCGACGACGTGCTCAAGACGATCGTCGAGCGCATGTCGGCGAGCGGGGCGTTCCCCGAGGACAAGGTCACGACGGTGTTCCGCGCGATCCTGCAGCGTGAGCGCAAGGGCTCGACGGGGATCGGCCGCGGCGTGGCGATCCCGCACTGCAAGACCTCGGCCGTCGAGACACCGATCATCTGCCTCGCCAAGCCTGTCGAACCGGTCCCGTACGGCGCGACGGATGGTGCTCCTGTGCACAGCCTCTTCGTGGTCGTCTCGCCGCTCGAGGCGGCCGAGCAACACGTCGCCGTCCTGCGCTGGATCGCCGGCATCGCCCGTTCGGACTACTACTCCAAGCTCCTGAG
>JAJRVY010000253.1 GCA_024277065.1 Planctomycetota bacterium
CCCCTGAGGGACGGCCGCAACTAACAGGCTCGAGCGCAACTAACAGGCTCGAGGACCAAGCCCCCCCCTGTCCGCTCTGCATCGGAGGAGACCACATGGACTGGAAACTGCTCGCATCGACGTTCGGCGTGATCTTCCTCGCGGAGCTGGGTGACAAGACGCAGCTCGCGACGTTCGGCGTGGCCGCGGGGAGCGGCGGCGGCGCAAGGTGGTCCGTGTTCGTCGGCAGCGCGCTCGCGCTGGTGGCGTCGAGCGCCATCGCGGTGGTCGCCGGCTCCCTCGTCGGCGACGTCATCCCCGCCAAGTGGCTCGAGCGCGCCGGCGGCGCCGCCTTCATCGCCCTCGGCGCCTGGATGCTCTGGAAGTCCGTCTGAGGGACGGCCGCAACTAACAGGCTCGAGCGCAACTAACAGGCTCAAGCGCAACTGGCGGGCTCGCGGGCTCGAGGACGCGCAGCACCGCTGTCACTCGTCGGTGGCGGCAGCCGGGGCCTCAGGATCAGTGCGCGCGGGCTCCTCGGTGTGGGCACCGGAGCGAGCAGCGGCGCGCGGCATCTCCCGGATCTCGCTCAGGAACGCGAGGACTTGCAGCGTGACGGCGTCGCCCGGCTTGCCGAGCTCGCGGTTGATCGTCGCGTGCGTCTTGCCGCGCGCGGCGTAGACGTCCGCACGCACGCCGGCGCGGCGGAGCGACACGGCCAATCGCCGTGCAGCGATGCCCGCGTCGCGGCGGGCGGCCACGTACGTGATCAGGAAGGGCGGGATGCCGGCGCCCTTCTTCACGTGGGTGACGGGCGAGGCGTCCTGCCACAGCGCTTCGTCGTCGCCGAACGCGTTGCGGTAGAGGCGCTCCGAGAACTCCCCCGCGGTCTCCATGCGCCACTTGACGTCGTAGCCCGCGCCGTCGAGGAGCACGACGCCGCGCACCGCCCCGAGCGTCTGTCCCACGGCCTCGAGCCGGCGCCCGTCGATCGCGGCGAGCGCGGCGAGGTGCGCGCCCGCGGAGTGCCCCATGAGGAAGATCGAGTCCGCATCGCCGCCGTACTCGGCCACGTTCGTGCGTGTCCACGCGATGGCTCGTGCGACGTCCTGCACGTTGACCGGATGCCGCCCCTCTGGCACGAAGCGGTAGTTCGTCGCGACCAGCACCCAGCCCGCATCCGTGAAGAACTTCGGCTTGCGACCCACGTGCCGCTTGTCACCCAGCGCCCATCCACCCCCGTGCACGAACAACATGACGGGCCGCCCCGCTGAGCCCTCCGGCAGCGCCTCGCCGGGCGCGTAGACGTCCAGCGACAGCCGCGCCGCATCCACGCCATTCTCGGTGTGGTAGACGACGTCGCGCGCCACCCGCATCGGCACGGGCGCCGTCTCCGGCACCGACTTCGGCCCCGGTTTCTGCGCTGGTTCCTGCCCCGGCTCCGCGCCGTGAGGCGCGGCGCCGGGCCGCTCGTCCCCGGCGCGCGCGCTCCAGTTCCAGGCGCCGCCGAGCAGAGTGACGGCGATCGCCGCCGCCACGAGCCACGGTGTTCGCATGCTCCCTCCAACCCGCGCACGGCGCGTCGGTTCCGCGCGGCGGAGCGGCAGCCGATCAGCTCGCCGGCCCGGCCGGGCAGGTGAGCCCGGCACGATCCTCCGTCCGCAGGTCTCCGCCGGCACACTCTTGCGCCGCGAGCATCACTCGCGCGGCCAGGCTAGTTCGACGACGACCTCGACCGCGTCGCCGGGCTCGGAGACCACGACGGTCGGCCGTGCCGCGGCGATCGGGCGGCGGCCCACGATGCCGCCGCTCACCGCGGCGCTGTATGCGCCCGGCGCGACTCGGAACGTGGCCACACCGCCTGCGGCATACTGCGGCATACTGTGCCTGGCTCAATTGTGCGCCAAGCAAGCTGATGAAGGACAAGGGATGAGAGAGCCCGACGAGGAAGGCGTAGCGACCCACCTCGACCCCGAGTCATGCGCAGGGCATCGTGAGGTGTCAGGTGAAGCGTTGACAGGGGGAAGCGTAGGCCCGGTATTGAGCTGCGAGATCAAGGTAACTCAGGGTGCCCAAGCGGTAATTGACGCTGAAGGCCACATCGACGGGGGCGCAGAACGCGAGTCCTCGTCGGACCCTGCGCAGTCGGAGACCCGGAGCATGCGTGGACGTTCTTTGTCGGAACTTGGGAGATCCAGGTGACGCCCGGGGCGAGAGGCACCTCGGGCCGGTTGGGGAAGGCGAAGGAGCCCACGCCCGACGCGCACGTCACCGGGAAGTCGGACGACTGCGTAGTACCGATGAAGCCGGCGAACGAAGCGGCGAGAGCCGTGGAGGAGTCGGTGGAGGGAAGGCGGTCGATCGAGGGAAACGCCACAGAGCGCGCCGCGCCCCGGACTCAGAGCGTGAGCAGGAATCCCACGCGGCGCCGAGCACGCGGTTTGCGCGTGTGTGTCGCAGGACGAGCGTCTCGTGCGACGGGCACCGCACGCAGGCCAACCGTCTCCGCGCGACGAGCGCAAACCACGCGCCAGCAAACTGTTACGCCCGGAGGGCGCGCTGCGGCGTTGGCGCTCCTCCATGACTCGCTCCATTGAGTCGGGTTCGTCGCGCCGCCTTGCAGCGAACCCGCCGGACGCAATCGGCGCAC
>JAJRVY010000254.1 GCA_024277065.1 Planctomycetota bacterium
AGGGCCGCGTCGAGGCCTACGGCGACGGCCCCAGTTACGTCTTCGACGTGCCGCTCGCGGGCCTCGACACCGTCACCTACCGCGTGCAGTTCGTGGTCGGTGGCCGCACGACGCTCGCTCCGGTCGAGATGAGCGGCCGCACGGCGATGCGCTGGTGGGTCGAGGGCGGCACGGCGTTCCACGAGGAGTCGTGGACGCTGACGGTCGATACGACACGCGGCGTCGAGGTACTCGACGGCTCGGCGACCTACATCGGTCCGAACTTCGAGACCGTGCAGAGCGCCGCGAGCGGCTACGCGTTCCCCACCGACGACCGCGCCCCGAGCGGCACGCTGTCGTGGGGCGTACAGTCCCCGCGGAACGGCCCGTTCCTGCGCACCGAGACCCACGACGGCCTCGGCAGAATCGCCGTACAACAAACCCCGAGGGACGGCCGCAACTAACAGGCTCGAGCGCAACTAACACGCTCGAGGAAGCAGCCGCCGTGTACGTCGCGAGGCGCAACGACAGTCGTGTACGTCGCGAGACGTCACGACAGCCCCGCGCGCCAGGGACCTCCGGGTTGACCACAATGGGTCAACCCTACACCGGGGGGCGCGAGGGCGAGTGGGGCACGCCGGAGGGGTTGCAAGCGCGAGGTGGGCACGCCGGGCGTCGCGACGACGAGGCGGCATGCCGGGGGGTGCAAGGGCGAGGGGGGCACGCCAACGCAATGAGCGGAGCGGCGATCGGCGCGGCGGTTGCTGAGCTTGCGAGGCAAGCGCCGTGACGATCGCCGATCCCGCCTCAGAACAGCTCGCCGCCGAGAGAGTCGCCGGCCTGGCCGAAGATCGTGATGTCGGCGTCGTCGGTCGTCAGGCCCTGCTGCTGCCCGCGAGGGTCGCCCACGAACAGGTACGCCGCGCCGGCATCGACGTCGCCATCCTCGTTGCCGGGGGCGAAGGCGGTGATCACGGCCCTGCCGGCCGACCGGATCGGCTGCGCCAGCCGCGGGAAGCCCTCGAAGAAGCCCGGACCGGAGATGTCGGGCAAGCCGATGCGCACGTTCTGCCCGACGATCGACGGACCACCGTCGAAGACGAAGATCCCGCCGTCGCCGGCCGCTGCGTCGCGCGCCCCGAGCACGAGATCGAGCACACCGTCACCTGTCACGTCGGCGAGGCGCACGGCGGAGCCGAGAGTCTCGTCCTCTGCTCCGCGGAAGACCGCCGCAGCGGCGGACGTGTCACCACTGGCGAAGCCGGTCCCGCCGCGGAAGACGAACACCGCGCCCGGCCCCCCGAGATCGTCGTCGAACTCCGACACGACGAGATCGTCGTCGCCGTCGTTGGTGACGTCGCCGATGGCGATGTTCAGGCCGAAGCCGGCGTCCGCCGCCGAGCCGCCGATCACAACGTCCATCGACTCCGCCGCCGCGCCCGCGATGCCGGAGCTGCCGAACTGTACGTAGACGGCGCCCTTGCGGCCCGGGGTGTCGATCATGTCGGCGCCCACGACGAGGTCCGGCTGACCGTCGCCGTTCACGTCACCGATCTGCACGGCGGCGCCGAACAGGTCCCCGACCTGCTCGCCGCTGAACGTCAGATCGGCGCCGGACGTCGTCTCGGACCGCAGCTCGGAACCGCCGAACCAGACGACGGCGACGCCTTCGCCGGTCGGGCCTGACTCGCCGCCGACCGCGATGTCGGCGACGCCGTCCCCATTCACGTCCCCGACCGCGACGGACGTCATGCCGGAGAAGCCGACCGCGCCGTCCAGGCGGAACGCCGCATCGTCGCGGTCGCTGGGGCGGAACGTCACGCCGCCGGCGAACACGTAGCACGTCCCATCGACGACGCCGTCACCGAGCACGACGAGGTCCGCCTGCCCGTCCCCGGTGACGTCACCGACGGCGAACGCCTGCCCGAACTGCTCGGCGACACCGAGCCCGGCGATGGTGTGGTCGGCCTCGGACGTATCGCCGTCGAAACCGGGAACCCCGGAGAACACGTACACGCGGCCGGCGCCGTCGCCTACCGCCGGCGCGAGAAGCACCACGTCGTCCACCTGGTCGCCGTCGAGGTCGAGCCTGCCGGGCTCGAGGCCCGCCGCGAAGACGCGAAACGTACTGAAGTGGCTGACCTGGAACGAGACCGCCCCATCGACGAGATCCACGTCGAACTCGGTGATCTCGGTGACGTTGCCGTCCTCGTCCTCGGTGAACACGCTGAGGTCGCCGATGTCGCCTCCGTCGAGGGCGGCGACGTCGAATGGGATCGTGATCGTGACGGGCGTCTCGAACGTCAGTCCCGCCGGCCCGAAGAAGACCGTCGGTCCGGCGCCGGCGCCGGCCTCCGGAGCCGGCGCGAGCAACGGGTCGGCGCTGCCGATCTGCACCGAACTGGGCTGCGTGAGCGCGCCCACCGGGACGAACAACGAGGAGCCGACGAGGGCGTCGCCCACCAGATCCGCGTCGTCGATGCTGAACAGCAGTTCCCGCGACGGCGTCGCGACCTTGCCGACGAGGCTCTTCGCGCCGGCGCCCACGGGCGCGATGGACACCTTGACCTTCCTGGTTCTGGGCGGCTTGATCTTGACGGAGCCCGCGATGGCGCCATCGCCGGACTCGTTGCCGATCACGATGAACAGGTCGCCGCCCTCGATCACGGTGATCTTCTTGAGCTTCGCCGCGTTGTCGAGTTCCTGGTCGAGTTCGTCGCCCTCGATGCGATCGAAGAACGGCCTGGCCGTGGACTTCCCGGACTTCTTCACCGTCATCGTGAGCCGGGCGCCCGCGTCCACGGCCACATCGACGCCAGTCTCGTCGCCTGCGAAGAACACCTCGTCCTTGATCCTCGCCGCCCTCGGACTGCTCCATTTCACGGACACCGTGAACGCCCCGACCGAGTCGTCGTCGCTGAAGACCTCGACGACGTACTCGCCGGAGTCCTCGATGGTGGCCTTGGCCTTCGCGCCCACGCCCTTGACCTTGACCTTCGCCTTGGCGAGGAAGCCGCTCACGATCAGTTCGTCCTCGAACTCGTCGAGGAAGCGCAGCCGCATCGTCGGCGCGGCGACGCCCGCCTTCTTGTCCTTCTTGCCCTTGACGGAGACCGTGAACTTCGCGCCCTCGGGCAGGAGCACGCGGAAACGCTGCCGCCCGTCCGGCGTCACGAGCCGCGAGGCCACCTGGGTGTTGTTGGCGATCTGCACGTCCACCGCACCGCGCGCCGCTCCCGTGAGCGCGCAGAGAGCCACGAGCACGCAGAGAAAAACAGCGCCGAGCGAGCGCGACCAGCGAGTGACCTTCATCCGTCCTGACCTCCGAAACCGGACCGGGCTCGTTGCGGCGAGCTCGGTCTGAAGCGTCGCGCCGGGAACGGGAGGGCTCACTCGAGCCACTCCTCTCCCGGCGCGTGGTCAGTCTACCACTGTCGAGAACGAGTCTCGTTTCGAGGAGGGGGCGTCACCGCGGATTGACGCGCTGGTAGCGGTAGTACACCTGGAGGCAGAGCGCCATCGTGGCGGTCGAGTAGACGCGCCCGCCCTCGCGGCCCCACGGGCCGACGGGATCCCACGAGCCACGCTCGTCGCGACCCGCCTGGTTGCGCTGGCTGTCCACGACCGCTGTCTTCATCGCCGCGTTCCACTTCTTCCACGGTTGCCCGCCCACCTGGTGCAGCGCGAGAGTGCCGTAGTACCAGTAGTACATGTCGATCGTACCGGCATCGATGTCCCAGCGCGGCGGCCTGCGCAGCATCAGATCGACGCCCTTCCTGATCTCCTCGCGCCGAGTCGGATCCTGCCCGCTGAAGATGCGCACGAGCACACCCGCGGCGGTCATCGCCTCGCTCTGGTCGGCCGGGAAGCGCTCCATGTTGTCGGGCGTGCGCGCCGGCGCACCGCCGCGACGCTGATAGCCGACGCGGCCGAACTCCGGCTCGGTCATCTTGTCCACCCAGGCGAGGGCGCCGCGGAACGCGCCGCCGTCCACCTCCAGGCCGGCCAGTTTGGCGCTCTTGAGCGCCATCACCATCCAGCCCGTCACGGACGTGTCGTTCTCCCCGTCGCGCACGCCGTAACGCCACGCAATGTAGGGGTTCTGCGACTGCTGGACGAAGCCCACAGCGCGCTGCGCGGGTTCGCGCAGCAGACGGCTGCCCGACAGGCCGTACGCCTCGGCCATCGCCAGCGTCGCGATCGAGCTGTTGTACTGGAAGTGCTGCGACGTGCGTGGACCGAAGGCCCCCTCGGAATCCTGGATCGAGCGCAGGTAGGAGAGCGCCTTCTTCACGACGCTGCGATGCTCGCCCTGCACGTGGGTCTCGCCGGCCCCGAGGAACGGCAGCAGCGCGAGGCCGCTGACACCGGGGTCGTACGGCGACTCGCCGAGCCCATCGCAGGGGTTGCCCTTGCACTGGCTCGTGAACCCGTCGGCATCCCAGCGGCCGTCCGGCGACTGATGCCGGGCGAGCCAGGACAGCGCGCGGTCCACGGCGGGCTGCGTGCCGCCGCCCTCGCCGCGCCCCCCGGGCCCGCTGGTGTTCCTCTTGCCACCGCGGCGCCAGCCGAACTTCCCGCCGGCGGCCGGTCCGATGCCGATCACGCGGTTGGTGGACAGTTGATCGAAGGGCGAGTTCGCGAACTGGTCGGGGAGCCCGAGGGCGCCCTCGTCCGGCTGGTCATCATCGGTCTCGATCTTCTCGTCGATCTCGGTGTCCGGAAGGCGGGCGAGAGGCTCGTCCTCGCGGTCGATCCGCGGATCGTCGGGCGGGTCCGGCGGCTCGGGCGGGTCCGTGAGATCCGGGCGATCGACCGGCGGCGCGATCGTCGCAACGAGCACGGGGGGGGCGTCGCTCGGCGCGCCGTGAGGCAGGAGCAGCAGGAAGCCGAAGAGCACGCCGTGGACGAGCACGGACGCGCCGATCCACGGCGTCTTGCGGAGCTGCGCGTAGAGCTGGTCTTCGAAGGACTCCGCGGCGCCGCCGCGGAACATGGAATCGGCGTGGGTCATCGATCTTCTCCCGGCAAGGGACGGTGCATCCGTCGTTTCCTCGTCGGGGCGCCCCGATCGAACGTCCTCTGTCAACGCGCGACGCGCGACTTGGTTCAGGTCCGCGCGCAGCGGGCTCGAAGCCCTGCGCCGCGGGCGCGCTCGAGCGGTAGCCTCGTGCGGTGCAGACGGTGCAGACGGTGCAGACGGTGCGAACGGTGA
>JAJRVY010000014.1 GCA_024277065.1 Planctomycetota bacterium
GTACTTCGAATAGCGCTCGAGCGCCGCGAGCATCTCGCCCGCGCGCAGGCCGGTGGCGGCGGCGTTCCAGACCGAGAGCGGCGTGAGCCGGTAGGTGTGGACGTGCTCCGGGCTCTTCTCGAGCTCGGCGAATGGCGAGATCGCGTCCCTGGCCTCGGCATACCGCTCGCTCTGGGCCTCGAGGAGGACCGTGCGGTCGGACTGGACGATGAGCGGACGGCTCGGATCCAAGGTGCTCTCGCTGCTCGTTGCCCGGCCGCCTCGGCGGCCGGTGATCGGGACTTTCGGACACTTCGTGCAAAACGCGGGGCGCAAACTGTTCAGCGTACTCGCACGCGCCACTCGGGACGGAGTTTTCCCGCCCTGAGCGGGCGCTCTCAGGCTCGCAGAGGGCGCTGCAGAAGCGACAGCAGCTCCGCGTGCAGGTGACCGTTGGTCGCGGCGACGTGGCGCCCGGACAGCCACGTGTCCGCGGCGCACAGATCCGTGACCTCACCGCCGGCAGCGCGCACGAGCGCGGCGCCGGCAGCGAGATCCCATGAGTTCAGCCACAGTTCCCAGTAACCGTCGAGCCGCCCGCACGCCACCCAGGCCAGATCGAGTGCCGCAGATCCGCAGCGCCGCATGCCGCGGCAGGCCATCAGGACGGACCGGAAGTTGGCCGTGTTGTCGTCGGGCAGGTTCTCACGGTCGTAGGCGAAGCCGGTCGCGAAGACACCGTCGGCGACGGTCTCGGTGGCGCTGACGCGGACGTCCTCGCCGTTGAGCGTGGCACCCTCGCCGTCAGTGGCGTGAACCTCGCCGAGCAGGGGCGCGTCGATGACGCCGACGCGGGGGACGCCGTCCACGACGAGCGCCACCGACACGCAGAACAGAGGCAGGCCGTGCGCGAAGTTGTTCGTGCCGTCCAGCGGGTCCACGCACCAGTAGCGCGGCGCCGCGGTCGGCTCGGGCGCGCCCTCCTCCGCGACGATCGCGTCGTCCGGGAACCGTGCGCGCAGCACCGCGAGGACGGCGCTCTCGGCGGCGCGATCGGCGGCCGTGACGAGGTTGCGGCTCTGCCCCTTCCCCTCGGCGCTCTCGCGGCAGCCCGCCGGCCGGTAGCGCTCGCGCAGCACGGCGGCGCCGGCGGCTGCGGCATCGAGCGCGGCGTGCATCTCGGCGGAGGCGGAGCGCGGGCTCAAGGTCTCGCCCTCCGGCGCTCCGCTTCGTCGCGACGCCGCGGCACGCCCGTGCGGCGGAACTCGTCGAACGCGCCCAGATAGCGCGCGACCTCGGCCTCGAAACCGGCACTTCCCGGACGCAGCCATTGACGTCCCGTGAGCTCCGGTGGCAGATGCTCCTGCCCGTTCATGCCGCCCTCGAAGTCGTGCGCGTAGAGGTACACGGCGCCGCGTCCCATCTCGCGTGCCAGGCGCGTGGATGCCGGGCGCAGGTGATCCGGCACCGGCAGCGCGCCGCTGCTCTCGATCTCGGCGCGCAGTTCCTTCCACGCCACGGCGACGGCGTTCGAGCGCGGCGCGGACGCGAGCACGACTACCGCCTCGAGCAGGGCGTACGCGCACTCGGGCATGCCCAGGAACTGTACCGCGTCGCGCGCCGCGATGACGATGGGCAGGACCGACGGGCGGGCGATGCCGACGTCCTCCGAGGCGATCACGACGAGGCGGCGCGCGACGAACAGCGGGTCCTCTCCCACCGCGAGCAGCCGCGCACACCAGTAGAGGCCGGCCTGCACGTCTCCGGCGCGGATCGACTTCTGCAGCGCGGACGCCAGCGCGTAGTGGGCGTCGCCGCCGCGATCGTGCCGCAGGATGGCCTTGCCGGCGGCCTCGGCGACGTCGTCGCGCGTGATCACGGCGCCGTCCGGGAGCGACGAGGCCGCGGCCTCGAGTACGTTCAGGAGCACGCGCGCGTCGCCGCCGGCGGAGGCCGTGAGGGCGGCGACGGCGCCATCCCCGAACGTCATCGCGCGCTGCCCGAGACCGCGTTCAGGATCGCCGATGGCGCGCGCGGCGAGTGCCGCGAGTGGTTCGTCGGCGAGCGCTGAGAGCGCCACCACGCGCGCCCGCGAGAGCAGCGGAGCGTTGACGTGGAAGGAGGGGTTCTCCGTCGTGGCGCCGACGAGGACGACGGTCCCGCGCTCCACGTGCGGCAGGAAAGCGTCCTGCTGCGCCTTGTTGAAGCGGTGGATCTCGTCCACGAAGAGCAGCGTGCGGCCGCCCTCGCGCAACCGGTCGCGAGCCCGCGCGACGACCTCGCGCACGTCCTTCACGCCGGACAGGACGGCCGAGAGCGTCTCGAAGGTGGCATCGGTGCTGCCGGCGAGCGCCATTGCGATCGACGTCTTGCCGCAGCCCGGCGGTCCCCAGAGCAGGAGCGACGGCAGGCGATCGGCGTCCACGAGGCGCCGCAGCGCCGTGCCCTCGCCGATGGCGGCATCGTGACCGACGACCTCGTCCAGGCTGCGCGGACGCATGCGCTCGGCGAGCGGCGCCGACGTCGCGCCGGCGCGCCCCGGATCGCCTGGCCCGGCCGGCCCGCCCGTGCCATCCATGCCATCCGTGCCGCCCGCTCCGTCCGCCGCGTGAAACAGCGTCATCCGTCCACCAGCGCCCCGACCACGGCGTCCTGCATCTTCTGCGCCCGCCAGTTGACGCCCTCGCAGAGGACGACGAACGCGTAGACGCGCCCGCTCTTGCCGCGCACGAATCCGGCCAGCGCCTTGGTGTCGTGGAGCGTGCCGGTCTTGGCCCGGACACGCCCCGCGAATCGCGCCTCGCGGAAGCGCCGCCGCAGCGTGCCCTCGGGATCGCCACCCTTCGCGAGCGACGACATGAACACGAGGCGCTGCTCGGAGCGGTAGAGACGCAGGAGCACGCTCCCGATGGCGCCCACGGTCGCACGATCGGCGCGCGAGAGCCCGCTGCCGTCCTCTTGCGCGAAATCGTCGCCGAGTTCGAGGATGCGGCGCACCGCGCGACAGCCTCCCTCGAAGGAGCCGTCGCGCTCCTCGTACAGCCCGAGGTTGCGCAGGACGAGTTCTGCCCAGAGGTTCTGGCTGCGCCGGTTCGTCACCCCGATCACGTCCTCGAGCGAGGACGCGTGCCGCGCGAGGACGACGCCCGACCGGTTCGCGGCCCGCGGCCAGGTCGCCGCCGGGGGGCCGCGCACGATGCGCACTTCGCCGCCGACCGTCACGCCCGCCGCACGGAGCGCGTACAGGAACACCTGGCCGAACATGACGGGAGGATCGACGCACGCGACGGCCGTCGAGTAGCCCTGGGAACCGAGCAGCACCTTGCCGCTCACGCGGATCCGCCCCCCCGCGTCCGGAGGAGCGAGCACGATCCGGTGCTCCTTGCGGACCGCCGTCGTCGAGAGCGCGTTCACCAGAGGCGTCCGTACGCCGGGCGGGCCGATCTCCAGTCGCGCCGGCGCCCCGGCCGCCGCTCCCGGCAGCGCCAGCAGATCGACGCACGCGTCGTTGACGGTGATCGCCGTGACCGGCGCCATGTACCAGTCGTACTGCTCCTTCGTCCATCCCCAGTCCGGGTGCCGATCGGGGCCGGAGAATGCGCTGGTGTCGAGAATCAGATCGCCCTCGACGCGGCGCACGCCGGAGGCACGCACGGCCCGCGCGAGCGCGCCGACGGCCGCCCCCGCGCCGCCTTCCGTGAGGTGCGACGAGAGCCCCGGGTCGCCGGTCCCCTCGACCATCAGATTCCCGGCGAGCACGCCGTCCACGGGGGCGCGCGCGCCGCGCACCTCGACGTACATCTCGTGCGCGGGCCCGAGCGCCAAGAGCGCGGCCCCCGTCGTCGCCAGCTTCATCACCGACGCGGTGCGCCGCATCACGCCGGCGTTCTGCGCGAAGAGCCCGTCGCCCGTGGTGGCGTCCCACACGCCGACGGAGTACCGGAACGACCTGTGCGCCGTCCGGCGCACCGCGCTGCGAACGCGCTCCGCCGGCGACCCGGGCGCAGCCGTCGAGCGGGGCGCCGCGACGCCACACGCGGCGGCCACGGCCAGCCCGAGAGTGATCAGGAAGAGACGGCGCTGCACGGTGCGATTGTCGCACGCCCCGAGGACGTGCCCCCCGGCAGCGCGAGCGGTTGGCAGCCTGTCGGAGTCGTCGCGTGAGGCGAGGTTTGGGCCCGCGCAGGAATGAGCTCGTAGGACCGAGGGCGAGCGAGGGCGGCGCGGGGCAAGGCGCCTCGACGACGCGACTCATTGCGAAGCCGAGTCGGGGAGGAGAGGCAACGCCGCCCCGCGTCGTCGCAGCCGGCCGAATCCCGAAGTCATTCCTGCGCGGGCCCTCGCGTTCGCTGCGGCCGGATGCAAGGCGCCGCGACGACGGCACCTCCCCAGCCGAGTTGTCGAGGAGCGGCAACGCAGCAGACGGCCGCAGCGAGCGGAACAGCTTGCTGGCGCGCGAGTTGTGCGCAGCATCGCCGGGCAGCGCCGGATTGCGCTCGCCGCGGACGACGTTCTGTCACCTTCGGCCGGGTGCCATCACAACTCGCGCGACGTCGTCCGCGGGACGACTCCGACAGGCTGCTGGAGCGCGCGGCGCAGGAGATCCAGCGCGCACTTGACAGCGAGTTCGCGCACGAGTTCACGGTCGCCCGGGAGCACGACACGGCGGTGCGTCGTGCCGGCCGCCGAGGCCAGAGCCAGGTGGACGGTCCCGACGGGCTTCAGGACACTGCCGCCGGCCGGGCCGGCGATCCCGGTGACGGCGATGCCGAGGTCGGTTGCGAACGACGCGCGAACGCCCTCCGCCATGGCGCGGGCGACGTCCTCGCTGACCGCTCCGGCCGTCGCGATCAGCTCCTCCGGGACACCGAGCAGACGGGTCTTCTCGGTATTCGAGTACGTGACGACGGCGCCGGGGAACACGTCGCTGACACCGGGCACGCCCGTCAACGCGCCGGCCAGCAGACCGCCGGTGCAACTCTCGGCGCACGAGACGGTGGTCCCCATCGCGAGCAGCCGCGTGCCCACGACGTCCGCGAGCGTCGCACCATCGACGCCGAACACCAGCTTCCCGAGCCGCCGCCGGATCTCGGCCTCGCCGTCGGCGAGCAACGCCGCGACCTCGACCTGCGGCCCCTCGGCATGCAACACGACACGGATCGTGCCACGGGCGGCCGTCGTCCCGACCCGCGGTCGCGCGTCGCGGCCCATGAGGTCGGCGATGCGTTCTCCGACATCGCTCTCGCGCGCCCCGAACGTCTCGACGGTCCGCGTCTGGACGACCTGGTCGCCGGGCCCGGCGATGCGCCGGATGCGCGGTATGACCTCGTCCGCGAGAACACCTCGCATCTCACGTGGCGGCCCCGGCAGGGCGAACAGGTGGCTGCCGTCGATCTCGACACGGAAACCCGGCGCCGTGCCGTAGGCGTTCGGGACGGCGTCCGCGCCCTCCGGCAGATCGGCCTGCCGCAAGTTGCTGCGCGGCATCGTGAGGCCGCGCTCCGCCCAGCGCTCGCGCAGCCACGCCTCCAGCGCAGGATCCCGCCGCAGCGACACGCCGGCGGCCTGCGCGGCCGCGGAACGCGTGCAGTCGTCCTCCGTCGGTCCGAGCCCCCCGCTCATCACGACGATGTCGGCCGCGTGGCATGCCCGCCGCATGGCCGCAACGAGCTCGGGCTGCTCGTCGCCCGCCGTCGTCATCCCCACGACGGTCAGCCCCTCCGCCGAGAGCGCCGCGGCGATCTCTCCCGCGTTGCGGTCGAGCGTACGACCGCGCACGAGCTCGTCGCCGGTCGAGAGGATGTACGCCCTCACCCGCTCACACGGAGAACCGGACGTTGATGACGTCGCCGTCGGCGACGACGTAGTCCTTGCCCTCGACGCGGAACCTGCCCGCCGCCTTGACCGCGTTGACGTCGCCGCCCGCCGCTCGGAAGTCGTCGTAGGAGTACACCTCGGCGCGGATGAACCCCCGGGCGAGGTCGGTGTGGATCTTCCCCGCCGCCTCGACGGCGTTCGATCCACTCTCGATCGGCCAGGCGCGGACCTCGTCCTCGCCCGTCGTGAAAAACGAGATGGTGCCCATGGCGCGGAACGCACCCGCGACGACGGATTCGCTGGCGAGGGCCTCGAGCCCCAGATCCTCCATGAACATCGCGCGATCCTCGTCGTCGAGTTCGGCGACCTCTGCCTCGAGCTTGGCGCGAACGCCGATCCTCGCCTCGAACGGCCCCTCGATCCCCGCCGCGAGGTCCTCGCCACCCTCGTCCGGCAGCGAGACGACCACGACGAACGCCTTCTGGGTCAGGAAGCGGAAACCTCGCAGGAGCTTCTCCTCGGCGGGGTTCAGGTTCACGGACTTCGCCGGGCGGCCGTCCTCGAGCGCCGCGACGACCTTGCGCAGGGCGGCGAGTTCCTGGCGCTCGATGTCGATCACGTTCCCGCCCTTGCGCTCCAGCTTCTCGATGCGGCGCGCCGCCACCTCGAGATCGGCGAAGGCCAGTTCGGTGGCGACGTCCTCCGCCTCCTTGGTCGGGGCCGGCTGCGCATCCTTGTACGGATACGTGGGGTCGGTGAATCCGCGCACGCAGAGGATCAGGCCCTCCGCCTCGCGTGCCTGGGCGAGCAGTTCCGCCAGTTTGACACCGCTCATCTCGCCCGGCTCGGGAAGCCCCGGGAAGTCGGAGATCTCGATCGCGACGGGCGTGTACTTGCGCGGCTCGTGATGATCGCGCAACCACTCGAGGCGTTCGTCGCGCACACGCACGACGGATACCGAGGGGCCGACGCCGTGCAGTGGCTCCTTGCCCGTGCACGCGCGGTAGAGCGTACTCTTGCCCGAACCGCGCGCCCCGACGATCGCGACCTTCATTCCGCGGACTCCTTCTTTCGTCTGCCGAGCAGGCGGCACAGGATCAGCCCGAGCTCGAACAGGACGAGGATCGGGACCATGGTCATGGCAAGAGTGAGGGCGTCGCCGGTGGGCGTGATGATCGCCGCGGCGATGACGCTGCCGACGATGAAGTGACGGCGGTACGCGGCGAACGTGCGGGCATCGACGAGTCCGGTCAGTTGCGCGCCGACCATCAAGAGGGGCAGTTGGAAGATGACACCCATGATCAGCGCCATGCCGAGCCAGAGCGTGAACCAGCGCCCGATGTCGATCATCTCGCGCACCGGAAGCTCGAGCCCGAAGATGAGGTCCGGCCGTTCACGCCCGAAGTCGATGAAGAACGTCAGCATCACAGGCTGCACGACGAGGTAGAAGAACACGCCGCCGGCGGCGAACAGGACGTAGGACAACGGCGCCGACAGCACGATCCAGCGCCGCTCCTTGGGGTAGAGCCCCGGCGACACGAATCCCCACAGCTCGGCGAGCACGAACGGCCCCGAAAGGAACATCCCGAACACGACGGACGCCTTGAGCGCCGTGAAGAACTTGGTCCCGACCTCGGTGGCGACGAGTTCCCCGCGCACCGTGCCGCCGGACTTCAGGGCCTCGACGACCGGATGCGCGATGAGCGCCATCAGTTCGTTGGAGAACGCGTAGGCGACGATGGTCCCGAGCACGAGCCAGACGATGGCGCGGATGAGGCGCCGGCGCAGTTCCTCGAGATGCGCACCGAGCGACATCGGCCGGTCCTCGGAGGGGCCCTCGTCCAGATCGTCATCGAGCTCACTCACAACGGGCACGTTCTACCCGCTGTCCGATCCAGCGCGGAGCAACGCGTCAACGCGTCAATCCCGCACACGTGGGTCGCCCGGCGCGCGGGAACCACGCAGCAGGCCGGTCCCGCGACGATCGTCGATCCGCCGACGGCTGCGACCGCCCCCGGCGCACCCGATCTCGCGGCAGGCAGCGTAGGGGCGACCCTACGTGGTCGTCCCCGGATCTTGCGTAGCCGCCGCTGTTTGCCACCGGCCGGGCGCGAGGCCACCGGGAGGATGATCGGGGACACCGCGGCCGCCGGGGACGTTCGGGGGCGCCACGTAGGGCGCCCCCTACGGCGGATCCGACGAGCGCCGGCGCCAACAGCGTCCGCGAGCGCAGCGAGCCGTGGCGCGTAGCGAGCCGGGGAGCCCGCCGCGCGTGTCCGTTCCCCGAGCGGGGACGCGCCACAGACGACGAACTGATCCCGCATGCAGACCGGGTTCCAGGGGCATGCAGAGAGGCGCGCAC
>JAJRVY010000255.1 GCA_024277065.1 Planctomycetota bacterium
AACTACGAGATCTACGTCGTCGGCCACCCCGAGCCGTCGCCGGTGCGCTCCACGCGGGGCCGCCAACTCACGAACTCGTACAGCACGCGCTTCACGACGGCACCGATCTTCGATCGCGCCCTGGCGTTCACGATCGACTCCTACGCCGACGCGCCGCCGCCGAGTTTCCGCTTCTCGAACCCGCCGGACAAGGTCGCGTCCGCCGACGACCTCTACGCCAAGCACGGCGGCACCGAGGGCGTGCCCAGCGACATCGCCGTCACCCTCTTCGGGACGAAGGTTCCGCTGGCGCCTTCGACGGTCCGCAAGGAAGGCTCGGTGCAACTCATCCAGACCGAGCGGCACGGTGATCCCTCGAACCGCAAGCCGATCGCGGGCTCGCCGTTCGTCGAGCAGAACTTCGACACGACGCGTCTCTTCTTCGTGCCCGACTTCCCGCTCCCCGACGTGGGCGTCTTCGCGCTCCGCATCACGAACGCGGTGAAGGATCTGACAGGCCTCTACGACTTCCGCAACAACCTGCGGCGCACACGCGTCCGCGACATCTACGAGTTCCTCGACACCGCGCGGCGCCTGTCCCCGGGCACGCCTCCCGAAGAGCTTCAGGATCCACCCGCGCAGCTCATCTTCGACTGGCCGGCCGATCCCGCCGAGCGCGGCGTCCTCAAGGCCAACCTGCTCGCGCTGGGCGACACCTACCCGGACGAAATCGACCCCCGCGTCATGGTGCTCTTCAGCACACGTGACGAGCCGATCTCCACGGGCCGCCTGACGCTCGAGTTCGTCGAGTCCGACGGCTACAACGACCTCGATCGCACGACCGCGTCCTACGACACGATCGTGCCCGGCGCTGCGGCGGCGATCATGACGATCGCCGGCGGCAGCGGCTCCGACGGCGACTTCAACCCCGCCGCGAACGAGACGGTGGACTCCGACGCCTACCCGAACAACACCATCGAGTGGCGGCGCGTGGACATCCCGCCCGGCGTGGTCGTCACCATCAGGGGCTCGCGCCCGGTCATCATCCGCGCCCTCGACGTGAGCATCGAGGGAGAACTCTACGCCGACGGTGAGAAGGGTGACGACGCCCCGACGGCCTCGCGGTGGCTGACGACGCCGCGCACCGACATCGACGGCGGCAAGGGCGGCCCCGGAGGCGGCGTCGGCGGTGACTCGGCATCCAAGTTCGCGTCGGCGACCGATTGGAGTCGCGGCAACGGCGAGCCCGGCATCCCGGGCCACGACAAGGATCTTGTCGAGGCGCTGCCCGAGGACGGTGGACGCGGCGGCAAGGGCGGCCTCGGAGCACAGAACTCCAACGCCTACCACAACGGCGGTGGCGGCGGCGGCGGCGGCGCCCGTCTCGCCGGCGGCCCGGGCGCCAACTCGGGCGCCTCAAACGGCTGGAACGGCCGCGGCGGCCAGGGCGGCGACGGCTCGGACAATGCCGACCTCGTCCCGCTGGTCGGCGGCGCGGGCGGCGCGGCCGGTGCCAACGGCGCCTATCAGGCGTATGGCTGGGGCGTGCACTCGGGCGCGGCGGGCGGTGGCGGAGGCGCCATGCGCATCCAGACGTCCGCGGTCTTCCACATCGGCACCGACGGCGTTGTCGGCGCCCGCGGCGGGCGTGGTGGCAAGGGCTCGGCGTACAGCGCGATGAGCGGCGGCCCGGGCGGCGGCGGCGGCGGCGGTTCGCTGCTCCTGCAGTCGAGTTCCGGCTTCGATCTCGAGAACGAGACATCGAACACCGATGTCTCCGGCGGCTTCGGCGGCACGCAGTCCGCCGGCAGCTTCGGCAACGCGCAGTTCGGTGGCACCGGCGGCGAAGGCTACGTCCGCATCGAGTCCCCATTCGGCGGCGTCGCCGTCCCGGGCGGCACGACAGGCATCTTCGACCCGGTCGGCGGCGGCGTGCCGAGCTTCGTCTGGACGACCTGGATCGACGTGGGAGTCGATGGCCCACGCATCCTGAACTTCACGCCCGATGACTTCGCGATCTCGGCCAGCGACGACGCCATCCTGATCGAGATGCAGATGGCGATCGAGGACACGGAAAACTTCGGTCAGCCCAAGCTCGACGCCCTGGACGACGACGGCAACACGACGAACGTCGCCGAGGTCTCCGACTGGGCGCCGGTGCGCTACACCGACAACACCGGTGGCGACGAGCCGGCCATCCCGGGCATCCCGGGCTACAACCCGTCGATCCACGGCAAGGACTACATCTTCGACATCGCGGGCGTGATGAACGGGAAGAACTACAAGTTCGTGCGGTTCCGGGTCACGTTCCAGCTCAACGACACACAGTCGAGCGCCGACATCCTGCCGTTCGTCGATCGCATGACGTTGACGTTCGAGTTCAACTTCTAACCCGCCCACCCAACGACCAACCCCGGGGCGTCGCCGCCAGGCGACGCCCCGCTTCGATTCAGAGTTCCCCGTGGAGTAGCCTGGGACCATGCCGCGCGCCATCCCCGACCGCAACATCCTCCCCGTCACGCTGGGCACGGCGGGGCACATCGACCACGGCAAGACGACGCTTCTGCGCGCACTCGCCGGCGGTGAGCAGGACACCGACCGGCTGGCCGATGAGCGCTCCCGCGGGCTGACGATCGACGTCGGCTACGCCCAGCTCGAGCTCGCCGACGGCGTCGAGGTGGGCGTCGTGGACGTGCCCGGTCACGAGAAGTTCATCCGCAACATGGTGGCCGGGGCGACGGGCATCGACGTCGTGATGCTGGTCGTCGCCGCCGACGACGGCGTGATGCCGCAGACGCGCGAGCACCTGCAGATCATGTCGCTCCTCGGCCTGCGCTCCGGCGTCGTCGTCCTGACCAAGATCGACACGGTGGACGCCGAGATGGTCGAGCTCGTGGCCTCCGAGGTCGAGGACCTCATCGCAGGGACGTTCCTCAAGGGCGCGGCGGTGTTTCCGGTCTCGGGCCTCTCGGGTGAGGGCATCGACGAGTTGCGCACCGCAATCGGGGGACTGGTCCGCCAGGTCCCCACGCGCGACGCCGACGGGTTCTTCCGCATGCCCGTCCTGCGCGTGTTCACGTCGCCGGGCTTCGGCACCGTCGTGACCGGCATCCCCACGTCGGGGCACCTCGCCGTCGGCGAGCGGGTGGAGGTGCGCCCCGGCACGCGGCCGGGGCGTGTTCGCGGGCTGCAGGTCTACCACCGCCCCGCCGAGAGAGCCTCCGCCGGGCATCGCACGGCGATCAACGTCGCCGAGCTCGAGCACCGTAAGGTCAAGCGCGGTGACGTCGTCTGCACGCCTGGCGTGTTCGCCGATGCCGAGGTACTCGACGTGCGCCTCGAGGTACTGCGCTCTGTGAGCCGCCCGCTGCGGCACGACCAGGAAGTGCGGCTGCACGTCGGGACGCTCGAGTGCGCCGCCCGCGTACTCCTCGTCGGCAAGAAGCGCGTGGAGGCGGGCGACTGGGCGTGGGCGCAGCTCAAGCTCGACCACGCGGCCGTCGTGGCCCCCGGCGACGCGTTCATCATCCGCACGCCCTCGCACGTCGCCACGCTGGGCGGCGGCACGGTGCTCGGTGCCGGTCGCCTGGGCGGCCGGCGGCGGCGATCCGCACGCGCGCATGAGTTCGAAGCGCGTGCGCGGGGCCTGTCGGATCTCGTCGTCGCGATCGAGTCGCAACTCCGCGGCGCGCGCCTCGCCGGCATCGAGCGCGCGGAGATCGTCCGCGCGCTGCTGCGTCGCCGCGAGGAGATCGAGCCCGTCATCGCGGCCCTCGTCGCCGAGGGGCGCGCCGTCGAGCTCGCGCGCGGCATGCTCCTCCATGCGGACGAGGCCACGCGCGGCGAGGACGCCATCCTCGCCACGATCGCGCGCGACCACGAGCGGCGGCCGCTGGCGATCGGCATGAAGAAGGCCCTTCTCGCCGACCGCGTCCGCGGCACGCCTGCGGTCGTCGATGGGCTCGTGGAACGGCTCGTCGCCACGGCTCGCGTGGAGACCCTCGGAGAGGGGCGGGTACGCGTGGGCGGCCGCCGACCGCAGCTCACGGCCGCGCAGCAGGCACGCTCGGACGCGATCGTCGCCGAGCTGACGCGCGACCCGTGGCAGACGCCACGGGCCTCGGAACTGCCCACACTCGTGGGCGGCCTCGAGGCCGAGGTGGAGCAGCTCATCGCGCTCTTGGACGACGACGGCGTCATCGTCCGACTGCGCGACGGCGTCCTCCTGCTCACGAAGACGTACGAGGACGCCAAGGCGAAGATCCGCGCCCACTGCGAGACGCATGGCGGACTGTCTCCGGCGGACCTCAAGTCGCTCGTCGGCGCGACCCGCAAGTACGGCATCCCGTTGCTCGAGCACCTGGACCAGATCGGGTTCACGCGCCGCCAGGGCGACCGGCGCGTCCTACGTGGCTGACGCGCGCCCCGCCAGCTCGGTATCACAGCCCGGTGCTGCAGCCCTGGATCCCAGCCGGGCGCGGAGTGTCCCCTCGGGCGCGTAGCCTCGCGAGACCGGTGGATGCCCGCCGGGGGAGGCCACCATCGTCCGTCGAGCGACACCATCACCCGTCCTGCGCCGCTGGCGCGTCCGAGAGGCGCGTCCGAGCGAGGCCGCCACGCTGGCCCGCGAGATCGACGTCGATCCGGTGACGGCGCAGTGCCTCATCAACCGCGATCTGCACGAAGCCGCCGCCGCACGTTCCTTCCTTCGCGACGGACTCGGCTCGCTGCTGCGGCCCGAAGGGCTCCCGGACATGCCCGCCGCCGTCGCGCGCATCCGGCGCGCGCTGCGCGAGAACGAGACGATCTGCGTCTGGGGCGACTACGACGTCGATGGCATCTCGGGCACGGCGCTCTTCGTGCGGTTCCTGCGACTCGCCGGTGCGGCGCACGTGATCCCGCACATCCCCGAACGGACCGGCACCGGCTACGGCTTCCACTGGCCGACCATGGAGCGGATCATCCGCGAGCGGGGCGTCTCCCTGTTCGTCTCGGTGGATCACGGATCGTCGGCCACCCAGCCCATCACGAACGCCCGCGAGACGGGCGTCGATGTCGTCGTGGCGGACCACCACGAGATCGCACCGGACTTGCCACCCGCGGTCGCGATCATCAACCCCAAGCGTGCAGGCTCGACGTACGGGTTCCCGTTCCTCTGCGGCGCGGGCGTCGCGATGAAGCTCGCGTGGGCCATCGCGCAGGATCTATCCCCAGGCGCCCGCGTCTCCGACGCCATGCGCCAGTTCCTGCTCGACGCCCTCGGCATGGCCGTCCTCGGAACCGTGGCCGACGTCGTGCCGCTGCGCGGCGAGAACCGCGTGATCGTCCGTCACGGCCTGAAGGTGCTGCAACACCACTCCGCGCCCGGCATCGCGGCGCTGCTCGACGTCGCGCGCGTCCGCGGCGCTCTGCGCGCGTCCGACATCGGGTTCAAGCTCGGCCCGCGCATCAACGCCGCAGGGCGCATGGGCAACGCCTCACTCGCACTCGAACTGCTGCTGACCGACGATCCGCGCCGCGCGCGCGAGATCGCCGTGCAGCTCGATCGACACAACGAGAAGCGGCGCACGATCGAGCGCAACGTGGCCGAGCAGGCGCGCGAGCAGGCCGTCACGCAGTTCGGCAGCCGCCCGAGCGGTGGGATCGCGCTGCACGACGCAAGCTGGCACCACGGCGTGATCGGCATCGTCGCCGCCCGTCTCGTCGATGAGTTCCACGTGCCCGTCGTGCTCGTGAGCACCGCCGACGGCGTCGGGCGAGGCTCTGCCCGCTCAGTGCCCGGTTTCGCTCTCCACGAGGCACTGGCGGCCTGCTCGGAACATCTCGTCGCGCACGGCGGCCACGCAGCGGCCGCCGGGCTGACGATCGAGCCCGAGCGCTTCCCCGGATTCCAGAGCGCGTTCCACCGCTACGTCGCGGAGACCCTGCCCGCCGACGCCCGCGTGCCTGAGCTCGTGCTCGACGCCGAGATCGACGTCGGCGACCTCGACCTGGCGATGGTGGCCGGGCTGGAGAGGCTCGAGCCGTTCGGCGCGGGCAACCCCGAACCGCTGCTCGCCCTGCGCGACGTGGAGGTCGTCGGACGACCGCGCCGCATGGGCCAACGCGATGAGCACGTCGCGTTCCACGTCGGACGCGGCGGACGCGCGGTACGCTGCGTCGCCTTCCGGCAGGCCGCGGAGCTCGCGCCGCTGCTCGCTTCCGGGGCGCCGCTCGACGTGGCGCTCACGCCGCAGCGCAACACCTTCCGCGGCGCGAGCGACGTCGAGGGCCTCGTGCGCGACATCCGGCCGGCCACGGAACCACCCGGGTCCTGAGACCGTCCACGCGGTATCGTCTGAACCGCGCGCCGCCGGCCGCCGCGCGTCGAAGGAGCCGCCCATGATGCGCCAAGCCACCGCCCTCGCCTCCCTGTTGCTCGCCACGACGCTGGCGGCCGCCGGCGAGGAGCGGCGCGAGCCGCCGCGCACGCCCCCGACGCCGGAGATCTCCGCCGATCAGCTCTTGGCGCGCGATGCCTTCCTCGCCTCCGACGACCTGGCCGGACGCGAGTCCGGCACCGAGGGCGGGCGGATGACCGAGGAGTACGTGGCCGACGAGTTGCGACGCATGGGATTGTCGCCGCTCGGCGCACAGGACTCGTTCTTCCAGGACGTGCCGCTGCCGACGCGGAGTCCGGACGCCGCCGGCTCGTCGCTGGCGATCCTCGCCGCCGGGAGCGCCGCGACTGCCGGTGATGCGGGGAGTGCCGGGCCGCCGCTCGGCGACGCACAGGACGTCGTCCCGTTCGCATTCTCGGCGGCCGGTTCCGCGCAGGGCCCGGTCGTCTTCGCCGGGTTCGGCCTCACCGACGCGGCCAACGACTACGACGACTTCGCCGGCCTCGAAGTGTCCGGCAACGTCGTCCTGATGCTGCGTCACGCACCCCAGGAGAACGACGCGGAGGCGCCGTGGACGACGAAGGGGCGGAGCGGCGCAGGCGCCGCACGCATGCTCGCGTTTACGTCGAAGGCCGCACGCGCGGCCGAGGCGGGCGCCGTCGCCGTGCTGCTCGTCAACGACTACAACCACGAGGAGAGCGCGCTGCCGGTCGCCGTGCGCGGCCGGACCGCCAAGGTGCCCGTGCTGGCCGTGTCCCGCGACGTCGCGGAGCAGCTCTTCGCCGGCTCCGGGACGACGCTGCGCGCATTGCAGGCCGCCATCGACGAGGACCGCCGCCCGCGTTCGAGGCTGCTGGACGTGCGCGTCACCGTCACGGCGGTGGTGGAGGCGCAGAGAGCGCGCAACGTCGTCGCCGTGATCCGCGGCAGCGATCCGGCGCTGGCCGACCAAGCCGTCGTGCTCGGCGCGCACATGGACCACGTGGGCATGGGCTGGTTCGGGAGCCCGGACGGCGGCGGCGAGATCCACAACGGCGCCGACGACAACGGCTCCGGCACGGCGGCCGTGCTCGAGGCCGCGGAGTGGCTGGCCGCCGGGCCGGCCCCGAAGCGCAGCGTGGTCATCGCGTTCTGGTGCGGCGAAGAGAAGGGGCTCGTCGGCAGCCGCCACTACGCCGAGCAGCCGCTCTGGCCACTCGAGAAGACGATCGCGTGCCTGAACCTGGACATGGTTGGACGCTACCGCGCGGACGTGGACGCGGACCCCGGGATCATGATCGGCGGCGCCCCGACCGGCAGCACGTTCACGGAGATCGTCGAGCGGCTCGCCACCGAAGCCGGCGCGCGCTTCACGCACACCTGGCAGGCCTGGCAGCAGAGCGACCATTACGCGTTCTACGCCAAGGGCGTGCCGTCCCTCTTCTTCACCACCGGCATGCATCCGGAGTACCACCGCGCGAGCGACGACTGGTGGCTGATCAACGCCGAGGGCGCCGCGCAGGTGGCGCGGATCGCCGCCAAGGCCACGCTCGAACTGGCCGACGCGGACGCCGTCCCGGAGTTCGTCAAGCGTCCGCCGCGTCCGGTGCTCGGTGTGCGGCTCGCCGACGACCCCAAACGCAAGGGCGCGCTGATGGGGATGGTGTTCCCCAAGATGGGCGCGGCCACGGCGGGCATCCTGCGCGGCGACCTCGTCGTGGAGTGGAACGGCACGCCCGTCACGTCCGCCTCCGACCTCGGCAAGATGATCGCGGCGTCGCAGGCCGGCGCCGTCGTGGACGTCACGGTCCTGCGCCGTGACGAACGCCTGACGCTCGCCGTCACGCTCTCGGGACGCTGACCGCACGCTGACCGCACGCTGACCGCGCCGCCGGCGCCGGCGCCGGGGCAGCCCCGCGCGCGGCCCGCGACCTGGCGCCGCTCACGCGCGCGCGGCGACCGCCACGAACACGCACGCCGCGCCACCCGCAAGCAGCGCACGTGCGCAGGCATCGGCCGTGGCGCCCGTCGTCAGGACGTCGTCCACGAGCAGCACGGTACGGGGCCGCGGCGGGCCGCGGCGCAGGAGGGCGCGCGTCCAGCCGGGCTGTGGGCGCATCGCCACCGTGCCGCGCGCAGCGCTCCTTCGCTCGGAGCGCGGCAGCGCCGCTTGCGGCGCCGGATTGCCCACGCGCACGAGGCGCCGCGGCCGGAACGGCACGCGGAGGTGGTGCGCGACCGACTCACCGAGGATCTCGGCGAGATGGAACCCGCGCTCGCGACGACGGCCCGGCGTCGTGGGCACGCTGACGACCTCCTGCGCGTGCGCGGCGGGCGACCAGACATCGAGAGCGTCCACGAGGCGGCCCGCCAGAGGCCACGCCAACACAGGATCGCCGCCGTACTTGGCCCGCCGGATCAGTTCGCCGGCGAGTCCGGCGTAGCGCGCTGCCGCGCATGCGGCCGCGAAACGCGGACGCAGAGCGGCGCAGGACGGACAGTCCTCGAGCGGCGTGCCCGGTCCGAGCACACCGGCACAGACCGGGCACGGCGCGGGCGGACACGGCCGCACGAGCGCGGCGCAGCGCACTCCGAGCCCGCGGTGGACGGCGTCCTCGCCGCCACAGGCAAGGCAGTGCGGCGGCGCCACGAGATCGAGGGCGGAGCCGGCCACGCGACGCAGGGAATCCGGGATCCTCACATACCCAAGGTCGCGCGAGACCGCCGAAGGTTACATCGGCCGCCAGGAATCCTCGGCGCTCAGGCTGCGAACCAGCGCTTGACGTCGAGGACGTCGAGGACGCCCTCCCATCCGAAGAGCTGTGCGAGCGTCGCGACGAGCAGGAGAGCGGCCCAGACCCAGAACACAGCGACCAGCATGCGGTCGCCCGATGTCGGCCGGATGCCAGCGGTGCCGGATGCCGGCGCGTCCTCGGCGGAAGCGGGGTCTGCAGGAGCCATCTCGTAAGAGGTTAGCGCGGCCCGTGCACGGTGCTCGCGCAATCCGTGACGTCAGGCGTCCGGCGGCGCTGCGGCGGCGATCTCCTCCTCGGAGACGAGGCCCTTGCTCAAGAGAACCTCCTGGATGCGCCGCAAGCGGCGGATCTCCTCGATGATGCGCATCGGCGTGACGCCCATCGCGTCCCCGCGCGGCCGATCGTCCTTGAAACTCGCGACGGACACCTCATCGTCATCGTCGAACTCGTCGTCCTCGTCCCCCAGATCGGCGCGGGCCACGAGTCCCTTCGCCACGAGGGTGTCCACGATCGGGCCGAAGCGTCCCGCCTCGGCCTCGAGCTTGCGCGCCAGGATGCCGTTGGCACCGGGCCCGGTGATGGACCCGGTCGAGGGCTCCTCGGCCGCGCACGGACGATCCGCTGCGCGGGGCGCCGCGTCCGGCGGTTCACGCGCGTCGGGGACGTCCGTCGGCTCCGTCTGCGTGGGGCTCACCGGCGCGTCCTTCCAGCCACCGACGTCGATCCCCGTGATCTCGCCCGTCTTGGCGCGCGCCTTCTCGTGAACCTGCGAGCGCGCGGCCTGCTCGGCCCCGTCGTCGAGGAGCCACGCGCCCGCGGGCCGGTTCGCGGCGCTCACACCCCAGTTGTACGGTCCGCTGGGGGCCACGTCCTCGGGCTCCTCGTCGTCGTCCTCGTCATCGCGCGGCGGCGGGAGCTTGGCGGACAGCGCGTTCTCGGTGGTCGGTGGCCGCTGCTGCACGCGACTGCGCATGTTGTCCTCGGCGACGCGCGCCTCCTCGAGCGTCTCCTCGATGGAGTCGGCGAGCGTGCCCCGCACCAGTCCCTCGACCTCGGCGAAGATCGCGTCGAAGCCCTCGCCTGATTCCTGTGTCGGCGACATCGGCTCGACACGCGGGATGGCAGACGCCCCATCCCCGGGCGAGATCGCCAGAGGTGGCGGCAGGGGCGCCGCCGCAGTCTCCCGACGCAGTCCTGGCGGCGACGCGGGCGGCAGTTCGAGCGGCGGTGCGGGCGGTGGTTCGGGCGGTCGTTCGGGCGGCGGGGCCGGTCGCTCCGGCGTCGCCCGGATCGGCTCCGGTGGCGACGGCGCCGGAGCGAACGGGTCGTCGTCCGGGGCAGCGGATCGCGGCGGTACGACGCCGGCCGCGGGCACGTCCACGGGAACGGGCGCCGGCTCCATCCGCCGCGGCCTCGTCACCCGCGGCGGCGGCAGCGCGGGTTCCGCGACGGGAACTGGGAGCGGCTCGCGGGGACGTGCGGGTTCGGCCTCACGCACCGGCTGGGGCGCCGGCGCACGCGCGACGCGCGGTGCGGGTTCGCGCAGCGGCGGCAGCGGTTCGCGCGGCGCGGGCGCTGCCGGTGCGGGCGTGGCGAACGTGGGCGCATCGTCGCGCACGACGCCGTGCCGCCGCAACCGTTCGAGCGCCGTCTTGAGGTCGAGCTTGGAGCCTCCGGCCGCCGCCGCGGCGGCCGCCGGAGGATTCCGCCGCAGCGGCGGCAGAGCGCGCGCACGGGCAGCCGCCGGCGCCACGGGGACCCGCACGGCGGGCGGAGCAGC
>JAJRVY010000256.1 GCA_024277065.1 Planctomycetota bacterium
GCCGCGCGGCGGGGCGCCGCACCAGGGCGCGCGCGGCCAGCGCCGCCGTGAGGGCGGCGGCCGCGAGCGCGACGAGAATCGCGGCGGGCGCGCCGCCGGGCATGCTCCAGACCAGCGTGTTCCAGTCCAGATCGCGGGGCAAACCGTTCACCTGACCAGCATGGCTCCGAGCCAGTCCGCCTCGTCCTGGATCGGGTAGGGGTTCTCGTCGTCGCCCGCGAGGACGCGCAGCGTCAGCGTCTCGGCTCCCGCGACGGAGATGCGCCCGGCGTCGATCGGACCCCGTGTGCCGCGGCCGCGCGGCGAGCCCGCGGCGGGCACGACGAGGTCGCTGCGCCAGCGCTCCTCGCCGTCCACCTCGATGACGAAGACGACCGCTCCGAGCCTGCCGGCGGCGTCATCGACCGCCACCTGGGTGCGGAACTCGCGCCACGCGCCGCCCAGATCGAAGGTGAGCGTCGTCCCGGAAAAGACGCCGATCCCCTTGAGCCACGTGCGCTCCCCGGCGCGCAGCAGATCGCCGGAGAACGCGCGGTCCATGCGCGGCGCGTAGATCGCGGCCGGGTCGCCGGCCACCGGCTTCCAGAAGGGCGTGACCGCGACCTGCGGCTCGGGGCTGTCGCTCAGATAGAGGAAGGCGTCGCTGTCGACCAGCACCGCGACGATGTCGCCGAGCGCCGCCGACGCCGCGAAGCCCGAGACGCTCGCCAGCTCGAGCCGCCCGTCCGCGATCCGTGGCTCGGTGCCGCGCACGCGTGAGCCGTCGCGCAGGACGACCGTCAGGGCGTGCGCCACCGTCGCCGTCTCGCCCGTGGGCATGAGGCGCACGGCCGTTACACGCTCGTAGGCGACGCGCACGTCGTCGCGGGCGGCCGTCGAGCAGGTCAACGCCGCCGTCCCGAAGGCCGCGAGCGTGCAGTCGATGCGGTCGCCGCCGACGAGGTGGATGACGTCGGTTTCGTCGTCGGGACGCAGGTCGGGCGGCTCGGCGACCTGTTCGAGGCGGTACGGGAAACGCAGTCCGGCCATGGCGTCGATGGCGATGCGCACCTCCCCGAGCAGCGGGTTGCGGACGGTCACGCCGTAGTCGTCACCGGCGGTGATGCGCCCGGCCACCTGTTCGCCGCTCCAGAGGTCCACGAGGACCTCGTCCGGCGCGTGTGCCCGGGTGGCGTCAGGAGGCGTGCCCGTCACGATCTCGATGACGTCGCCCGCGGGGACGCTGACCGTCTCGTCGCCGACGGCGAAGGTCAGCGCGCCGTCCGCCACGCCGCTCCAGGCGTCGGCCTCGAGCGTCGGGCCCGACACGCGCGAGACGGTGACGCGCGAGACCGTGGCGCCCGTGGCGGTCACGCCCGGTCGGGCCGCGCCCTCATCGCCGGCGGCGACGGGGACGGCGACGGCGAGCAGGGCGGCGCCGAGGAGTGTGCCGAGGAGTGTCAGGGGGGCGAGGGGCACGGGGAGGCGCGGTTGCATCCCGTCGATCGTAGCAGGACGCTGCCGCAGGGCTGTCAGGGCCCGTGCAGGAATAACTCCGGGATTCGGTCGGCTGCGACGACGCGGGGCGGCGTTGCCTCCCTCGCCGCGGACTACGTCCACGACTCGCGTGCTCAGCGAACACAGCCTCCAGAGGAGGCTGCTCCCGCGGCAAGTAGAGGAGCTTCGCACCCTCCCGACTCGGCTCCGCAATGAGTCGCCTCGTCGAGGCGCCTTGCCCCGCGCCGCCCTCGCTCGCCCTCGGTCCTACGAAGTTATTCCTGCGCGGGCCCCGACACGCGCCACCCGCGACCTCCACGGCGCGAGGGTGCCAGAATGGCAGTCAGGGGCCGGGCTCGCGGCGGGCGCTGTCAGCGTGTCATCGCAGCCGAGCCTGTTGAGGCTCGTGGGGAAGCGGCACGGGGGCTGCTCGACGGCGGCGGGCGGGGACTCCACGTTCCCGTCGCGGCATGCGGGCCGGGCCCGCTGCCGGGTGCATGAAACGCTGTGCGTGAAACCGCGGTGCATGAAAGAGGAGACAGCTTGATGGCCAAGCAACTGGCGTTCGATGCCGAGGCACGCGACGCGCTCTCGGTCGGCGTGGCGAACCTCGCGCGAGCAGTGAAGACGACCCTGGGTCCCCGCGGCCGCAATGCAATGCTCGACAAGGGCTGGGGCGCGCCGACCGTCACCAAGGACGGCGTCTCGGTGGCCGAGGAGATCGAGTTCGCGGATCCCTACGTGAACATGGGCACGCGCCTCCTGCGCGAGGTCGCCAGCCGCACGTCCGACGTGGCCGGCGACGGCACGACGACGGCGACGGTGCTCGCCGAGGCGCTCTATCGCGAGGGCCTGCGCCAGGTCGTCGCGGGCCACGACGCGACCGACGTGCAGCGTGGCATGCTCGATGCCTGCGAGCGCGTCGTCGAGAAGCTGCGCAAGCTCTCGTCGCCGGTCAACACCAAGAAGGAGGTCCGCCAGGTGGCGACGATCTCCGCCAACGGTGACGCCGCGGTCGGCAAGATCATCGCCGACGCTCTCGAGAAGGTCGGTAAGGACGGCGTGGTCACGGTCGAGGAGGGTAAGGGTCTCGAGACCGAGGTGGCGGTGGTCGAGGGCATGCAGTTCGACCGCGGCTATCTGTCGCCGCACTTCGTCACCGACGTCGATCGCATGGAGTCGTCGCTCGAGAACCCGCTCGTCCTGGTGCACGAGGACAAGATCAGCGCGGTCGCCAAGATCGTCCCGTTGCTCGAGAAGGTCATCAAGGAGAACCGTCCGCTCCTCATCGTCGCCGAGGACATCGAGGGCGAGGCCCTCGCGACGCTCGTCGTCAACAAACTGCGTGGCGGCCTGCGCGTCTGCGCCGTCAAGGCCCCGGGCTACGGCGATCGCCGCAAGGCCATGCTGCAGGACCTCGCGGCGCTGACGGGCGCGCGTCCGGTCATGAAGGACCTGGGCATCGACCTCGAGACGCTCGATCTCGGCGATCTCGGTACGTGCCGCAAGATCGTCGTGGACGCGGACAAGACGGTCATGGTCGAGGGTGCGGGCGACCGCGCGGACGTGCAGGCGCGCATCGCGCAGATCCGCCGCGAGATGGAGACCACGTCGTCGGACTACGACCGCGAGAAACTCCAGGAGCGCCTGGCCAAACTCGCGGGCGGAGTCGCCGAGATCAAGGTCGGAGCGGCCACCGAGATCGAGATGAAGGAGCGCAAGGCGCGCGTCGAGGACGCGCTGCACGCCACGCGCGCCGCCAACGAGGAGGGCATCGTGCCGGGCGGCGGCGTCGCGCTGATCCGCGCCGCTGCGAACCTGGGACGTGTCAAGCTGTCGCCCGAGCGGCAGATCGGCGCCAACATCCTGATGAAGGCGCTGGACCTGCCCGCGCGCACGATCGCCGAGAACGCCGGCGTCGATGGCTCGGTCGTGGTGCGCAACATCCGGCGCGAGGGTGGTAACGTCGGCTTCGACGCCGACGGCAACCGCTACGTCGACATGTTCCAGGCCGGGATCGTGGACCCCACGAAGGTCGTGCGCTCGGCGCTCGAGAACGCCGTCTCGGTGGCCGGCCTCCTGCTCACCACCGACTGCCTGATCGCCAAGGCGCCCGAGGACGACGAGGACGGCGACGATGGCATGGACGAGGACTACTGATCCGCCTGGTACCCCACGCCACGGTCCGCTCCGCGAGGCGCGGACGAGACGTCACAACCCAGCACATTGCAACGGAGTCAGAACGATGAAGCTCAACCCCCTGGACGATCGCATCGTCGTGAGCCCCCTGTCTGCCGAGGAGACCACGTCCGGCGGCGTGATCCTCCCCGACAGTGCGAAGGAAAAGCCCAACAAGGGCAAGGTCGTGGCCGTGGGCCCCGGCAAGCTGCGTGACGATGGCGAGCGCATGCCGCCCGCCGTGAAGAAGGGCGCCGTGGTGTTCTACGGCAAGTACGCGGGCACCGAGGTGAAGGTGGCCGGTGACGAGTTCAAGATCCTGCGCGAGAGCGACGTTCTCGCGGTGGAGGAGTAGCTCTCTCGGGCGCTGCCCGTCCCCGAGGCGGGGGCCGTCGGCCCTCCCTCACGGTCCCCCTGACCCTCTCTCCCGGTGAAGGCACGTCCTTCCACCACGTACTCGACGCATCTCAAGGAGCAAGTGATGGCGAAGCAGCTTCTCTTCGACCAGGACGCCTGGACGAAGGTCCAGCAGGGCGTGGCCCAACTGGCGAACACGGTGAAGGTGACCCTCGGTCCGGCCGGGCGCACGGTCATCCTCGACAAGAAGTGGGGCAGCCCGGGCGTCACGAAGGACGGCGTCACGGTGGCCAAGGAGATCGAACTCCCCGATCCCTTCGAGAACATGGGCGCGCGGCTGGTCAACGAGGTCGCGGGCAAGACCAGCGACGTCGCCGGCGACGGCACGACCACCGCGACCGTGCTCGCGCAGTCGATCATCGACGAGGGCGTCAAGGCGCTCGCCGCCGGCGCCGATCCGATGGCGCTGAAGCGTGGCCTCGACACATGCCTCGCGGTCGTCGTCGAGGCCATCGAGGCGCAGTCGCGTGACGTCTCGCGGCCGTCGGAGATGGCGCAGGTCGCTACGATCTCCGCCAATCACGACGAGGCCATCGGCACGCTCATCGCCGAGGCCGTCGAGCAGGTCGGCAAGGACGGCGTGATCACGGTCGAGGAAGCCAAGGCCATGGACACGAAGCTCGACTTCGTGGATGGCATGCAGTTCGACAAGGGCTATCTCATTCCGTACTTCGTGACCGACACGCAGAAGATGACGTGCGTGCTCGAGAACGCGCTCGTGCTCGTGCATGAGAAGAAGATCTCGACGCTGCGCGAACTGATCCCGCTCCTCGAGCAGGCCGCCCGCTCCGGCAAGCCGCTGCTGATCATTGCCGAGGACATCGAGAACGAGGCCCTCGCCGCGCTCGTCGTCAACCGTCTGCGCGGCATCCTGAACGTCTCGGCCGTCAAGGCCCCGGGGTTCGGCGACCGCCGCAAGCAGATGCTCGCCGACATCGCGTGTCTGACCGGCGGCGAGTTCTTCTCCGCGGACCTCGGTCGCAAGCTCGAGGACGTGCAGCTCAATGAACTGGGCAGCGCCAAGAGGATCGAAATCACCAAGGGTGAGACCACGATCATCGAGGGCGCCGGCGCGGCGTCGGCGGTGAAGGAGCGCGTGGCGCAGATCCGTCGTCAGATCGAGGTCAGCACATCGGACTACGACCGCGAGAAGCTCCAGGAGCGGTTGGCGAAGCTCGCCGGCGGCGTGGCGATCATCAAGGTCGGCGCGGCGACGGAGGCCGAGTCGAAGGAGAAGAAGGCGCGCGTCGAGGATGCGCTGCACGCGACGCGCGCGGCGGTGGATGAGGGCATCGTGCCGGGTGGCGGCACCGCTCTTCTGCGCGCGGGCGCCGCTCTGGCGGGCATGAAGGGCAAGCTGCGCGGTGACGAGAAGTTCGCGCAGCGCATCCTGCAGCGTGCGCTGCAGGCACCCACGCGCTGCATCGTGGCCAACGCCGGCGGCGACGGCGCCGTCGTCGTGGACGACATCCTCGCCGAGGAGCGCGAGGCGCGCGGTTACGACGCGTGCGAGAACAAGATGGTGGACATGTTCCGCGCCGGGATCGTGGATCCCACGAAGGTGACCAAGTCCGCTGTGACGTACGCTGTGAGCGTCGCGGGCACGATGCTGACGACGAGCGTGATGGTGACGGAACTCGCGGACAACGATCCGAAGAAGGCCGTCGCCGGAGCGATCGCGTAGCGCGTAGTGCGGGGCGCCTCACCGGACCGCCTCGCGAGTCCGCTTCACGGACGTGAGGCATCGGCCGAGCAGCGACGACGCGGCGCGGCCACGACGAAGGCGCGGCCGTGCCGGGGCTCTGCCCCGGCACGGCCGCTCGTGTGACGAGCAGGAGACCCAGTCCATGGCCGACAAGCGCGACTACTACGAGGTGCTCGGTGTCGCGCGCGATGCGTCGGCGGACGACGTCAAGAAGGCGTATCGCAAGCTCGCACTGAAGTACCACCCGGACCGCAATCCGGGCGATGCGCGGGCCGAGGCCAGCTTCAAGGAGGCGGCCGAGGCGTACGAGGTCCTCTCCGACTCGCAGAAGCGCGCCCAGTACGACCAGTTCGGGCACACCGGTCCGCAGTTCACCGGCTTCGGCGGCGGGGCCGGCGTGGCGGGCGGCGCCGACCCTTTCGACATCTTCGAGCAGGTGTTCGGCGGTCGCGGCGGTTCGATCTTCGACGACCTCTTCGGCGGCGGGGGCGGCGGTCGTCGCGGGGGCGCGCGGCGGGGCAGCCACCTGCGCGTGGACGTGACGCTCGACTTCGAGGAGATGGCCAAGGGCGCCAAGAAGACGATCACGCTGCGGCGTCACGAGACATGCGGGTCGTGCAGGGGCAGTGGCGCGGCGACCGGCAGCGGCCGCACGCGGTGTGCCCAGTGCGGCGGCGCCGGGCAGGTGCGGCAGGTCGCCTTCGGCTTCATGGCCGTGCATCAGACCTGCCCACGGTGCGCCGGCGAGGGCTCGCTGCTCGAGAAGAAGTGCGGTTCGTGCGCCGGATCGGGGCGCGAGCTCAAGAAGCGCGACATCACGGTCGCGTTCCCCGCCGGCATCGAGGACGGCACGCAGATGCGTCTGCGCGGCGAGGGTGAGGCCGGGCCGCGCGGCGGCCCGGCGGGGGACCTGTTCGTCGTCGTGCGCGTGCGCCCCCACAAGGTGTTCCGGCGGCAGGACGACGACCTCCTGGTCGAGGTGCCCGTGTCGTTCGCGGACGCCGCGCTCGGCGCCGATGTCGCCGTGCCCACCCTCGAGGGCCGGCATACCGTGCAGATGAAGGCGGGCATGCAGAGCGGTGCACGGCTGCGCGTCAAGGGCAAGGGCCTCGCCAACATGCACGGCGGACGCCGCGGCGACCTCATCGCGACGCTCGACGTCGAGGTCCCGCGCAAGCTGACGCCGCGCCAGAGGGAACTGCTCGCCGAGTTTCGCGCCATCGAGGACAAGCACCCCGGTCCCAAGCGCAAGGGCTTCCTGGATCACCTGAGTGACCTGTTCGACCTGTGAGTGAAGCGAACGACCCATGAGCGACAACGACACCATCCCGAGAGACGACGACGCACCCGCGGGCGGCGCCGTGCCGCAGCGCGACTCCGTCCCCGGCAGCCTGCCGGAGGACGCGGCGGTGCAGGAGCCGCCGGCGAACGAGCCCGAGGCGCGAGCGGACACCGCGGCCGTGGGCGTCGAGGACACGGGCGACGACGGCGCGGGCGCCACTGAGCGACACGACGATGACGAGCCCGAGCGCGTCTACACGAAGCTCGACGTCGATGCCATGCTCGGCGAGTCCCACGATCGCTTCCTGCGCGTGATGGCCGAGTACGACAACTTCCGCCGGCGCACGGCGCGCGAGAAGGAGCAATGGATCGCGGACGCGCTCGAGGACTTCGTCAAGGACCTGCTCCCCGTCTTCGACAGCTTCTACAAGGCCCGCGAGATGGCGGCGGGAGACGCCGAGGGCGCCACGGACGTCGGCGCCATGCGCGAGGGGCTGGAGGTCACGCGCAGGCAGTTGCAGGGTGTGCTCGGCAAGTACGACATCGAGGTCATCGATCCGGTCGGCGAGCCCTTCGACCCCGCGTTCCACGAGGCGCTGATGCGGCAGCCGTCACCGGACCACGAGCCGGGAACGGTCGTCACCGTCTTCGAGCGCGGGTACAAGCTGGGGCCGCGGCTCTTGCGCCCGGCTCGCACGATCGTGGCTGCCGAGTCCTGATCGCCACACGAGCCTGACTTCGACACCGGGAGGACGCGGCGCCATGCCCACGTACGACTACGTCTGCGATGCCTGCGAGCATCGGTTCGAGCACTTCCAGTCGATGTCGTCGAACCGCCTGCGCACCTGCCCGAAGTGCAAGAAGCGCAAGCTGCGCCGCCTGATCGGCTCGGGCGCCGGCGTCATCTTCAAGGGCTCGGGCTTCTACGAGACGGACTACAAGCGCAAGGCGAGCGGGGGACCGCAGCGGCCTGCCGAGAAGGACGCTTCGACCGAGAGCGGCGGCGAGGGCAAGACGAAGGACGCCGCGTCTGCCGCGTCCGCCACGAAGTCGCCGGGCGCGGCGCAGAAGGACGATTGACCATGGCGCGCGTCTCACTCGAATGTCGCCGCTGCCCCAAGCCCGTCGTCGTCGATGACGAACAGGAACTCCCCACGGGGTTCCCGTTCTGCTCCGAACGCTGCCGCCTCATCGACCTCGGCAAGTGGTTCGATGAGGACTTCAAGATGAGCCGCGCCGTCGAAGAGCAGGACATCGACACGGTCGATTGACGG
The DNA here is from genome assembly GCA_024277065.1 of Planctomycetota bacterium. Taxonomy (GTDB): domain Bacteria; phylum Planctomycetota; class JAJSAM01; order JAJSAM01; family JAJVHW01; genus JAJRPF01. The sequence goes on from JAJRVY010000256.1 coordinate 8,332, forward strand.
TCGGGCGGCGCGGCGCGCGGCCGGCGGGAGCGGTCGGTCGCGACCGACGCTCTGTCCATGCGGATCGCACTCACGTCGTGTCGAGCCCGCTCTGAATCGAGCCCTCCGGGAATCGAGCCCTCCGGGAATCGAGCCCTCCGGGAATCGAGAGAGCGCGCCGACTGGCACGCCCTCTGATGTTCGCACTGGTCGAACAACCCCGACCAAGCGTTGCGATCGTTCGGCTCCGAACCCGTCCGTCGCACGGGCGGCGACCACGGAGGTGGGCCGCGTGCCCGTCTACCTACCTATGACGGGCCGCGACGGCCGGGGTTTCACCATTTCTCACGTTGCAAGATCTTTTTCTGTGGTGTGGGCCGCGCCGTCCCGGCGCCGTCGGCACGGCGCCCGCGACCCGTCGTGATCACGGTCTCGCGTGCGGCTCAGGACAGGTAGGGGCGGCCGCTGAGAGTGGCGCGGAAGGCGCGCAGCGCGCGACGCCTGTCGGCATCGGTCAGCGGGGTTTCGGCGGCCGCCGCGGCGAGCGCTGTGTGGAAGCGCTCGCGCAGCTCGCGGCGGCGGTGCCCGAACTGCTCGAGTACCTCGATCGTGGTCTGCCCGCGGCAGCGGCCGAGGGTCACGCGGGCGTCGCCGGGACCGTGCACCACGACTTCCGCCTCGTCGGTCTCGCCGAGCAGGTTGTGGAAGTTGCCCATGACGTCCTGGTACGCCCCGAGCAGGAACGCGCCGAGGTAGTAGCGCTCGCCGTCGAGCGTGTGCAGCCGCAGCGCGTCCTGGTCCTCGCGCACATCGCCGAACTTGTCGATCTTGCCGTCGCTGTCGCACGTGATGTCGCAGAGCGTGGCCCACACCGTCGGCGCCTCGCCCAGCCGGTGGATGGGGCAGATGGGGAAGAGCTGCCCGATGGCCCAGGCATCGGGGAGCGACTGGAAGATGGAGAAGTTGCAGACGTACTTGGCGGCACAGTCCTTCTCGAGCTCCTCGATCTCCTCGGGCACGCGCCGCGCCGAGGTCTTCGCGTAGTAGACGACGTCGCGGTAGATCTCGACCGCGGTCGCCTCGCCGATGGCGCGCTCCTCGAGCGAGATCTGCCCCAGGCTGAACAGCATGTGGAGCTGCTCCACGAGCGCCAGTGTGTCGTGGAAGCACTCCATGAAGTTCTTCTGCCCGATGTCCGCGCGCGTCTCGAGCAGGTCGAGCACCGCGCGGTCTGCGTCCTCCGGCAGGGGCGGCAGGGGCACATCGGCGGCCTTGGACTGCGTCTCGTCCACGGCGAAGATCGTCATGGCGTGATAGGCCGACAGGGCGCGGCCGCTCTCCGTGACGAGGTCCGGCACGGGCACGCCCACGTCCTCGCAGACCTCCTTCACGCTCCAGACGACATCGTTGGCATACTCCTGGACCGTGTAGTTGACGCTGCTGTCGGACGCCGTGCGGCTGCCGTCGTAGTCCACGCCGAGTCCGCCGCCGACGTCGAGCAGGCGCACGGGGACACCCATCTCGCGCAGCGTCGCGTAGAAGCGCGCGCCCTCGAGCACGCCATGCTTGATGCGGCGGATATCGGTGACCTGGCTGCCGATGTGCAGGTGCAGGAGTTGCAGCTCGTCCAGACGGTCCGCGCGCCGCAGCACCTCGACGGCCTCGAGGATCTCGCACGTCGTCAGGCCGAACTTCGAGCCCTCTCCGCCCGAGCGCGCCCACTTCCCCGTGCCGCGCGCGTGGACCTTGAGGCGCAGGCCCAGACGCGGCCGCATGCCGGCGCGCGTCGCGCGCTTCATCACGAGACCGAGCTCGTGGAACTTCTCGACGACGATCACGACCTCGTAGCCCATGGCGACCCCGGCGAGCGCGAGATCCACGTAGCCCGCGTCCTTGTAGCCGTTGCAGATGACGAGCGAGCCGGCCGGCAGCCCCGAGGCGAGGACCATGGCGAGCTCGGGCTTGGTGCCGGCCTCGAGTCCGTGGCCGTGTTTCCCCGCCGAGGCCACGAGACCCTCGATGAAGGGCTGCATCTGATTGACCTTCACAGGGAAGACGCCGCGGTACGCGCCGTCGTATCCGAAGGCGGTCCTGGCGCTCGCGAACGCGTCGTGCAGCTCGGCGACCTGCTGGTCGATCATCTGCGGGAAGCGCAGCACGAACGGGGTGCGAAAGCGGCGCCGGCGCATGCGTCCGACGATGTCCAGGAGCCCGACCCAGACGCCTTCCTCCTTGGTCGGATGGACGCGCAGGTTGCCGTCGTCGCCGACGGAGAAGTAGCCCGCGCCCCAGCGGTGGATGCCGTACGTCTCCTCGGCCTCGCGGATGTCCATGGGACGCGCCGTGCGTCGCTTCCTGGGCGTCTTGGAACTCAACGGCCGGTCCTCCGAGCGACTTCCGAGCGGGATCCCCGAGATCCGGGGCGGCACCGGGCGCCGTTCGATGCACTCGTGGGCGACGAGCCGCTGCGCCTACTCCTCGAACAGCGTACGCGCAACGCCGCTCTGACGGATGATCGACCGCAAGGTCCCGATGCGAACCTCTAGATGGTCCGGCACTGGCACGGTCGTCGTTCCGGTCCCCATGCGTCGTTGCATCACGATGTGGCTACCGCGCCGGCGGACGGCGACGAAGCCCGCGTGTTCGAGGATCTTTGCAGACTTCGCAGCCCGCGAGGACGCGGAGCCTACGCAACCGTCGCCTCGAACCTCGTCACGAACACGTCGGTGTGGACTCGGCGTGCGACCTCCTCTGGATCCGCGCACTCCAGGAACAGCTCGACGGCCTCCCGCAAGTTGGCCGTCGCCTCCTCGACTGTCGAGCCCTGGCTCGCCACGTCGAGCTCCGGGCAGAGCGCCACGAAACCAGCGCCTTCTCGCTCGACGATTGCCGTGTAGGTGTGTCGGGTCATGAGTCCATCCTCCGATCCGGCCGCGGATCACGAGCGAGAGACTACCACACGACGGATTGCAGGGGCGTCCGCTCCAGGCGCTCGCGGAAGGGTGTCGCACTCGCGGCCGCGCCCTGCCGACAGGCTGCACGAACGAGCAGGCGCCCCCATTCCCTCGTCCACGCCGCGTCAGCGGCGGCGCGTGCGTGGGTCGAGCTCGTCCTTGAGGCCGTCGCCGAGCAGGTTGAAGCCGAGGACGGTGACGAAAATGGCCAGGCCGGCGACCGCGACCTGCAGGTTGGCGTCGGGGCGCTTGTTCCAGCCCTGCGTGAGGATCAGACCCCACTCCGGGACGCGGAACGGGTCGCCGCCGAGGCCGAGGAAGTTGAGGCCGGCGACGTCGAGGATGGCGCTGCCCATGCCGAGCGTCCCGAGGACGATGATCGGGCCCAGGCTGTTGGGCAGGACGTGGACGAACAGGACCCGTGGAGCTGCGAGGCCGAGCGAGCGCGCGGCCATCACGAAGTCGGCCGAGACCACGCGCAGCACCTCGGCGCGCACCTGGCGTGCGAACATCGGAGCGCCGACGAGACCGACGGCGACGATGACGTTCTCGAGTTCCGTGCCGAGCACGGCCACCGTGACCATCGCGAGCAGGAAGCTCGGGAAGCTCATGGCGACGTCCACGACGCGCATCACGAGGAGGTCCGTCCTGCCGCCGACGAAGCCTGCCACCGCGCCGACGAGACTGCCGAGGACGAGCGACATCGACATCGCCGTGAGCGCGATCAGGAGTGTCGTGCGCGCACCGAACACCATGCGCGTGAAGATGTCGTAGCCCTGGCTGTCGGTTCCGAGACGGTGTTCGGCGCCGGGGCTCGCGAAGCGTGCGAAGACGTCGTCCGGTGAGTGCGCCACGGCGAACGGACCGATCACGGCCGTGAGCGTCACGAGCACGACGAGCAGCGTGCCCACCAGCGCCGGACGGTGGTGCCCGAGGAACGCCCACAGCCAGGGCAGTACGCGGTTCACGAGCCGCCCCCGGGCGTGCCGACGCGCGGGTCGAGGAAGGCGTAGCTCACATCGACGACGAGGTTCACGAACACGAACCCGACCGCGATGACGAGCACGCAGGCCTGCAGGGGCTTCACGTCCAGGTTGAGGATCGCCTGCACGACGTACGTACCCATGCCGGGCCACTGGAAGATGGTCTCGGTGAGCACGGCGCCGCCCAGGAGATAGCCGAGCTGCGTGCCGATCGAGGTCGCGATCGGGATCGCGGCGTTGCGCAGCGCGTGCTTCAGCACGACGCGGCGGGGCGGCAGGCCCTTGGCGCGCGCCGTCCGCACGTAGTCCTGCAGGAGTGCCTCGCCCATCGACGCACGCGTGATGCGGGCGATGACCGCCATCGGCACGCTGGCGAGGACCACGGCGGGCAGCAGCAGGTGCTTGGCGACGTGCCAGAACACCTCGGGATCGCGCGCGACGAAGAGTGTGTCGAAGAGCAGGAAGCCCGTCGCGCCCGGCGTGTCCGCCACCCACTGCGAGAGCTTGTACGCGGCGGGGGAGAAGCGTCCGCCGAGCGGCAGCCCGTGCAGCCCCGTCATCGTGGCCAGCGTTCCTCCTTCGCCGAACGCTTGCAGCGCAAGGAATCCGAGCCAGAAGATGGGTAGGGAGACGCCCGCGAGGGCGGCCGTCAGTCCGGCCACGTCCCACCACGAGCGCGGACGCACGGCGGTGAGCACACCGAGGCCGATACCGACGATCGTCGCGAGGATCAGCGCCGCCACGCCGAGCTCGATCGTCGCGGGAAGGACGCGCTCGAGCTCCTCGGTGACGAGTTCGTTCGAGACGTGGGAGCGTCCGAGATCGCCGCGCATGACGTCGCCCACGTAGCGCACGAACTGCTCGGGCAGCGGGTCGTTCAGCCCGAGCCGCTCGCGGATCTCGTGCGCGCTCTCCGCTGTGTACTGCTTGCCCAGCACCGCCGCCGCGGGATCACCGGGCAGCGCGTGGTGCAGCAGGAACGTCGCGAGCATCGCGACGACGAGCAGCAGCACGGAGAGCCCCAGGCGGCGGACGATGTACGCGAACACGTGCGCGGACCCGCCCCCGCTACTTCAGCGTCGCTTCGTCGAAGCGGTAGTGGCCGATGCCGTCGATGACGAAGCCCTCGATGGACGACGAGTACGCCACGGCCTGCTTGGTGTTCACCAGTGGTACGTAGCCGCGTACGGTGGTCTGCAGCAGCGCCTCGATCTCGCGGTACGCCGCGACGCGCGCCGCAGCGTCCTCGATCTGGCGCGCCGCGAGCAGCCGGGCGTGGACCTGCGGCGAGAACGTGCGGCTGGTGTTCCCCGCGGCGGCCTCTCCGTCCGCGCCGTCGGCGAGAGGCCCGTAGAAGTTGTCCGGATCGCCGTTGTCGGTCATCCAGCCGATCAGGATGAGCTCGTACTTGCCCGTCGCGACGCCGGGGAACAGCACGTTCTTGTCCTCGCCCTGGATGCGCGCGTCGAGCCCGATCGCCCGGAGCTGCTGGCGCACGGTGTCGGCGATGTCCTGGGGCCGCGGCAGGTAGGGGCGCGGCTGATGGGGGAAGTAGACCGTGACGGTGCGGCCGGTCGCGCCGGCCTCCTCGACGAGCTTTCGGGCCGTCGCCTGCCGCGCCGTCAGGTCGTCTTCCCAGTCGTCCACGCGCAGGTCGGGGTCGTACTCCGCCATGGGTTGGGCGACGATGCTGAACGTCGGGCGCGCCGTGCCCTCGTAGTGGGCGAGGATGCCGGCGCGATCGACGGCGAGCTGAATGGCGTGCCGCAGGGCGGGTTCGCGCGTCGCCTCGTGCTTTGCGTTGACGCCGAGGTAGCAGAGGTTGAGCGCCCACCACTGGTGCAGCGTCATGGCGGGGTTGGCGTCCACGGTCTCCCAGTGCTGACGCGGCACGTCGTCGATGAGCACGTGCCCGCCGGCTTTCGTCAGGTACTCGCCGCGCGTGCTCTCGTCGGCCACCGGCTTGAAGATGATGGTGCGCACGCGCGGCGCGCCGCCCCAGTAGTGGTCGTTGGCAACCAGGCGCGTGATTTTAGCGGCCGGGTCGAAGGCATCGATGCGGAACGCGCCGGTGCCCACCGGGTGCTTGGTGACGTACGCCGTCGCGGCGTCGGCGGCCATGCCGCGTGTCGCCTCGAGGACCTGCTGACTCACGATGCTCGCGCAGAACATCGAGAGGTTGCGCAGCGCCACGCGCGCCACCGGCGAGGACAGTCGCATGGTCAGCGTCATCCCGTCGGCGTCGAAGCCCGCGACGTCCGCAAATTCCGGCGCGTACGGCGCCTGCGCGAGATCGAAGCCGTCCTCGCGCAGCCGGTCGAGGCTGAGCTTGGCGGCGCTTGCGTCGAGCGGCGCGCCGTCGTGGAACGTCACGCCCGTGCGGATCGCGAACGTGATCGAGAGCCCGTCGCCGGCCACCTCCCACGACGTCGCGAGGGCCGGCCGCAAGACGTTCACGTCGGCGGGATCGACGCGCACGAGCGTCTCGAATATCTGGTTGATGACCTTGACGTTGCCGCCGTCCTGCGTATCGTGCGGGTCGAGCACCTTGGCGTCGTCGGCCGTGATCACCGTGACGAGCGCCGTGCCGTCCACGCGCGCGATGCCGCCGGTCGTGCCGGCGCTCTCACCGCCTTCCCCGCCGCAGCCCGCAGCGAAGAGGGCCGCCACGACGGCGGCCGGCACGAAGGGCATGTGTGCCGCACAGAACCATCGCCTCATGTCCGTCCTCCCGGGAGCCGCGTCCCTCGTCGGCCGCGATCGTAGCCCCCGTCGTCGCGACAGGCCCGATCCGTCGCCTGCGGCGTGCGGGGGCGATGCCGCGTGGGTCGCGCGCGGACGGGGCCGGCGGGAACTCCGCTTCAGAGTTTCTCGAGCTCCCGGTTGCAGTTCTGCGCTTCCTGCTGGTCCTGCGGGCGGAGCTTGCCCACGTCCGAGAACACACGCATCTGCCAACGGATCGTCTGCCGCACGTCGTGCTTGGTGTCGGTGAAGTTGATGCGCATGTTCTCGAGCGCGCAGTAGGGCTGCCCACCGGCGCGGTAGAGCGGCGGCCGGCCGCTCAGTCCCGACACCTTCAGCGTCATGCCGAGGGGCTTGCCGCTGCCACTGGCGTAGCCCGCCCGGTAGTCGCTGTTGCGCGTGTTGGGCCGTCCGCCGAAGAGATCCAACTCGACCGCGAAGAACTCGCCGGTGAGTGCGTCCGGGAGACGGAACGCCACCGTGCTCGCGAGCGTGAACCACGGGATGATGAAGCGCTCCGACTTGCCCGGCATGTCGTGCGGGACGGCCAGGGCGCGCAGGGTGTCGAGGTCGCTCAGCGTGAACTCGAGGTTCAGGCGCGTGGTCCACATGGCCCCCGCGAGGCTCGGATTGACGGTGGGGCCGCCACCGCCGCTGTCCACGCCGAGGGCCTTGGCGACGTGGTGTGCGATGACCGCCGCGATCTCACGCGCGGCGCGCTCGGTCTGCAGCGTGATGTCCTTCATGCGCTCGGCCTCTTCGACCGTGTACGGGAAGTAGCCGTGCTGGAAGTAGCGGCGATCGTCGTGGCCGAGCGGGTCCTCGCGGAGCGGGTCCATCGCCTCCACCCACGTGTCGTCGGCCTGCGGCAGATCGGGGTCGAGAAAGCGCAGGCGCACGCCGCGTCCGCTGCGGTCGCCGTCCTCGTCCTTCTGCTGGAAGACGTCACGGGCCATGTTGCCGGCGTCGAAGGGCACGAAGCCCCAGTCGAGGATCTCGTCCGGGTCGCGCGGGTCGCCCGGCTCCTGCTCGCCGCCGACCTGAAGGACGTTGTAGGCCGCTCCGGCGGCGCCCGCGACGCCGGGGGGCCGCGTGCGCACGAAGCAGACGCGCACGGCGTTCTCGCCCGCGCGGCCCTTCGTCTCGTTGACGAGGAAGAGGTGGCGCAGGTACAGGACGACGTAGTCCTCGAGGCGCCGCCGGGCGCGATCGGCGACGACGGGGTCCGTGGAGGAGAAGCCCATCCGCGCGATGTCTGCGGCGAAGCCGCCGGAGAACTCCAGCACGAACATCTCCGTGCGGTCCTCGGTGCCCTGCGGCAGTGCGATGTCGCCGTTCGCGAGAGACTTGAACTTCTGCTTCTCGTCGCGCGTGGGCGAGTCCTTGATCAGCGTCGTGCGATCCCCCGGGACCGCGTACTCCGGCGCGTTCCAGACGCCGACCTTCCACGTGCCGACCGACTTGCCGTACTCGGACTCGCGGGTGTCGAGATCCACCGAGCACCGCACCTCGGTGTCCGAGATCCGTTCGATGTCGGTGCAGAGGATGTCGTCGCGGCCCTTGCGCAGGAGCCGCACGTCAGGGTTCGGCTGGAGTTCGCGCCCGGTGATCGTCAGCCGCACCTCGTCCAGGCGATGGAACGCTCTGCGCGGCGTGACGTCCGTGACCTTGGGCTGCCAGATCACGCCGCTCGCGGTGATGAGCCCCTTGCGGCGCTTGTGCGTCGGCGCGCGCGACTTGATCTCCACCTTCCAGGCGCCCGGAGTCGTTCCCACGTTGCGGAAGAACGCGCGATGCGTGCCGTCCTCGCGCAGGAACAGGCGGCCCTTCTCGTCGAAGTCCTCGGCGCCGAGCACGTCGCCGCTCGGCTGCTGCACGCGCGTGAACTGGCCGAGCAGCTCGTTGCCCTTGCCGGGTGCCTTGATCGCGCCCTTCACGCGACCGCGGGCGAGCCCTGCGAAGTCGATGAACGTCTCCTCACCGAGATCGAGATCGGCGGCACTCTCCGCCGTCGTGATCGCGTCCTTCGCATTCCCGTCGAGACGGAAGCTGAACCCGCCCGCGCTCCCGGCCGTGAGCACGAACGTGTGGAAGCCCGTCTGCGCGGCCTTGACGTTCTTCCACTTGACGATGTTCTCGGCGGGCTTGCTGACGTCGTTCTTCGTGCCGCTGACCACGATCTCCGCGCCGTCGGGGCCGAAGAGCGCCAGTCGCAACCCCGCGGCGGCCGTGAACCTGATCTCGTCCTCGCCCTGCGCCGTGATCGTGAGTTTCGCCTTCTCCGCGAGGTAGGCGATGAAGTGGATCTCGGCGTCCGCCGCCGGCAACTCGCCGGCGTAGAGGTCCTGCGGCCGCACGTCGTCGATGGTGGCGAAGGGCTCCTCCTGCGCACGAGCCGCACAGGCCAGTGCGAGCAGGACCAGGGTCGAGGCGGTGCGATGCAGCATGTAGTCGTCCTTTTTTGTGCTTCGGATCGCTCCCTGCCGTGAAGCGCCGCCGTCCCGGGCGAGTCAGACCCGTGGCAGGTCTCGTGGGCGCGTGACGCCGAGCAGTTCTCCGGCGCCGGCGCGCAGGCCGCACCAGTTGTCCGGCATGCGGAACCAGGCGATGGCCGCCGTGGTCATGAGCTTTCCGGCGCGCGAGAGCGGCGGCTGCGCTCCGTGCAGGTGCAGCACGAGTTGATCGAGCCCCGGATTGTGGCCGATGAGCACGACCTGCCGCATGTCGCCCGGCAGTTCCGCGAGCACATCCAGCACCGTGGTCAGACTTGCGAGATAGAGGCGCTCGTCGGTGAGAATGTCGTCGTCGCCGAGACCCAGCCCGCGGGCGAAGCGGCGCGCCGTCTCGGCGGCGCGTTCGGCCGGAGAGGTCACGATGACGTCCGGCATGAGGCCCTGCTCGGCGCACCACGAGGCCATCGTGCGGCAGTCGCGCTTGCCCCTGCGCGCCAGCGGGCGGTCGCGGTCCGAGACGATCTCCGCGTCCCACTCCGATTTGCCGTGGCGCATGACGACGAGTTCCCGCTCACGGTCCGTCATTTGCCGCCCTTCAGGTCCGAGAGACTCTTGCGCTCACGGCGGCGGAAGTCGAAGCGCACTGGCACCTCGCGCACCGGGAACGTGTCGCGGAAGCGGTTCTCGAGGAAGCGCCGGAAGGTCCCGTCGAACAGGTCCGGGTCGTTGACGAACAGCGCGAACGTCGGCGGATGCGTGCCGACCTGCGTCGAGTAGTAGACCCGGGCGCGGCGGCCGGACTTGATGCGTGGCCCGCGGTAGTCCAGCGTGGACTCGACGAAGCGATTCAGTTCGCCGGTGCCGAGCTCGAACGAGCCCTGTTCGTGCAGGTCCGTGCACACGTCGAGCATGCGCTGCACGTTGAGGCGTTCCGTCGCGGAGATGAAGGCCAGCGGCGCGCGCCGCAGGCCGGGCAGGACGCCGCGGAAGTACTCGTCGAACTTGCCGGTCGGCGTGTCGGGCACGAGGTCCCACTTGTTCGCCACGAGCAGGCAGGGCTTGCCGGCCTGGATGATGGCGTCCGCCAGGCGCTTCTCGAGCCCGGCGACCTTGCGCACGACGTCGAGCAGGAGGATCGTGACGTCGGCGTAGCGGATCGCGCGCAGGGCGCGATGCTCGCTGTACCACTGGATCGGGTCCTTGCCGTCCTGCGCGTGGCGTGTGAAACCGGCGGTGTCGATCAGCACCCAGTGGCGGCCGCCGCGCTGGATCCACACGTCCACGGCGTCGCGCGTCGTGCCCGCCTTCTCCGAGACGATCACGCGATCGGCCCTGGCGAGGGTGTTGACCAGCGTGCTCTTGCCGGCGTTCTGGCGGCCCACGATGGCGATCTTGATGTGGGCCTCTTCCGGGGCCTGGCCTGCGGTGGGCGGCGGCACGTGCGCCAGTGCGCGCTCCATGACCTCGCCGATGTTCTCCCGGTTCTGGGCCGAGATGTCGAGCGGCTCGCCGAAGCCCAGGCGCCGGAACTCGTCGAGCGACTGCCGGATGCGGTCGGACTCCACCTTGTTCGTGACGAAGACGACCGGCTTGCCCATGCGGTGCAGGCGCTTGGCGACGCGGCGGTCGAGGGGCGTGACGCCGGCGCGGGCGTCGGTGACGAAGATCAGGCAGACGGCGTCGTCCAGCGCCGTTCCGATCTGGTTCTCGACGTCCTCGCCGAGATCCTGGCGATCGACGATGCCGATGCCGCCGGTGTCCACCAGTTCGAACTGCCGGCCCTCTGCGGCCATGCGCACGCCCACGCGGTCGCGCGTCACGCCCTCGGTGGGATCGACGACGGACACACGCCGGCCCACGAGCGCGTTAAGGAGCGTACTCTTGCCCACGTTGGGCCGGCCGACGATGGCGACGATGGGGAGGCTCATCGAACCCGGCAGCCTACCATGCAGCGCTCGGAAGTCCCGACCGGGCCGAAGGCGGCAACCGGGATGACGCGAGCCCCCGAGGCGCAGCACGCCCACCGCTCACCTACGACGTGCCCTTGCGCCTGAGAGGGTGTGGGCGAGAGAGACGCGCCCGCAGCTGCGCTCGTTCATGGGAACACCGGCCTGGAGGGCACGACGCCCACGCCGAACGCTGCCGATCCTGTCCTGACTCGGTATCGGACGTCACCGTCCTCGCAGGAATGCGGCGAAGTGTGTGCGCGCCCCGTCGAACGTGAAGTCGCTCGTGAGTTCCGCGACGTCCGACGCTGTTGCGCCTCCGCGGACGCGCAGTTTTGCGATCGCCGGCGCAACCTCATCCCGGAGAGACCGAAGTTGAGACATCTGGATCACATCGACAGACTCGCTCAGGCGAGCGTCGATAGCAGTGAGACCGCTGTTGAGGTCGGCCAATTCGTGCTCGTCCCCGGGATCAGCCAGTTCCGAGGCCATCGCGGCCAACACCGAGAGAGCGTCACATCC
>JAJRVY010000257.1 GCA_024277065.1 Planctomycetota bacterium
AAAATCAACGACTCGCAAAGCATCGAGGCCAACTCGGTCTACTTCCCGGACTTCGACGAGACGAGCGAGTACCGCATCACGTCACGCATCGACTGGTCCATCCGCCTCAACGACGAGGGCAGCCTGCACCTCAAGCTCGGCATCAAGAACGAGTACGACACGCACCGCAAGCGGCCGTTCGACCGCAACGAGTACGAGTACTACGTCGCGCTCTCGTACTCGTTCTTACCACGACGGGACGGCGCTACCGCGGCGCGTGGACGGGACGCATTCCCGCCGCGCGCCGCGCCCGATTCACGGCGATGAGGCCAGCGTGCGGTAGAGCCCGTCGAGGTCCGCCACGAGGCGCGCCGACGACCAGCGCGCGACGACGTGCGCACGCGCCGCGGCGCCCATCCGCTGCCGCAGCGCGTCGTCGCCGAGCAGTCGTAGCAGGGCCGCCGCGAGGGCCTCGGCGTCGCCGATGTCCGCGAGCAGCCCGGTCTCGCCGTCGAGCACGACGGACGGCACACCGCCCGCGCGCGTGGACACCGCCGGGCGGCCGGCCGCCGCTCCCTCGATCAGGGCGACGGGCGTGCCTTCGTTGCGACTGGTCAGGAGCACGACGTCCGCGGCGGCGAAGACCTCCGCGACGCTCTCGCACCAGCCGAGGAAGCGCACGCCCGCGACGCCGCTCCCGCGCAGGCGCGCGAGCAGCGGCCCGCCGCCGGCGACCAGCAGCACGGCGTCCGGCCGCTCACGGAGAACACGTTCCCACGCGCGCAGGGCGACGTCCGGCTCCTTCACGGGAACGAGACGCCCGACGAAGGCCGCAACGGGCGCTCCGGGATCGATTCCGAGCGCGCGACGAGCCGCTGACCGCTCACCCGGGGAGGCCGCTGCGGCACCGAGCGGCAGCCCGATCGGAACGACGGTGACGCGCTCCTCCGAGGCGATCCGGTAGCGCCGGACGAGATCGTGCGCTACCTCGTCCGACACGGCCAGAACACGGTCCGACAGCCGCGCGAGCAGCCGCTCCGCCCAGATCGTCGCGTGCGTCCCGAGCGGCCCGAAGTAGCCGTGGAAGACGTGCCCGTGGAAGGTGTGGACGACGTGCGGCACGCCCGCGAGCCACGCCGCGACGCGGCCCAGTGCGCCAGCCTTCGCGGTGTGCGTGTGGACGACGTCCGGCCGCACGCGGCGCAGCAGTGACAGCAGCGCGAAGAACGCCCGCACGTCGTCGAGCAGGCGCGGCGCACGGCCGAGGCCGGGGATGCGCACGGGCCGTGTGTCATAGCGCTCGAGGAGGTGGCCCGCTTCCTGCTCGCCCGGTGCGACGCGGCCCGTGGCGAGCACCGTGTCCCACGCGGGCGACAGAGCGCGCGTCAGCAACGTGACGTGCAGCGCCGGCCCACCGACGTTGAGGCGCGCGATGACACGGACGATGCGCGGGCGACGCCGCGCAGGCGTGAGGAGGGGGCGCGCGCCCGGCACACGCAGCCGCAGCACCACTTCGCTCGCGACGCGGTCGAGGCACCGCAGATCCAGCCGCTCGACGGCCTCGGAGAGTTGTACGGACGGCGCCGGCACGAGTCGTGAGAGAGGAAACAGCGTGAAGTCGTGCCCGCGTTCGGCCTCGATCGTGAGACCGGCTTCACGCGCCGCGGCGCGCCACGCGGCGGCGCGGCGCGTGCGCAGCTCGACGCCCGACGTCAGGACGCCACGGACACCGAGCGCCGCCGACGGGCGTCGCAGCAGTCTTCGCAGCCACCAGTCGGGCGCGGACGACACCGCCACGCTGACGATCACGAGTCCGCCCGGCCGCACGACGCGTCGCATCTCGCGGAGGAGCGCCGGCAGGTCCGCGACGTACGAAGCGACACCGAGCGCCACCGCCGCATCGGCCACGCCATCGCGCACCGGGATCGCCAGCGCATCGCCGCACGCGGCGGCGGCGCCACCGCGTGCAGCCTGGATCGACATCCCGAGCGCACCGTCCACGGCCACGACGCGCACCCCCTGCCGGCGGAGCGCCGCCGTCAGCGGGCCCGGCCCGGACCCGACGTCCACCGCCAGCCCATCGCCGATCTCGGTCAGCCAACCGAGGGCGATGCGCCGCCTGGCACCGAAGAAGTGCCGATGCCAGAGGGCGCCGCCGGCGGCGTAACGCGAGCCGTAACCAGGGGCCAACTCCTCGAAGTAGCGGATGGCCGCTCGGGGTGTCACGACGGTCGTCAGTCCTCGCGCGGCGGACGCCGCAGGCGCTTCGTCGTCCCACGCTGCTTCTTGCCCTCGAGGCGCCGCTCGCGAGAGCCTCGCGTCGGCCGCGTCGGGCGCCGCTTGCGCGGCCGGACGAGAGCCGCCCTGAGAACGGCCGCCAGGCGATCGAGCGCATCCTGGGTGTTGCGTTCACGTGAACGAGTGACCGAGGACGTCACGATGAGTTCCTCCGCCGCGGTGAGGCGGGCGGCGAGCCGCTCCCGCAGCCGGTCGCGATCGACCTCGGAGAGCCCGCGGATGTCGGCGATCGCGATCCTCGCGACGACCTTCGTCTCGACCTTGTTCACGTTCTGACCGCCCGGCCCCCCGCTCCGCGCATACGACAGCCGGACCGCGTCCTCGGGGAGCGGCAGACCCGGCTTCAGGAGACGCGTCGCGGACATCGCCCCATGTTCGACGCTGGCCGCGCCGCTGGCAATGAGCGTACGCCGCCGAGGAGTTCCGCGCAGGACTCCGAGAGCGTATCCTGGCGCCGTGGGGCGCACCCGGCTGCGGGCGCCCGCGGAGGAAGAACGTGAGTGACATGAACGGACTCGAAGCGCGGCTCCGGCTGCCGAGCACGCCGGAGTGGGACGCATTCCACGACAGCGTGCTCGATCATCGCAAACGTCTCGAGCGCGCGCTCCGTCGCGAGGTCGTCCACGATGCACGTTCCGCCCGGTGTCGTCTCCAGAACCTGGCCGTGCGCGACCTCGCCGACGAGGCGCTCTGCCAGACCCTCGACGAGTGGCGCAGCAAGCCGAGTGGCACGCCGCCGTTCGAGTGGATGCTGAAGCGCGGGCTCCACCTGCTCGACGAGGCCCTCGATCGCGAGGCGCTCGCGGCCGAGAGCCGTCACGAAGAGCGCAGTGAAGAGCAGCGGCTGCACGAGTTCAACCTGACGCGTGACGACGAGGAGCGGGCGCGCTGGCTCGAGGTGGCGGGACTCGCGCGCGGCGCCGACGACGAGGCGTTCGCCGAGACCGGCGACGGCGAGTCCTGCCAGTTCGATCGTCTCACGAGTCCGCCGGACACCAGTTGCCCCGATGCGCGCATGCAGCAGGCCGAGACGATCCTCGAGCTGGACCGGGCCCTCCTGCGGCTGCCCGAGCTGCGGCGCCGCGCCGTCGCGCACCGCTTCCTCGACGGCCTGGACCTCGGTGAGGTCGCGTTCCTGCTCGACCTCGAGGAGCACGAGGTCGAGGTCGAGCTGACCTCGGCGCTGCGCACCCTCCGCGACGATCTGCGCCCGACGAGA
This sequence comes from Planctomycetota bacterium, assembly GCA_024277065.1. Taxonomy (GTDB): domain Bacteria; phylum Planctomycetota; class JAJSAM01; order JAJSAM01; family JAJVHW01; genus JAJRPF01. The sequence continues at coordinate 3,497 of JAJRVY010000257.1, forward strand.
TAGCAGCCCGTCGGAGATCGTCGCGCAGCCGACGTCACGCTCGAGGTCGTCGCGCTGCGGGCGACCGCGCCGCGCTGACGGCCACGGCTCACGCCCGCCGCCGGGTCTTGCGCTGCTTGCCTCCGGGCGGCCCGTTTCCGGCCTTGCCGACGGCGCTGAGCACGAGGTGCGCCGTCTCCTCGATGGCGCGCTGCGTGACGTCCACGACACGGAAGCCGTTCTTGGTCAGCGTGCGCCGGCTCCAGTTCACCTCGTCACGCACCTCGAGTTCGTCGTCGTAGCTCATGCGCTGCCCGGGAGCGATGTACTCCATCCGTGAGCGGCGGATGTCCGCCAGGCGACGCGGGTCGATG
>JAJRVY010000258.1 GCA_024277065.1 Planctomycetota bacterium
CCTCCTCGACTCGGCTCCGCAATGAGTCGCGTCGTCGAGGCGCCTTGCCCCGCGCCGCCCTCGCTCGCCCTCGGTCCGACGTACGTATTCCTGCGCGGGCCCCAAGGCACGCTGTGGTCATCAGGCGTCCTCGCAGCCTGTCGGAGTATTTCCGCGGACGACGTCACGCGAGTTGCGATGGCACCCGGCAGAGTGGCACCGAACGTTCAACCTCGCCGGGGCGAGCATCGGTGCCGGAATCCCGAGACGTCGGCCGCGACCTCGACGGCCGGTGCCATGGACTGACGTCACCGATCCCGAGCGCTCGCGGCTCCCTGCCAACCGGACGCGCACGGGGTTCCTCGTGCCGTGCCCCATCAACTCGTGTCGAACAGGGGCCGGCTGAACGTCGATGCCGGGCACCACACACTCCACGGCGGCGGGCGCTCCGCCACCCCCTCTGGCCCAGGCCGGCGCCCCCGACCATCCCGACCATCCCGACCATCCGCGTCATCCGGGCCATCAGAGCCATCGAGGCCATCCTGGCCGCCTCGACCGCGGCCGGCGCCGGAGTCTCGCGTTCGAACCCACGGTTCCACCTCGGACTGCGGGCCCGGCAGCACGGCGGACGAGAGGTCCGGTGGTGCGGGAGACGCGTCCTCACCGGAGTCGGCGGGCTCGCTCGTATCCCCGTCCACCTCTTCGTCTCCGCCGTCCGCTCCACCGTTCCGGGGCGCCCCGTCCTCGAACGCGCCGACCGGTGGCATCTCGACGTCGAGTGAACGTCCGCAGGGTTCCTTGACCGGAAAGGGCGCTGCACTACATTCGGGCGTTTGCACGCCACGGCCGGGTCCGAGTACGCCCGGTTCCCTCGATATCGTGTACTCCGACGCGTCTGGAGGCTCCGATGGCCGTCCCGAAGTTCAAGACCTCGAAGTCCAAGAAGCGCAAGCGCCGCACGCACGACGCGATCGCACCGACGAACCTCGTCCCGTGCGGAAACTGTGGCTGGTCGATCCCGATGCACCGCATCTGCCCGAACTGCGGTCACTACCGCGCCCGCGGCAAGGGCGGTGCCCGAACGAGGGCGGTCATCGCCCAGGACGAAGGCTAGCCGGCCGTGTCCCGGGTCGCCGTCGATGCGATGGGCGGTGACCACGCGCCCGCCGCCATCGTGCGGGGCGCCCTCGAAGCCGCGCGCGAGCTCACGGACGTGGAACTCATCCTCGTCGGCCGCGAAGACGTCGTGCGCGCCGAGCTCGACGGCGACGCGCTGCCTCCACGAACCCGTATCGTGCACTCCGCCGACGTGCTGGAGATGCACGAATCGCCGGTCGAGGCCATTCGCCGCAAGGCCGACACGTCGATCGCGAAGGCGATGGGACTGCTGGCACGCGGCGAGGCGGACGCGCTGATCTCCGCCGGCAACACCGGCGGCGTCGTGGCCGCTGCGACGTTCGCACTCGAGCGCCTCGACGGGGCGCGCCGCGCCGGCATCGCCGCACCGTTTCCCACGCAGAAGGGCCACTGCGTGCTGATGGACGTCGGGGCCAACTTGCAGGCCAAGGCGAGCGACCTCGTGGAGTACGCGGTGATGGCGACCGAGTACGTGAGGTCCGTGATGGACGTCGCGTCCCCCCGCGTCGCGGTGCTCTCGATCGGGGGCGAGGAGATCAAGGGCGGCGTGCTCGTGCGGCGCGCGGCCGAGGCTCTGCGCGCCGTCCCCGGTGTCAACTTCGTGGGCAACGTCGAGGGCCAGGAGATCTTCAGCGGCGACGTCGATGTCGTGCTGTGCGAGGGCTTCGTCGGCAACGTCATCCTGAAGGCATCCGAAGGTCTCCTCGAGGCCTTCGTCCAGCACATGCTCGGGCGTCTGCACGCCGAACTGGAGGCAGGCGCCGATCGCCACTTCGAACGGGCTCTCGACGAGCAGCTCGAGGACCTCCGCAGCCGCACCGACTACACGCGCTACGGCGGAGCGCCGCTGATGGGCCATGCCGGCGCGATCATCATCTGTCACGGTCGCAGCCCCGCGACGGCGATTCACCACGCCGTCGTCGCTGCGCGGCGTTTCGTGGAGCGCGGGGTCAACGAGCGCATCGCACGCGGTCTCGCGGCGCTCGCGACGAACGAAGAGGTGGCCGCGATCCTGGGAGGCGGAGCATGAGCGTTCTTCTCTGTCCCGGCCAGGGGGCGCAGGCCCCCGGGATGGGCCGCGACGTCGCCGAGCGCTGGCCTGCGGCGCACGCGATGTTCGATCGCGCAGACGCGGCCCTCGGCATGGACCTGTCGCGGATCATCTTCGAGGGCGCCGCCGCGGACGTGGAACGAACCGACGTCTGCCAGCCGGCGATCCTCACCGTGACCGCCGCCGTGTGGGAGGTGCTGCGCGCGCACGGCGCACCAGCCGTGGCGGGGCTGACACACGCGCTCGGACTGTCGCTCGGCGAGTACACCGCGCACTGCGTGGCGGGCACGCTGTCGTTCGAGGATGCCGTTCGACTGGTCGGCCGCCGTGGGCGCTACATGCAGGATGCCTCCGACGCGACGCCCTCTGGCATGGCGGCCGTCATGGGTCTTGCGCCGGGCGCCGTCGAGACCGTCTGCGCCGGCGTCCGCGACGAGGGCGGGGTCGTGGTCGTCGCCAACCTCAACGCGCCGGGACAGGTCGTCGTCAGTGGCGAGAATGAAGCGCTCGCGCTGCTCGGAGAACGCCTGCGAGACGCGGGCGCCAAACGCGTCATCGCGCTGAGGGTGGCCGGTGCGTTCCACTCGCCCGTCATGCAGCCCGCGGCGGATCGTCTGGCTGCCGATCTGGCCGCGGTCGAGTTCGCAGCGCCACGCATCCCCGTCATCTCGAACGTCACCGCCGAGGCCGTCACAA
>JAJRVY010000015.1 GCA_024277065.1 Planctomycetota bacterium
AGGCCTTCAGTTCGGGTACGGTGATCTGAACGCTTGAACCAGGTAAGCGACCCGTCCGGCGGCGCCCCCAGCGGCGTCCCGCCGATCGCCCGGTGCCTCGGCATCGCGAGGAACGCCACGAAGGCCACGGTCTTCGTGATCACCCGCGATTCCGGTACCGTCGTCAGGAAGGAGCTGCGGGACGGAGGCCACGGTCCCATGCCGCTCCTCGGGCGCTTCCTGCTGCGCCGCGAGGCGCGCATGCTGCGCCTGCTCGAGCCCACGGGGCTCGTCCCGCGCGTGCTCGGCAGCGGCGACGACTGGCTCGATACCGAGTACGTGCGCGGCGAGACCGTGTCCTCGCGCCGCAAGCGCGGTATCTCCCGCGAGGAAGCGGCCCGCCTGCGCGCGGCCCTCGCGCGCTTCCACGAGAGCGGCTACGCCCACGGCGACCTCGGCCGGCGCGACATGCTGCTGACGGAGGAGGGCGGCGTCACGATCCTGGACGTCGCCACGGCCGTCGGCCCCGGAAGCCCGCCCGTCATCGGCCGCCTCGCGCTGCGCTGGGCCCGCCACCGCGACATCTACCGCCTGGAGGAGACCATCCGCAAGGCCCTCGCCCGCCGCGACGCCTGGGACGGCGCCGCGCCACGCCGGGATCGCGCGGACACGGCCACGCGCGTCACGCCGACCACGCCCAGCCGGCGCAGCGCGCCCACCGGATAGACTCGCCGCGATGCCGCCGCCCCCACCAGTTCCGCCACCCGCCGACGAGCACGCGACGCTCGCCACGCTGCGCCACGCCGGACGCCTCTACGCCGCCCACGTCCTGCCGAGCGGCAGCACGACCATCACCCGCGACGGCCTCTTCCTCTGCAAGGCCGACTGGAACGGACGCGCCCTCGATCCCGGCGACCACGAACTCCACGCCGACCTCGACACCTCGATCGCAATCCAGAACGCCCTCGGCGCCGCCATCATCGCCGCCACGGGCGGCAGAGCCCCGGCCACGCGGCCCGGCAAGGACGCGTATCCAGACTGCTGATCTCCCCGCGCCGGGCGCGGTCAGGCCCGCTGTCGGCGCAACCGGCGCGTCAGCCCGAGGCCGCCGAGCATCACGAGGCCGAGCCACGCCGCCGGAGGCAGCGGGACGACGGGAAAGCTGCCCTGATCGACCTCGAAGGCCGAGTACGTCACGCCGGCCTGCGAGAAGTTGTAGAAGCCCATGCGCCCGTTCGCGAACGAGCCCGTGATGTCGATCTGCTTCACGCCATCGACGAACACGCGCAGGTTGCTCGGCCCGAAGTCGAACGTGAACGCGTACTCGGTGCCGGTCACCCACCCGGTGCTGCCGAGCGTCGTGCCCCGCGCGAGTTCGGTCAGGCCGCCGCCCCCACTGACGGAGAGGGTCGCGTGCTGCCAGAACTCGTCGGCGCTGGGGATGCCCAGCACACGCGAGACGGCCAGCCCCGCCAAAGCGGTACCACCGGGATCCGACGACGGCGTCCCGAAGTTGTAGGGCTGCGGCCGGCGCTTCCAGTCCACGAGCAGGTAGTCCGCACTCGCGTTCGACGTGTCGCCAGGCTCGAAGCCCAGGACGAAGCCGATGAAGTCGTCATCGCCGCCGGACACCCTGATCTTGCCCGTGACGGTCGTGCCCTGCGCGCTGAAGTCGCTGTAGAACAGCGTCGGCTGGCCGTTGACCGTCTGATCCACCGTCACGCCACCGGACGCCACCGTCCAGACGCCGGCCCCGAACGAGGATACCGCGGGGTACGATTCGGCGGTCCAGTCGTTCAGATCGACGGCGCCGGCGCGCGCCACGCCGGGCACCGCGACGTACAGGGCCGCCGCCACGCACAGAGCCAGAAACTGTCCGCTGATCTTCACGAAATCCCTCCTACGCGCCGCGATGGGCGCACCGTCCCATGCGTGCCGTGTAGACAACGTATGGAACGAGCGCGCGTGCGCTTTGCAACCGAACTCAACGATCGCTGCGCGAGGGAGCCGCGGGCTGCTGCGGGCGTCGTTCGGCTCGCGGGCGAGCCCGGCAGCCGGGGTCCCGCGCGGAAGCGACAACCGACGCGGCCAGGATCACGCTCAGGCTGGCGAAGAGAGCCCAGTTCGCGAGTTCGTCCGACACGAAAAGGAGCCGGCGCGTACCACCCCACGCCCCGGCCGGACGCAGCAGCGCCGACGCCCACAGCGTCCAGCCTGCGCTCGACAGGGCGACGCGGGAGAGCCGACGCAGCGCCGCGCTCGGCGCGTGCCACCACGTCACGAGTTGCGGCAGCGTGAGCAGCACGAAGATGAGCCGGTAGTCCCAGTTGCTCCCGAGCAGGAACGTCCCCACGAACACGGCTGCCCCGCCGCGGAACGCAACCGAGTCGGAGGTTGCGTCGCTGCCGAGCGTTCTCGGCTCCCGTCGGCTCCAGCGCACCGCGGCCAGCACCGCGCCGACCGCCGCGGCCCACGCAACCAGCGTCGCGAGCACCGCCGCCGCGCGCCCCCACGACGCCCCGTAGTGCGACGCGATCGCACGTGGCACGACTCCCACGCCGTACGACCACGACGTGCCGCGTTGCGTGCCGGCAACGATGAGCCGCAGATCGTCGAAGGTCAATGCGACGTAGGCGAGAACGCCCAGGGCAAAGCACGCGACGAGCCACCGCCTCCGACATGCGTCGCGTCCGGCGAACATCAAGCCTGCAGCAAGCGGGAACAGCTTGAGCAGGAACGCGACGAACACGATCACACCGGCAGCCACCGGGCTCCTCCGCAGCGCCACGACCGCGCTGGCCACGAGGCAGAACATGAGGAGATCGGTGTTCGCCCTCTCGAGCCCGAACGCCACGGCCGGCGACAGCACGCCCACCAGGAGCACGGCTGCCTGCGCACGGCTCGGGCGCTCGGGGAACGCGCACACGGCAGCCAGGAACAGCGCGATGGACACGCATCCGATGGCCGTCGTGTCGCCGGGGCCGATGCCCACCTCGTACAGCATCTGCCACAGTCGCGGGTAGTTCAGCACCCGCCCCCACGGATCCCCCGGGTTCTGCAGCATCGGATCGAGCCCGAGCGCCCCCGACTCCGCACCACCGGTCAGTGCGCGAAGATCTGCGAAGTGCGGGAGCATGACGGGCACGCCCCAGAGTCCCCAGGTCTCGGCCCACCCGAACGTGGCAAGAAGCACGAGCACGACGACCGCAGAACAAGCGAATGCGGCGAGCAGCGCGACGCGCCACGACGACGATGCCGTCGCCTGCTCCCGCGCCCCCCGTCCGCTCGTGCCGTCCGTCACCGCCCCCGCACTCGCCGCGCCGCCGCCCAACACATGAGCCTTACTCCGAACGGCAGCCCCTCGACGAGGTAGCGCCGCGCGAGTCGCGCCGGCTCGCTGCAGAGGCGGTGCAGCCACTCGAGCCCGCACGCCTGCATCCAGCGCGGAGCCCGCCGCACGTCGCCCGTCACGTAGCTGAACGACACGCCGACACCGAGCCACCACGTGCGTGGCAGCACCTCGCGGAGGCGCAGCGCCAGGAGTTCCTGTTTCGGCGACCCGAGGCCCACGAAGACGATGTCCGGTGCGGACGCTACGAGCGCCTCCGTCAGCCGCTCCATCTCCCCCTCGTCGTTCTCGAAGCCGAAGGGTGGACACAGCGTGCCGGCAACGCGCAGTTCGGGATGGCGCGCGGTCAGTATCCGGGCGGTGCCCTCGGCCGTCCCGGCGTCTCCGCCGAGGAAGAAGACCGAGCGCGAGGCATCTGCGGCCGCCGCCGGAAGCGAGTGGATCAGGTTCGAGCCCTGCACCGCCTCGGGAAGCGGCGTGCCCGCGATGCGACTCGCCCAGAGCAGGGGCATCCCGTCCGCCAACGAGAGTTCGGCGCGTCGCACGATGTCCCCGTAGTCCGCATGCGCCACGCAGCGACGCAGGTGATCGAGGTTCGGCGTCACGACGAGCCCGCCGCGGCCCGCGGCGCACGCCGAGAGGATC
>JAJRVY010000259.1 GCA_024277065.1 Planctomycetota bacterium
ACAGTCCCCGTGGGTGAGCCGCATCGTGGCGCAGCACGGACACGAGGTGATCGTCGCCGACGCGCGACGGCTGCGCGCGATCTGGGACTCGCCGAAGAAGAACGACCGTCGCGACGCGCAGGTTCTGGCGCAGCTCGGCGCCGGGCAGCCGGGCCTGCTGCACGCGATCCAGCACCGTGACGAGGCCACGCAGGCGCACCTGTGCGTGCTGCGTGCGCGCGAGCGCACGGTGGCGGCGCGCACGGGGCTGGTGACCTGTGCACGCGGGATGGTGAAGTCGTTCGGGTACCGCCTACCGCCGTGCTCCGCGGAGAGCTTCCACGTCAAGGCGTTCGATGCCGTGCCCGAGGCGCTGCGCCCGGCGCTCCACCCGTTGCTCGAGGCGATCGGACACCTGACGGCGACGATCAAGGGCTCCTTCTCGCCCAGCACCGGGATGGGCAGCACCATCTCGCCGCTGTGCACGTAGACCCCTGCGCCCTCCTGCGCGCTCTCGCCGCTGACGGCGTAGGGGGTTCCGGACTCCCAGCCCGTGCCGGTCGTTGCGCTGCCGCCGTCGTGGTCGCCGGCGGGAAGCAGAAGAGGCTCCGAGTCCGTGTTGCCGGGATACCCGTCACCGTCGGTGTCGGGGCTGCTCGGGTCCGTTCCATCCGTCAGCCACTCCTGACCGTCAGAGACCGTGTCGCCCTATCGAGGTCGCAGAGTTCCTTGAGCGCCATCAGCTCGCGGTGGCGGGCGGGCTGGTTCTCGATCAGTTCCACCAGCGCATCGACCTCGGGATCGTCGGCAAACGCGTCGGGGTAGACGATCAGCGCCACCCCGAAGAGGGCCCCTGCGGCGAGCAGCCCCTTGGTCCAATCGAACTCGCCCCTGGTTCTCTGATCCCTACGCACCGTGCCCTCCTTGACTGCTCGCCGCCGAGCTCTCGTGTTGCCTGCCCGTCACCTCGGCGCGGGGGCCGGCACTGATCGCAGGTCCGTCGCGCGCTACTTGCAGAGATGCACGAGCCCCATGAGTGCTTCAAAATGGTCGAAGTCTTTTTTCGGTCGTTCTCCGGGAGCCGCCCAGCGCGAACGCGGCGGGACGGGCACGGATCCCGTCGTCCGTGGCGGCTCTTGACGATGATCAAGGCGACGATTCGCCGCGCACTCCAAGACTGGGGTCATCGGCGACCGTTCGGGGCCGCCAGGAGGTGTGACATGCACTCGGCTGATTGCGACGAACCCCGGCCCACCAAGATGCTGTTCGACGAACACCGCGTGATCGAACGCGTGCTCCACGTCCTGGACAAGCTGGCGCGCAACGTTCGCGACGGCGGCGCGATCGACACCGCGGACGCCGCCGACGTCGTGGACTTCCTGGCGAACTTCGCCGACCGCTGCCACCACGGGAAGGAGGAGGCCGAACTGTTCCCGGCGATGGAGCGCTGCGGCGTGCCCCGCGACGTCGGCCCGACTGCCGTCATGCGCGCCGAGCACGACGAGGGTCGCGCCCACGTGCGGGCCATGCGGGCGGCGCTCGAAGCGCAGCCCGCCGACTTCGCGACGTTCGCGCGCCGCGGCTCGGGCTTCGTGCACCTGCTGCGCGACCACATCATGAAGGAGGACCAGGTGCTCTTCCCGATGGCCGAGCAGATGCTCGACACCGCGGCGCGAGAGCAACTCGTGGCGATCTTCCGGCGCATCAACGACCACGACATCGGCGCCGAGGAGTACGCCCGCGGCCGCGCGATCGCCGACCGGCTCACCGCCACGTACGGCGAACCGGACGCGCCCGCCGGACCCGGCGGAGCGAGCTGCTGCGCGCCGTAGGGATGGAGACTTCCGTCACAGACCACACCGCCGCGCGCACGTACGTTGGGGAGTTCCCTGGAGCCCTCGATGCATGACGTGAACCCGGCGCGACTCTCTCTCGACCTGTTCTGCCGCGGCCTGCGCGTGGACGACTCCTGCCGTCTGGACGAGCACGCCCGCGGCATCCAGCGCACGCGCGCGGGGCTGGGTTCGGGGCTCGAGCTGTGCATCCCCGGGCGCCGCAAGGTGCACTGGGTCAACGTGCCCGTCGTCGAGGAGTTCGCGCAGCGCTCGCCGTGGCAGCTCGTGCTGCGCGACGAGCCCGAGGGCGCCGTCTACCGCCTGCTCCACGCCGATCGCGACGCTGCGGTCCCGGTGTGGCTGCCGCCGACACCGAAGTGGTACACGCAGAAGACGTCGCGCGGCGTCGAGATGGCGCAGGTCGGCGTCCTGCAGGGCACGTACCTCGGCGTGTACGTCGGAGGCATCTGCGCGTTCTGGTCCGGCAAGGGCCACGACGCGTGTCAGTTCTGCACGACGGGGGTCAACGTCGGCGTCGAAGAGGAGCTCACCAAGTCCATCGAGGACGTGGTCGAGACGGCGCTCGCCGCGAAGGAGGAGTCGGGCATCACGTTCGTACACCTCAACGCAGGCTACGCGGGACTCGACACGGTCGCCTCGCTCGAGCCCTTCGTGCGCGCGCTGAAGGAGCGCGTCGGCGTGCTGGTCGGCGTCCAGGCGACGCCGGCCCTCGACCTGTCGCTCTACGACCGGCTGCGCACGCTGGGCGTCGATCACCTGTCGTTCTGCTACGAGTTCCACGACGTCGATTACCTTGAGACCTACTGCCCGGGGAAGCAGCGGGCCGTCGGCCAGGACACGTATCTGCGCGCGCTCGAGCACTGCGCCAAGCTGTTCGGCCGGGGCTCGTGTTCGGGTGAGATCATCGCCGGCGTCGAGCCCATCGCCTCGACGCTGCGCGCCATCGACTGGATCGCATCGGTGGGCGCGTTCCCGACGGTCTGCGTCTTCCGCCCTCTCGCGGGCGCGGGCATGGAGCATCTGCCGCCGCCGGACCCGGCGGACATGGAGGTCGTCTACCGCGAGGTCTGGAACGCCTGCCGCCGGCACCTCGTGCCCGTCGGCATGGCGCCCAACATCGAGGTCTCGCTGGTACTCACACCGGACGACGCCGCCGATCTCGTGGAGGACGCCGGGGTCGCCGACCGCCTGTGGCGCGCGGCGCTCGCCATGGGCCGCCTCGTCACGCGCCCGCGCTTCGCGCACCGCATGAAGGCGGCGCCGCGCCCGAGCCTTCCGGCGCGGGAAGAGGATCTGCGCAAGGCCAAGCTGGAAACGCTCTGAGGAGCGACCACGGTCTCGGCGTGGTTCCAGCCGTCGCGGCCTGCCCCCGCAGCGATCCCGTCACGCGCGCGGGCCTGCGCCTGGCGCGCTCGCAGAGTTCCTCGTCAACCGAGATCTGCGTGCGGATCATGTGATCCCCTCCGCGCTGCATGATCACATCGAGGGTGTTCCCATGAACAGTGAGTGCCGGCTCGTTCGTGGAGCCTGCGGACAAGGCGAGGCCGGAGCGAGATCGACCATGAGCAACGCGAGCTACGAGACGATCGAGACCCCCGGCGGCGTGCCCGTCAAGGCGTGGGTGCACGGCGTGGACATCGCGGACAACGCCTGGGCGCAGCTCCAGAACGTGGCGCGCCTGCCGTTCATCCATCGCTGGGTGGCGGCCATGCCGGACGTGCACCTGGGCTACGGCGCGACCGTCGGCAGCGTCATCCCGACGCTCAGGGCGATCGTGCCGGCCGCCGTGGGGGTGGACATCGGCTGCGGCATGATGGCCTCGCGCACGTCGCTCGACGCGGCGGAGCTGCCTGACAACCTGCGGCCGGTCCGCCGCGCCATCGAGAAGGCCGTCCCCCACGGACGCTCGCACCACGGTGGAAACCGCGACAAGGGCCTGTGGGGCGATCCCCCGAAACACGTCCGCAAGGCGTGGCGTGCGCTCGAGCCGGGCTACCGCGAGATCGTCACGAAGCACCCGGCGGTGAAGCGTGGTCGCACGCTCCCCCACCTCGGGACGCTGGGCACCGGCAACCACTTCATCGAGGTCTGCCTCGACGAGGACGAACGCGTGTGGTTCGTGCTGCACAGCGGCAGCCGCGGCATCGGCAACTGCCTCGGCACCTACTTCATGGAGATGGCCAAGAAGGACCTGGGCCGCGTGCTCGGCACGCTGCCCGACAGGGACCTCGCGTACTTCACGGAGGGCACGCGGCACTTCGACGACTACGTCCACGCCGTCTCGTGGGCGCAGGAGTTCGCCCGCCGCAACCGCACCATCATGATGGCGGCCGTGATCGACGCCGTGTTGCAGGTCAAGGGCGTGCGCCGCTTCGAGGCGGACCTCGAAGCCGTCAACTGCCACCACAACTACGTGCAGAAGGAGCACCACTACGGCGCCGACGTCTACGTCACGCGCAAGGGCGCCGTGCGCGCCGGCCGCGGCGACATGGGCATCATCCCCGGTTCGATGGGCGCGCGCACCTACATCGTGCGCGGCCGCGGCAACCCGGAGAGCTTCGAGAGCTGCAGCCACGGCGCGGGGCGCACGATGTCGCGCACCCAGGCCAGGCGCACGGTCACCCTCGACGAGCACATCGCGGCGACGGCCCACGTGGAGTGCCGCAAGGACGCGTCGGTGATCGACGAGACGCCCGCCGCGTACAAGGACATCGACGCCGTGATGGAAGCCCAGAAGGACCTCGTCGAGATCATCCACACGCTGCGCCAGGTCGTCTGCGTGAAGGGGTAGGGACGATGAACGCCACTCGGTTCACCGACCCCGCCGCCTTTCGAGGCGCCGTCGAGGAGTTCCTGCTTCGCGACGAACCCCGGCACAACCTGGTCCTCGGGCTGCTGCACACGCTGATCGAGCGGCCCGAGGTCTACCCGGAGTTCCGCCTGTGGAGGGTCGCGGACGCGGACGGCAGGACGGCTGCCCGATCTGCCTCGTCGGCTGCACCGGCCGCACGCCGACCGGCATCCGCATCGGGCCCGTCTTCACGCCGCCCGAACTGCGCAGTCGCGGCTATGCCACGGCTCTCGTGGCAGAGTTCAGCCGGATGCTGCTCGACACGGGCCGGCGCTTCTGCTTCCTCTACACCGACATGTCGAACGCGACGTCGAACGCCAT
>JAJRVY010000260.1 GCA_024277065.1 Planctomycetota bacterium
GGCGGCGGCTCCGACGTGCAGCGCGCGATCTTCCTGGAGATCCGCCTGCCTCGGGTGCTGCTCGCGGCTCTCGTGGGCAGTTCGCTCGCCATCGCCGGCGTCGCGTTCCAGGCGCTCTTGCGCAATCCGCTCGCCGAACCCTACCTGCTCGGGATCTCGGGCGGCGGATCGTTCGGCGCCGTGCTCGCCATCGTCGCCCTGGGAGGCGCTGCGGCGCCGATGGTGGGCCGCGTGCCGGCGGCCCTGGCGGGCTGTCTGCTGGCGCTCGGGCTGGTGTACGTCGTGGCCTCGCACCGCGGCGCGCTGCATCCCGCGACGCTGCTGCTGGCCGGGGTCGTCACCAACGCCTTCTTCCTCGCCGCCCTCGCGTGCGTGCAATACGCGGCGTCGCCCGAAGAGGCCCAGGCGATCCTGCGCTGGGTGATGGGCGGGCTCTCGGGGCAAGGCGGGGAGGAGACGCTGCTGCTCGCCGCCGCGGCGCCGCTCGGCGCCCTCGGTCTGCTCTACGAAGCGCGCCGCCTGGACCTCCTCGCGTTCGGCGAGGAGACCGCGCGCGGCCTCGGCGTGGACGTGACCGCGTGCCGCCGCCGCGTGTTCGTCGGCACGTCGATCCTGACCGCGCTGTGCGTGGCCGTGTCCGGCCCGATCGGCTTCGTGGGCCTGATCATCCCGCACGCGGTGCGCATGGTCGTGGGCGCGGACCACCGCGTGCTCGTACCGGCCTCGTTCTGCGCCGGCGCGGCGTTCCTGCCGCTCGCCGACGCGCTCGCGCGGGTCGTCGTGGCGCCCGGCGAGCTACCCGTCGGGATCGTGACGGCGGTCGTCGGGGCGCCTGCGTTCGTGGCGCTGCTGGTGCGTTCCCGCGTCGCGGAAGGCGGGTGCGATGTCTGACCGCGATGCACTCGTCATGAGTGACGTGGACGCCGGGTACGGCGGTCGTCGCGTGCTCCGCGACCTGTCCCTGACCTGTCGCTCCGGGGAGTTGCTCGGCGTGCTGGGCGCCAACGGCAGCGGCAAATCGACGCTCCTGCGCGTGGCGTCGGGCGTGCTGCGGCCGGCCGCCGGCGGCGTGCGCGTCGGCGCGACCGACCTCGCGAGCCTCTCGCGGCGGGAGATCGCGCGACGCGTCGCGCTCCTGCCCCAGGACGCGGGGCCCGTCTTCCCGATCACGGCGCTCGATGTCGTGCTCCTCGGGCGCCACCCATGGCAGCCGGCCTTCGCGTTCGAGGGCGAGGAGGACGTGGCGGGCGCCCGTCGCGCACTGCGCGAGGTCGATGCGGCGGATCTCGCGGAGCGCGATCTCTCGACCCTCTCGGGGGGGGAGCGGCAGCGCGTCCTGCTCGCCCGGGCGCTCTGTCAGGGCGGATCGGTGCTGCTCTGCGACGAGCCGACGTCGCACCTCGACATGCGTCACCAGTCCGCCGTCTTCCGCCTGTTGCGGCGCGTGGCGGACGGCGGGCGCGCAGTCGTCGTGGTGACGCACGACGTGAACCTCGCGGCGCAGGCCTGTGATCGCCTGCTCTTCCTCCGCGGCGGTGAGGACGGCGCGACGCCGGCCGCCTGCGGCGCGCCGCGGGACGTCGTGACGGCGGACGTCCTGCGCGACACCTATGGGATCGACGTGGCGATCGAGAGCGATGAACGCGGCGCGCCGGTCGTGCGCCGCAGGTTGTGATGGCATTGGGACGGGAGGCGAAGTTGGAAGAAGAACAGAGGTCGTCCGCGCGAGCGGGCGTGGCGGTGTGGGCAGGACTGCTGTTGATCGTGGCGGCGCCGGCCGCCGTGCTCGCGCAGGATCTCGCGCAGGACACGGACGGCGAGGAGCCGCCCGTGGCGCCGTCGCCGAGCGAGTCGGACGACGCCATCGTCGTCGTCGCCAAGCGTTACGCCGTGCCCGGCGACCGCGTCACGGCCGCCGTCACGACGCTCGGGCGGGCCGACATCGAGCGACGGCAGGCGACGCACGTCGATGAGCTGTTGCGCGAGATCCCCGGCGTGCAGGTCGTGCGCGACGGGCCGGCGGGGCAGCTCTCGCGCGTGTACCTGCGTGGTGCGGCGTCGAACCAGACGCTCGTGGTGATCGACGGCATCCCACAGAACGACGCGACGACCGGTGGCGGCTACGACCTGAACGACCTCGGCACGGCAGCGGTCGAGCGCATCGAGGTGCTGCGCGGCAGCTACGGCATCCTCTACGGCTCGGAGGCCGTCGGCGGGGTCGTCAACGTGACGACGCGGCGCGGGCGCGGGGAGCCCGGCGGGTTCGTGCGCTTCGAGGGCGGGTCCTTCGACACGCATCGCGAGGCGGCCGGCGTGCACGGCGCCGCGGACGCTCTCGACTTCGCCCTCTCGGCGTCCAACTATCAGACCCACGGCGAACGCTCGCGCGAGTCGTACCGCGCCAGTGACGTGACGGCTCGCGCCGGGTACGACCTGGGTCCGAACCTGCGTCTGGACTGGACGGGACGCTTCGTCGATTCCCGCACGGAGAGCCCCTTCGACTTCGCGACGAGCGGCGTGCTGCCCCCGGACGACAACATCCGGCGCCGCCGCGAGACGTACTCCACGGGGATCGGTCTCGTCTGGGAGGCGGACCCGGCACTCACGGTGCGCGGCCATGCGTCCTACCTCGGAGTGCGCAGCGACTTCGAGAACGGGCCCGACGGCGTCGAGCTGATCGATCCCGACTTCACGCAGGGCTCCGGCGACGAAGTGCGTGTGCTGCGCGACGAACTCGCGTCGAAGAACGACGAGGACGACGTGCGCGGGCGGCTGGACGGCACGCTGCGGCTCGCTGATGCGATGGACTGGGCGAGGCCCGGGGAGGGCGGGTTCGGCGTCGATGTGACGGCCGGCGCGGAGTGGCTGCGGCAGGAGTCGAGCATCCGCACGACGTTCCCCGATTTCGCCGTGCCGACGTCGTCCACCCAGCGTGTCGAAGAGGCGACCCGCACCGAGTCGCTGTTCGCGCAGGCCGATCTCCTGCTGCCCGATGCCGGCCCGCTGACCGCGGGTCTGGTGACCGCCGGCGTGCGCCGCGACGACCACAGCGAGGCGGGCAGCGAGACGTCGCGCTACCTCGGCGCACGCGTCGATGTCGCGCCCACCGACACGACGCTGCGCGCCTCGTACGGCGAGGGGTTTCGCGCGCCGAAGCCGTCCGAGCTGCTCGATCCGTTCGTCGGCAATGCAGCCCTCACCGCCGAGACCTCGGAGAGTCGCGAGTTCGGCATCGAGCAGCGACTCGCTGCGCAACGCGTCGTCGTCGGCGTCACCTGGTTCGAACTGGAGGTGGATGACCTGATCGCCTTCGATCCGGAGTTCACGACGCCGGCACGCCCGTTCGGGGCGCTGCGCAACTTCGGACGGGCGCGCACGCGCGGCACCGAGCTGACCGCGGCGGCGGACGTGGGCGGCGGCTTAACCCTGCGCGGCTCGTACACGCGGCAGGACCCGACCGACCGCGAGACGGGTCTCGACCTGCCGAACCGCGTGCGCTGGTTCGCGTCCGCGGGCGTGGCGTGGAGCGACGGACCGTTCCTGGTGTCGCTGGACGGGTACTTCTCGCGGCGGCTGCACGATCAGGGCGGCGAGTTCACGTATCCCGAACCGAGCGAGCGCCGGCGCCCCGGGGAGATGCGGCTGGTCAACCTGGCGGCGCGCTGGCGGGCCACCGAGTAGGTGACCCTCTTCGCGCGAGTCGAGAACCTCCTTGACGACGACTACGTCGCGACGCCGTCGGCGCCCGCCGGTCCGCCGCTGGCCGTCTACGTCGGGGCTCAGTGGGACTTCTGAGAAGGTGTGGACAGAAGATACGGGAGCGTCGGCTTGTTCGTGGAGCCTGCCGGCAAGGCGCGGTCGCGAACGTGACTCCCCTGACCGAGTCACCGAGCGAGCGCAACGCAGTCCGGCGGGCTCCACGGACGAGCGGGGCTGCGGCGCGCGACTTGCGCCGTTGGACGCTACGACAATCCCAGGCTCGGATCCGCGCAAGTCGCGTGACCGGCGCCGCGTTTCTTTTGTCCACACCTTCTGAGGCGCCCGTGCAGAGCTTGCGTTACCTTGCGACCGGCCGCCAGTGACGGGTGGCCGGACGGGGGCGAGCCATGACCATGAGCACCGTGCGACTTCTCTCCGCCGCGCTCCTCGGAGCGTTGGCGGCGGCGGGCTGTGTGCGGCAGGCGACGGCCGCCGCCTCGGCGGCGGCGGGACCGGCGGCGCCCGCCGTGCCCGAGGCGCCTCGCAGCGTCATCCTGCTTATCGGCGACGGCATGGGGCCGCAGCAGGTGGGGCTCCTGATGGACTGGGCGGAGGCGGCCGAGCGCGCGCCCACGGCGTTCGAACGACTCGCCGCCTCGGGAGCGATGGGGTTGCTGCGGACCGGCGCGGAGGGTACCCCGCTGACCGACTCCGCAGCCGGCGCGACGGCTCTGGCCACCGGCGTGGAGGTGCCGAACGGCTTCATCGCGACGGACGCGCGCGGCAAGGCGGTGCGGACCTGCCTGGAGGATGCGCAGGTCACGGGGCGCATGACGGGGCTCGTCACGACGACGCGCATCACCCACGCGACGCCGGCGGCGTTCGCCGGCCACGTGACGCGCCGCAGCATGGAGAAGGAGATCGGCCGGCAGTTCCTCGAGTCCTCGGGCGTGGACGTGCTGCTCGGGGGCGGCGCGCGCTTCATCGACGTGGCGGCGGCTCGCGAGGGCCACCGCGTCGTGACGTCGCGCGATGCGTTGCTCGCCGCGAAGAAGTCGGGCGGGCGGCTGCTCGGACTCTTCGCCGACTCCCACTTGCCGTATGCCATCGACCGCGACGCCGCGGGCGAGGAGCAGGCTCCCACGCTGGCTGAGATGACCACCAAGGCGCTCGAGTTCCTGGCGGCCGATCCGGACGGCTTCTTCCTCATGGTCGAGGGCGGGCGCATCGATCACGGATGCCACCTGAACGACGTCGGCGCCGCGCTCGGCGAGCTGCGGGAGTTCGACGCCGCGATCGCCGTCGCCGAGGCGTTCCGCCGCGCGCATCCCGGGACGCTCGTCGTGGTCACCGCGGACCACGAGACGGGGGGACTCGCGCTGACGTCGGGCCGCCGCCCGCTACTCGACCGGGACCTGCTCGCGATGGCCCGGCAGGAGCGCTCCATCGAGGCCGCAGCCCCGCCGGCGGGCGTCCGCGGACGCGTGGATCCGAACGTGTTCGGCGTCGGGCGGCGCAACTTCTATCCGGAGTACTCGTGGTGGGAGACGTCACGCGCGCTGGCGACGTCGGCGACCTACAACGTCTCCTACGCGACGCAGGGGCACTCGGCGACGCCGGTCGTCGTCGTCGCGGCGGGTCCCGGCGCGCAGGAGTTCACCGGCGTCCACGCCAACGAGCACGTCGGACGGCTGCTGCGCCGCTGGATGCAGATCCCCGCTGCGACCGGCAGTGAGGACGCGCGATGAGCAGCGTCGCGGACTTCCGCTCCGACACCGTCACGCACCCGACTCCCGCGATGCTGGACGCCATGGCGCGGGCGCCCCTCGGCGACGACGTGCTCGGCCACGACCCGACGACCGCGGAGCTCGAGCACGAGGCCGCGCGCCTCACGGGCAAGGAGGCCGCGCTGTTCATGCCCTCGGGCACGATGTGCAACCTCGTTGCGCTGCTCACCCACACGCAACCGGGCGACCAGGTGATCGTGGAACAGTGGGCGCACACGGCGTGCTTCGAGGGTGGCGGCGCCGGCATGCTCGCGCACGTTCTCCTGCGTACGCTGCCGTCGGACCGCGGGCTGCTGGACGCCGACCTCGTCGCGCGCTGGATGTTGCCTCGCAGCGAGCACACGCCGGGCACGTCGCTCGTCTGCGTCGAGCAGACGCACAACTTCCACGGCGGCGCCGTGATGCCCCGCGACGGTCTGCGCGCCATCGCGGACGCGGCCCACGAGGGGGGCGCGCGAGTCCACATGGACGGCGCACGGCTGTTCAACGCCGTGGCGGCGTCGGAGGCGTCCGCCGCCGAGCACGCGGTGCTCGCCGACACGGTGAGCTTCTGTCTCTCGAAGGGCCTCTGCGCGCCCGTCGGCTCGTTGCTCTGCGGCGACGACGAGTTCGTCGTCCGCGCGCGTTTCCATCGCAAGCGCCTGGGTGGCGGCATGCGGCAGAGCGGTGTGCTCGCAGCGGCCGGGCTGGTCGCGCTGCGCGAGATGACGGGACGTCTCGGCGACGACCACGAGCGCGCGCGGCGCCTGGCTGCGGGCATCGTGGAGATCGGCGCGTACGACGTCGATCCGGGGGCCGTCGATACGAACATCGTGTTCGTCGGCACCCGGGGGATGGCGGCGGAGGCCATCGTCGCGGCGGGGGCGGACAGCGACATCCTGCTGTATGCGACGGGCGTCCATCAGATCAGGTTCGTGACCCATCACGATGTCGCCGACGATCACGTGGAGAGGCTCCTCGACCTGCTGCGCCGGTTGGCGGCGTAGGGACGCGGAGCGCGACGGGAGAGCGAACATGGCCGGGATCTTCAAGGCATACGACATTCGCGGCACCGTGCCGGATCAGCTCGACGAGGCGCTCGCCGACCGCATCGGGCGCGCCGTGGCCACGCATCTCGGCGCGCGGCGCCTGGTCGTCGGACGCGACATGCGCGACTCGGGCGTCGGACTCACGCGCGCGCTGATTCGCGGCATCAACGCCGCCGGCTGCGACGTCGTGGACATCGGGATCGTCTCGACGCCGATGCAGTACTTCGCGGTGGGCAGCCTCGCCGCCGACGGCGGCGTCATGGTCACAGCCTCCCACAACCCTGCGTCCTACAACGGCTTCAAGATCTCCGCCAAGGACGTCGTGCCGGTCGGCGGGGACTCGGGCCTCGCGCAGATCGAGGCGCTCGCGCGCGGCGATCAGCCGCCCGCCGCGGACGTTGCGGGCAGCGTCTCCGAGCACGACGTCAAGGCCGACTACGCGGCTAGGATCACGTCGCTGCTCTCCTTCGGGGAACGTCGCCTGAAGGTCGGCGTGGACTGCGGCAACGGCATGGGCGGTCTCGAGGTCGAGCACGTCCTCTCCGGCTTCCCGGTCGAGATCGTGGGCCTCTATCTCGAGCCCGACGGGACGTTCCCGAACCACGAGGCCAACCCCCTGAACCCAGCGAACATGCGGGACCTGCAGGCGGCGGTGATCCGCGAGGGCTGCGACCTAGGCATCGGCTTCGACGGTGATGCCGACCGTGCGTGCTTCTGCGACGAGAACGGCGAGCTGATCGGCAACGACCTCGTCACCGCCCTGCTCGCGCCCGAGCTCGTGCCGCAGGAGCCGGGCTGCGCCGTGCTCTACGATCTGCGGTCGTCGCGTGTCGTGCCGGACACGGTGCGCGCCCTCGGCGGAAAGCCGATCCGCGAGCGCGTCGGGCACGCGTTCATGAAGGCCACGCTGCGCCGCCACGGCGGCCCGTACGGCGGCGAGCTCTCGGGGCACTTCTATTACCGCGACCTCTGGTACACCGACTCCGCGATCCTCACCGCGGGACTCGTCATCGCGCGGCTCTCGCGCGGCACCGAGAAGCTCTCGGACCTGGCGGCGCCGCTGCATCGCTACCCGACGACCGGAGAGGTCAACTTCCACGTCGAGGACAAGGACGGCAAGATCGAGGAGGTCGCCGCGGCGTTTCCCGACGCGCGCCAGGACCGTCTCGACGGCGTCACGATCGAGTACGACACGTGGTGGTGCAACGTTCGCAAGTCGAACACCGAACCGCTCCTGCGGCTCGTACTCGAGGCCGACGATCAGCCGACGTTCGAGACCGCCCGCGCGCGCCTGATGGCGCTGCTCGGCACGCCCGCGTAGGCGCGGTGCCGCGGCGCCGCGGCACCGGGTCACTCTTCCGCGTTGGGCCCGCCGCCGCCGGGGACGATCATCTCCTCGATGTCGGCGCCGGGCAGCAGGTGCAGCTCCTCGTGGAAGCGGCAGATGTGCACCCAGGCGTCCTCGGCGGTGTCACAGATGTGGAAGAGCTCGAGATCCTGCGCCGAGATCGTTCCCTGGAGCGCCAGGTAGTCCCAGTCGATGAGCCGGCTCCAGAAGTCCTCGCCGACGAGCACGATCGGGATCGGCGCCATCTTCATCGTCTGGATGAGCGTCAGTGTCTCGAACAGCTCGTCGAGCGTGCCGAAGCCGCCGGGGAAGAAGACGGCCGCCTTGGCGCGCAGGAGCAGGTGCATCTTGCGCACGGCGAAGTAGTGGAACAGGAAGCACAGCTCAGGCGTGATGTAAGGATTGGGCGCCTGCTCGTGGGGGAGCGTGACGTTCATCCCCATGGTCTTGGCGCCCGCGTCCCAGGCCCCGCGGTTGCCGGCCTCCATGATCCCGGGACCGCCGCCGGTGACGACGACGTAGTGCAGCCGTCCGCCGTTCTGGCACTGCGTGGACACCGTGTGCGCGAAGCGGCGCGCCTCGTCGTAGTAGCGCGCCTTGCGATGGAGGTTCTCGGCCACGCGCAGGTCGAACTGCGCGCGCTCGTCGTGCGGCCGGCGCGCTGCCCGGCGGCGGGCGGTGGCCAGGCGTTCGTCGGCCTCCTCGGGGTCCGGGATGCGGGAGCCGCCGAACAGCACGACGGTGCTCTCGATGCCCTCTTCTTCCTGGAGCAGCTCGGCCTTGAGGAGCTCGAGCTGCAGTCGCACCGGCCGCAGGTCGTCGCGGTGCATGAGCCCGATGTCCTCGTACGCCCGCAGGTAGGACGGACTGTCGAGGATACGGCGCAGGTTCTCTTCGGGGGATCGGCTCGGATCGGGGTTCATGCTCTGCACGGCGAGATCGTAGCAGCCGGTGACGCCCCTCAGGACGAACCCGTGGGCTCCCTCCCCCGTTCCAGGCACACGCCGCGCGCATGCACCGATAGACTGCCACTCCCATGTCACAAGACCGCTTCTACGTCACGACCCCCATCTACTACGTGAACGACCGTCCGCACGTCGGCCACGCCTACACGTCCGTGCTCGCGGACGTGCTCGCCGGGTACCACCGCATGCTCGGTATCGACACGTGGTTCCTGACCGGCACCGACGAGCACGGCCAGAAGGTGCAGGATTCGGCCGCGGCGCGCGGCGTCGCGCCACAGGCCCTCTGCGACGAGATGGCGCAGCAGTTCCGGGAGCTGCTCGCCAGGCTGGCCGTACGCAGCGACGACTTCATCCGTACGACCGAGGCGCGCCACACGTCGATCGTCGCGAAGGTGCTCACCCGGCTCCACGAGCAGGGTGACATCTACCGCGGGACGTACGAGGGCTGGTACTGCTCGCGCTGCGAGCGCTACTGGACGGACAAGGACGTCGCGGACCACGGCGGCGGGCGTTGTCCGGACCAGCCGGAGCTGCACTCCGTCGAGCGTCTCGCGGAGGAGAACTACTACTTCCGCATGTCCGCGTACGCCGCGCGGCTTCGCGAGGCGATCGCATCGGACGAGCTGCAGATCGTGCCCGTCAAGCGCAAGAACGAGGTGCTCGGATTCCTCGCGACCGGGCTCAGCGACCTCTGCATCAGCCGCAACCGCGAGCGCCTCTCGTGGGGCGTGCCGCTGCCGTTCGACGACCAGTTCGTCTGCTACGTCTGGGTGGACGCGCTTCTCAACTACAAGAGCGCCATCGGCTACCTGGCCGATGACGACGCGCAGCGCGAGCGTCACGCCAAATGGTGGCCCGCGGACGTGCATCTCGTCGGCAAGGACATCCTCACGACGCACTCTGTGTACTGGCCGACGATGCTGCTCGCGATGGGGGAGCCGCTGCCGCGGCGCATCCTGGCGCACGGGTGGCTTCTGGATCGCCACGGCGGCAAGCTCAGCAAGACCAAGCGCGAGGGCGCGGACCAGGCGCCCACGCGCCCGCTGCCCACCATCGACGGCCTGCTCGATGTGTTCGGAACGGCGGGTACGCGTTGGTTCCTCGCGACGGCCATGAAGCCCGGCGACGACACACCGTTCGACTTGGAGATCGTGCGTGAACGCGTGAACACCGATCTCGCCAACGGCATCGGCAACACTGCCAATCGCCTGCTCAAGCTCGCGGGCGGCGCGTGCGACGGGTGCTTCCCGCAGCTCGGCGCCGGCGGTGAGCGCGAGCACGGCGTGCGCGACGCGGCCCTGGCCGCCATGGACGCCGCGCGCTCCCTGCCGGACACGCTGGACGTGACGGCCGTCGTCACCGCCGTGCGCGCGGGCGTCGATGCGATCTCGCTGTATCTCTCGGACACCGCGCCCTGGAAGCTCGTGAAGATGGACGACGGGCGGCCGCGGGCGCGCGAGGTGATCGGCTGGTCGCTCGAGGCCCTCCGCCTGCTCGCGCTCGCCGTGCACCCGATCCTTCCCGAGAAGATGTCACTGCTGCGCGGCTCCCTCGGCATGACGGGCGACCTCGACTTCGTCTCCGAGTCGGAGTTCGGCGCGGTCCCCGTGGGCGCTCGACTCGGAACGCCCCCCAACCTCTTTCCGCGCGTCGCGCCGGATGCGTTGCCGACGGCGTGAACAGTGAACCTGCGGCGATGACCGACGACCCCGTCACGCGTATCGTGCGCCGCGACCCGCGCTATGCGCGTGCGGGCTACGACTTCGTGCGGCAGGCGCTGCACGCCGCCGTCGATCAGGAAGAGCCCGAACACGTCTCGGCGCGCGAGCTGCTCGAGAGCATCCGGGAACGGGCTCGCGCGCAGTTCGGTCCGCTCGCGCGTACTGTCCTCCACGACTGGGGCGTGCACTGCACGGCGGACTTCGGCGAGATGGTCTTCAACCTGATCGACGAACAGGAGCTCGGCAAGACCGACGACGATCGGATCTCCGACTTCGCGGACGTCTTCGATTTCGCCGCAGCATTCCCGGCGGAGACCGGAGAGGCGCGTGTCCACCGTGCCGCTGACGAGTGGGACCTGTTCGACGACGACGACGACGACGAAGGCGAAGGCGAAGGCTGAACGCGGGGCTCCCGCGTCAGTCATGGGAACACCCTCTCAGCGCGGCGTGACGACCGGGTTGACGGGGAGCGGCGCGGCGCGATCTTGGGCCCAGGAGCGCAGCGCGGCCGTCATGGAGCGCGTCCGCGCCAATGCCTCGAGCCGCGCGCGAATCGCGTCGTCCGCCTGCGGCGGCGCGACCCACGCGCCCTTGACCCAGAGCTCGACGCCCGCGTCCGTGAGGCGATACGCGCGCCCGTTCTCGTCCGCGACGACGGGCGGTTCCGCGGGCGTCTCCTCGGCGCTGCGATCACCGAGCGGGAATCGCTCGCGCGGCAGCCCGTCGCGCTCGACGACGTCGTTGCGCCACGTCGCGTAGATGTCGGGGCGCGGTGCCGACAGGTCGAACGCGTCCTGGTCCCGGTCGTAGGCGAACATCCGCCGTCCGCCCTGCAGGTAACGGTCGGCGTACCAGCGCACGCGACCGTATCCGGCCGTGTACGCCGACCAGGCCGTGGCGCGTGCCACGAGCCGTGCGTCGTAGGCCACGCTGCGTGGCCGGAACAGGCCTGCGAGCGGGTCGTACCAGCGGTTCTCGCCGTACGTGCGCGGCATGGGGTACCAGTTGCGGCCGCGCGCGAGACCGGGCTTCTCCCAGCCGTTGCCGTACACGGGCGCGCCCTTGTGGACGTAGACGCCGCGGTAGGGGCCC
>JAJRVY010000261.1 GCA_024277065.1 Planctomycetota bacterium
GAGGGCACGCTCCGTGCGCGCGTGCCCCGCGAGGGCGCCGAGCGGCTGGGCGCCGCGCGGCTGGGGGCGGCCCTGCTCGGCGCCGCGCGGCTGCGCGTCGGTGATGAGCGCCGGGACGAGCTGCGGCCCCGTGTGGCACTCGACCGTGTGGCACTCGAGCGCACGGCACTCGAGCGGGTGGGCCGCGGCGACGCGGAGCGCGAGCTGCGCGTCACCGTGCCGCGGGCGGACGCCCCCGTCGCGCTGCGTGTCCGCGGCGCGGCGGCGCCGCGCCGTCCGTCGCTCTCGCGGGAGCGACTCGTGGTCGGCGTCGTCCGGCCGCGCCGCGTGACGTCGCCCGAGACGCGCGTTCGGCCTGCCGTGTTGGCGCCCACGGCGGCGCTGCGCCGGGCTCGTTCACGCTCCGCAGTGCTGCGGAAGGCCGGCGCTCGGGCCGTCCGCGCGCTGCGCGAGCGGTCTGCGCCCACGACGGGCGTGCGCGAACGCGTGGACGTGCGGCCGGCGCTCGGGTCCTCGCCGCCGGCGCGCGACGGTGCGCCGCGGGCGACGGATCGACCGGCGGTGGAGCCGCGCCGGGAGCGCTCACCGACCGCCGCCGTGCCGCCGCGGTCGGCGCCCGCGCGCGGCCCGCCGCCGCCCGCGGTCCCTCGGGCACCCGCGCTCCCTCGGGGAGAGGGCCGCCCACCACCCGGGGCGCCCTGGCCGGACTCGAAGCCGTCCTGGAACCCCTGGCGGAAAGCCCGCTTGGTGCGCTTGCGGCCGCCGTCACGCGCGTAGCCGCCACCATGGCCGTAGCCGTGCCCGTAGCGGCCGCCGCTGTAGTAGTCGTAGCGCCGGCCGTGCCAGTACGCGTAGTCGTAGCCGCTGCGCCAGTAGCCGACGTTGTAGTAGCTGTACGGATGGCCGTAGCCCACCCAGCCGTAGTAGTCGCTGGTGCTCACGTGGAACGAGATGCCGCTGCCGAGTGAGTAGTACCAGGGGTGGTCGGAGCAGCCGTAGTAGTGGTGCCCGCACCCGATGTAGTGGACGTGGCCGTAGGGCACCCACTGGTAGACGGTCTGCGTCTCGTAGACCACCTGCTCGTAGATCACCTCGGGCTCGGGCTCCGTGACGACCACGACCTCGGGCTCCGCGCCGGACGTGACGTAGGCGTCGTCGTAGCCATCGTCGTAGGGGGTGTCGTAGGGGGCGCCCCCGACCTCGCGTTCGACGACGATCTCGCGCTCGACGGGCGGTCCGTCCACGAATTCGCCGCTGTCATCGAACCCGGCGCCACGATCGATCGCGAGCTCCTCGCCGACCACGGGCTCACCGCCGCCGGCCGCGTCGTCGCCGGGCAGTGGATCGCCCGTGCCGGGAGGCGTCTCGCCCAGCGGTGAGATGAGCCGTGGATCGGGAGCCTCGCCGTCGTCGCCCTGCGGCTCCGCGTCGGCGCCGGCGTGGCTCTGCGCGAGCTCGTCGTTGACGTCCGCCAGTTCGGCGCGCAGCCGTGCGACCTCGGCGGCGAGGGCGCGCACGGCGTCCGCGTCGAGCGGTCGCAGCCCGTCGCCCGCTTGCGCCTCCGCGTCCGGCGTGGCCGCGGCCGGTGTCGTTGCCGGTGTCGTTGCCGGTGTCGGCGCCGCCGGCTGCTCGGTTGCCTCGACGGCCCCGGCCCCGGCCGCGGCGGCCGGAGAGGCCGCGTCGGAGGATGTCCGCACGCCGTCGCCTTCGCCCGCCGAACATGCGCCGGCGGTCAGCCCGAACACGCCCAGCAGCGCGACCGACAGGGTCAGGGGGAAGCGGCTCGTGCTCATCGTCGTACCTCCGTCTCGGCGCGCGCTCGCCGTTCTGCGGGAGGACGGCTCACGAACGGCGTGCCAGGCGCCCACCAGTGTAACCGCCCCCGAGCGTGTCTCCTTCCGGAGACGTCGGAATCCTCGTCGGTGTCCGGCCACTTCGAGGCTGGGATGTGCCGCGAGGTGGGCGAACGGCGCCCGTCCGCTTACAATCCGCGGTCCATGAGAAAGACCGCCCTCCTCCGCGCCGCGCTCGTCGTGATCGCCGCCGCTGCTCCCGCTCTCGCCTACGAGCGCGTCGAGATCCGCAACAAGGACGTCGTGCTGGGGCAGATCACCGACGACCTCGCGACGCACGAGTACCTCATCGACGTGCCCCGCGACGCCGTGCTGTCGCTGAGCCTGCCGAAGCAGAAGAAGAGTCGCCTGCAGGGTTCGATGGGGCTCTTCCGCCTCGACTATCGCGGGGAGTCGCTGCTCCTGATCGGCAAGCGCAAGATCCAGCAGGCGCGGCTGCCCACCGTGTTCGCGCGCTATCGCGCGATCGTCCAGGGCGTGAACGGCAGCACCGGCACGTACGTGCTGAAGCCCAAGATCAAGGTGCAGAAGAAGTACAAGATCATCGGCAGGCGTTCGGACCTCTCGCCCCCGGGCCAGATCGTCTTCGGCGCCCTGCCGGGCTACGCCGTCCAGGTGAAGATCACCTGGAAGGGACCCGACCCCGTCACGATCGCCTCCTTCACCGCGCCCGACGGCAGCGACATGACCTCCGCCGTCGCCGGCAGGCAGAAGAAGTCGTCGTTCCGTCAGAAGGGCTATCGCACGACGCAGGTCGGCGACCACCGGATCGTGCTCGACATCCCGCCGAGCGCCAACCAGTGGGCCCTGTCCGTCGTGCAGAAGGGCAGGTCCGTGGGGCGGCTGCTCGCGCTGCGCGAGGCCCAGGTCGCACCGC
Organism: Planctomycetota bacterium; assembly: GCA_024277065.1. Classification (GTDB taxonomy): domain Bacteria; phylum Planctomycetota; class JAJSAM01; order JAJSAM01; family JAJVHW01; genus JAJRPF01. Next base: position 2,731 of record JAJRVY010000261.1, read on the forward strand.
CGGAGCTGGATCTGCTGGTGGCCGGCGGCCCGCTGCCGCTCATCGTCGTGAAGGACGAGGTCGGGGCCGGGAACGAGGTCGTCCTGACCGCCAACAACACCACGCCGCGCGTCATCGCGGTACTCGGCGGCGATCCCCAGGAGAGCAGCCTCATCGCGCTCGAGGGCGGGAGTACGCCGGCGCGTTACCTCTTCCTCGCCGACGACACCCACAGCGCGCTCATCACGGTCGGCAGCCGCAACGCCGGCCGCCGCATCCTCAGTCTCGACGTCGATCCGATCGTGGCGCCGGGGGGCGACGGCAAGAGCACCTTCCGCGACCTCGTCTACGATGCCTCGAATCGGCTCGTCGGCTGGACCGAGACGCGCACGTTCGACGCGTCCGGCAACACTCACACGCTCGTCATCTCGGACATCCTCAGCGCCGGCGGCGCCTACACGTACACCGTCCTCCACAGGCGTCCCGACGGCACCACCCGTCGCTACGACGCGCTGCCGTTCCAGTAGGACCCCTCGGACCGGGGCGGCCGCCGCACGAGGGTGCGGAGAAGACGCCGCGGCGCCCCGTCGTCGCTATTCTGGGTCGCCGCTGTTCCGGCGCCGTTCGTCCCTTCAGGAGGAGGTCCCCATGTCCGCCAGAGAAGTCGTCGTCGCCGGTGCCGTCCGCACGCCCATCGGGCGCTTCGGCGGAGGTCTCGTGAAGCTCTCCGCCGCCGATCTCGGAACGGCGGCCGCCGCCCAGGCGATCGCCCGCGCCGGCATCCCCCCGGACGCCATCGACGAGACGCTCTTCGGCCACGGCCGTCAGGCGGGCGGCGGCACGAACACGGCGCGCCAGGTCTCGATCCGCGCCGGCGTGCCGAACACCGTGCCGGCGATGACCATCAACAAGGCCTGCGCCTCGTCGCTCAAGACCATCGCGCTGGCGTACGACATGATCCAGCTCGGTCGAGATCGCGCCGCGCTCGTGGGCGGCACGGAGTCGATGTCCAACACCCCCTACATGCTCACGAACGCGCGATTCGGGTATCGCCTGGGGCATTCCGAGGTCGTGGACGGGATGTACCGTGACGGCTTCCACTGCCCCATCGCCAACGTCCTGATGGGCCGCACCGCCGAGAACCTCGCCGAGAAGTACGACATCTCGCGCGACGAGCAGGACGCCTTCGCCGAGCGCACGCAGAAGCGCTGCGGCGTGGCCATCGAGAAGGGACTGTGGAAGGACGAGACGTTTGACGTCGAGGTGCCGGGCCGCAAGGGGCCGACCATCGTCTCCGCCGACGAGCATCCGCGGCCCGACAGCACCGCGGCGCGCATGAAGAAACTGAAGGCGGTCTTCAAGAAGGACGGCACGGTCCACGCCGGCAACGCCTCCGGCATCACCGACGGCGCCGCGGCGATGATCGTGCTGGACGCCGCCCGCGCCGAGGAGTTGGGCATCGAGCCGCTGGCCCGCGTCGTCGATTGGACCACCGCCGCGGTGGCGCCCGAGATCATGGGCATCGGCCCGGTGCCGGCCGTGCGGCAGCTCCTCGAGCGCCAGAAGATGACGCTCGACGACATCGACCTGATCGAGCTGAACGAGGCCTTCGCCGCGCAGGTCATCGCCTGCGACCGCGAGCTGCACCTCGACATGGAGCGCGTGAACGTCAACGGTGGCTCCATCGCCCTGGGGCACCCCATCGGGGCGACGGGCGCGCGCATCTGCGTCACGCTCCTCCACGAGATGCGCCGCCGCGGCGCACGCTACGGCCTGGCGACGCTCTGCGTCTCCGGCGGCATGGGCATGGCCGTGCTTTTCGAACGGCTCTAGCCCGGACCATCCATGACGACTCACGCACCTGAACGGACCAGAGCGCCGATCTCGGCGTTGCGCCTGCTCTACGAAGCTACGGCTGGGAATTCGCAGGCGCGCCTTGATCTCGGCGCTCTGTCCTCGTTCAGGATGGGCCTCGCGGCGCGGGCCGTGGCTCCCGCATCCGCGCCCCGCCTCGGTTCCGCTTCGAGCGTCGTCACGGAGTGCGCGAGCCTCATGAGGCGTGCGGGCTAGCCCATGTCCGATCGCGGGCGGCGGGTCTCGAGACGCGGGCTGTTCGGCGTGTTCCGCCGCAGCGCGGAGACGCTGCGCTCTGGCCTCGGTGACGTGCAGCGCGCGCACCGTGGGGGACGCCGCGGCGCGGCGGGTGGCGACGAGGGCGCGGCACCGCGCGACCTGCCACAGTACGATCGGCTGCTGCGCCCGCCGGGCCAACTGGCGCTCGCGCTCGCCGCGGGGCCGGCGGCGTGGAACGTCGATCTCAAGGGGCGCCGCGTCGAGCCCGGTGAGGACATCGTCCTGCGCGGCCATGGCCTGGACGAGCCGCTCGTCCTGGTGCGCGTCAACGCGCAGCACTGGGCGGCTTGCAGCGGCGAGTGCCCCATTGACGGCAGCGACATCCGTTGGCGGCCGGACGAGGACCGTCTGCGCTGCCCGGCCTGCGGCTCGCAGTGGCGGCTCGACGGCGCGTGCCGGGGCGGTCCGGCCGACGCGGCCCTCGGGCGCTTCGTCGTGGACGCCTACGAGGACGACGCCGGCGAGACCGAGATCCGCGTCCATCGCCCGTGAAGCCCGTCCTCCTCATCCACGGCAACGCGTCGTGCGGCGCGGTGTGGGACCGCGTGCGCGCGCTCCTGGACGGCCCGGTCGATGCTCCCGACCTGCCGGGCTTCGGGGCGGCGCCGATGCCGCGCGCGCCCTACGTGGACATCGTCTCGTCCTGGGTTCGTTCGCGGCCGTGCGTCGTCGTCGGCGCGGGCGCGGGCGCGCTGCCGGCGCTGCGCGCCGCCGTACGCGTGCCCGAGCTCGTGCTCGGCCTCGTGCTCGTCGGGCCCGCGGGCCTGCCGCGTTCCCTCGCCCCGGGCCACGGGCGTTTCGCCGCCCTCGCCCGCACCGCCCCGGGGGCGGCCCTGCTGCGCGTCGCGGGCACCTCGGTGCTCGCGCGCCGCTTCCTGGCCGACCAGCTCGCGCGGCCCGAGGAGGCGAGCGCGGAGACCATCGCCCTGCTCCTCGACGGCCTGCGCCGCGCGCGAGGCTTCGCCGCCCTCTCCCGCGAGTCCAGCGCCGACACGCTGCTGCGCGCGGGCCGCGTCGAGTGTCCCGTGACGGTGCTCTGGGGCGCGTGCAGCGGCGTGCAGCCGGTCCAGGGCGCCGAGGCCTTCATGGCGCGCCTGCCGCCGCACGCCGCGCTGCGCGTGATCCCCTCGGCCGGGCACGCTCTGGCTCTCGAGGAGCCCGCGCTCGTCGCGGATGCCGTGGCCGTGCTCGCCGGCCGTAGAATCCCGCGTTCGGATTCCCGCCCGCCCCCTGGAGGTGCAAGTTGACCACGAAGGACCGGATCGTCATCGCGAACTGCGGCGGGTTCTGGGGCGACGACCCCACGGCCGCCCGCCGCCAGGTCGAGGGCGGGCCCATCGACTACCTCGTGATGGACTACCTCGCCGAGGTCACCATGGCGATCCTGCAGAAGCAGCGCCGGCGCGATCCGTCCAAGGGCTTCGCCGCCGACTTCCTGGCGCAGCTCCGCGACGTTCTGCCCACGTGCGTCGAGAAGGGCATCACGATCATCAGCAACGCCGGGGGCGTGAACCCGCCGGCGTGCCGCGACGCCGTCGAGGCGCTGGCCGCCGAGCTCGGCCTCGCCGATCGCGTGCGCGTGGGCGTCGTGCTCGGCGACGACGTGTACGACCGCGTGGACGAACTGCTCGAGGGGGGCGAGGACCTCGCCAACATGGAGACCGGCCGGCCGCTGACGGACGTGCGCGAGCGGCTCCTGTCGGCCAACGTCTACCTGGGCGCGCCCCCCGTCGCGAAGGCGCTCGAGATGGGCGCCAACGTCGTCATCGCGGGACGCGTCACCGATACAGCCGTCACGCTGGCGCCGATGATCCACGAGTTCGGTTGGGCCGAGGACGACTGGGACCGCCTGGCGGCGGGCGTCATCGCCGGTCACATCATCGAGTGCGGCACGCAGGCCACCGGCGGGAACTTCACGGACTGGCACCTCGTGCCGTCGTACTACGAGATGGGCTACCCGCTCGTCGAGGTGTCGCGGGACGGCACGTTCGTGGTGACCAAGCACCCCGGCACGGGCGGTCTCGTCAGCGTGCACACCGTCAGCGAGCAGCTCGTCTACGAGATGGGCGCCGCTGAGTACATCGCGCCGGACTGCGTGGCGCGCTTCGATTCGATCCGGCTGGAGCAGGACGGCGACGACCGCGTGCGCGTGTCGGGGGCCGTCGGCGGTCCGGCGCCCGAGAAGCTGAAGGTCTCGGCGTCGTTCGGCAACGGCTACCGCGCCTTCGGGCGGCTGCTCATCTCGGGTCCGCTGGCGCTGGCCAAGGCCGAGCGCGTGGCGGACTCGTTCTGGCACAGCGCCGGCGGCGAGGACCTCTACGCCGACGCCACCACGTGCTGCATCGACTGGGACGGCGGCCACCCGCCGCTCGATGCCGAGCGCGAGCCCTCCGAGGTGCTGCTGCAGGTGGCCGTGCGCGACGATGATCGCGCCAAGATCGAGGATCGCTTCGCGGTGCAGCTCGTGCCGCGCGTGCTCGGCACCGTGCCCGGCATCACCTATCTCGCGGACCAAGGGCGTCCGCGCGTATCGGGCGTCGTCGGCTACTGGCCGGCGCTGATCGGGCGCGGCGCGCTCGACGTGCGCGTCGTCGTCGGCGACCGCGAGGAGAGCATCTCGTCGGCGGCGCCGGAGGCGGGCGGCGGGGGAGCGGCGGGCTTCACGCCGTCCGCGCCCGAGGACCTCTGCCCGAACACCGGCCGGCGGACGATGGTGCATCTCGAGGAGCTGTGCCTGGCGCGGTCCGGCGACAAGGGCGACACCTGCAACGTCGGCGTCATCGCCCGCTGCCCCGAGGTCTACGACTGGATGCGCCGGCACCTCACGCCGGCGTTCGTCAAACGGCACTTCGCGGGCATCTGCCACGGCGACGTCGAGCGCCACGAGGTGCCGAACCTCCTGGCGATGAACTTCCTGCTGCACGAGAGCCTCGGCGGCGGGGGCACGTTGTCGCTGCTGCTCGACGCGCAGGGCAAGACGTACGCGCAGTTCCTGCTGTCCGCCGAGGTCACCGTGGACACGGGGCTCGTCGAGTGCGTCGAGCGGCTCTACCCGGCGTTCGAGGACGGCGACGCGTGAGCGTGATCCTGGATCGCGTGCGACAGCGCGCCGCGGCCTCGCCGCGGCGCATCGTGCTTCCCGAGACCGGCGATCCGCGCGTGCAGGCCGCCGCCGCGATCCTGCGCGACGGCGGGCTGGCCGTCCCCGTGCTGCCGGACGCGGCGCTGATGGACGCGCACCGTGAGCGCTACGCCGGCGAGCTGCAGGCCGCCCGCGCCCACAAGGGCATGACGCTCGAGGAGGCTCGCGAGGCGCTCCGCGATCCGCTGCTCTTCGCGGCGCTGATGGTGCGCACGGGCGACGCCGACGGCGCCGTGGCGGGCTCCGTCGCGACCACCGCGGCGACCGTGCGCGCGGCTCTCGTGGGGATCGGACTCGCGCCCGGGATCGCCACCGTCTCGAGCTTCTTCCTGATCGCCTTCCCGGCGGGCCGCGTGCCGGGCATGGGCGTGAACGGAGCGTTCCTGTTCACCGACGGCGCGGTCGTGCCGAATCCGACGGCCGAGCAGCTCGCCGACATCGCGATCTCCGGCGGCGAGAGCGCGCGTCTCTTCCTCGAGAGCGAGCCGCGCGTGGCCCTGCTCAGCTTCTCGACGAAGGGCAGCGCCGCCCATCCGGACGTCGATAAGGTGCAGCAGGCCACGGCGCTCGTGCGCGCCCGCGCGCCGCACCTGATCGTCGATGGCGAGATGCAGATCGACACGGCGCTCGTCCCCGCGATCCAGGAGCAGAAGGCCCCGGGCAGCGCGGTCGGCGGTCGCGCCAACGTCCTCGTCTTCCCTGATCTGGACGCCGGCAACATCGCCTACAAGCTGGCCCAGCGTCTCGGCGGTGCCGCGGCCGTCGGGCCCGTCCTGCAGGGCCTCGCGCGGCCGATGAACGACCTCTCCCGCGGCTGCAGCCCGCAGGACATCGCCGACACCGCGTGCCTCACCGCCATCCAGGCCGCCAGCGCGTGACGCCCGGCCCGTGAGCCCTGTCCGTGACGCCGGAGCGACGCCCGGCGTTCCTGGGGACGCCCTCTCAGCGGTCCGCCGTCTCGCGGTGCAGCATCTCGCTCGCCGCGGCGAGCTCGCGGCGCTCGTCGGGGCTGAGGCCGCTCAGGCCGCCGACCTCGTTGATGCGGTCGAGCAGCGCGTCGATGCGGTCCTGGAGCCGCTCGCGGCGCTGCTCGGCGCTCTCGACGACGTGCTCCGTCGGGTTGTCGCCGCCCATGTCGTCAC
>JAJRVY010000016.1 GCA_024277065.1 Planctomycetota bacterium
GCGCAGGAATGACTTCGGGATTCGGTCGGCTGCGACGACGCGGGGCGGCGTTGCCTCTCCTCCCCGACTCGGCTCCGCAATGAGTCGCGTCGTCGAGGCGCCTTGCCCCGCGCCGTCTCGCTCGCCCTCGGTCCTACGAACTTATTCCTGCGCGGGCCCGATGGTCCACGCAAGATACGCGGTGGGCGTGACGCCCGACCGCGAAGGAGGAGCCCGGATGTCGATGATCGTGTGTCCCGGATGCGGAGGACGGTTCCCGCTGGCGCAGGTCGCCGCCTACGAGTCGTTCACGTGCAGCACGTGCGGGCATGTGGTGAAGGTGCCCGTGGCGGCGCCGAAGCCGGTCGCGCAGCCGCAACAGCCGCGGCAACCGCGGCGCCCCGCCCGCCCCGCGCAGCCGGCGCCCGCCGGTCGCACGGCCCGGCCCGCGCAACCGGCGGGGCGGAAGGAAGCCACGCGCCGCGCCGCAGGCGCGCCGCAGGCCGAGCCGACGCGCCCCGCGCGCGGTGGTGGACGCCGCCGCGAGCGCGCGCCGCGCGACTTCGACGATGCGCCCGCCAGGAAGGGCCCGCCCGTGGGACTGCTGGTGGGCGGCGGCGCGCTGCTGCTCGCGGCCATCGCCGTGTTCGCGCTCACGCGTGACAGCGACGCGGATCTCCCGCCGCCGACGACGATCGACACGGCCGCCACGCCCGCGCCCGGAACACCGGGCGCGCCAGGGGCCGGCGCCACGAACGAGGCCCCCGCCGCGGGCGTGGACGCCCCGACGACGGAGAGCGCGCCGCCCGAGCGTGTCAACGTCATCCCGCTCATCAGGCAGACGCTGAACAAGTGCGAGTTCGCGGACGACGTCGAGGCCGACCCCGTCTATCGCCTGCGGCTGCTGATGGCCAAGCACAAGGACAAGAAGGGCAAGTGGATCGCGGAGGGTGACGACCTCGCGAGGGTCCGCGAGCTGCTCGGCGAGGTCGCGGTCGCGGACAAGAAGCTGCGCGGCTCGGACGCCGAGATGGCGCGGGCGCACTGGGTCACGTACCAGCGCAAGATCGAGGTGATGAAGGACTACCCGACGCTGCACGCCGCCGTGGGGCCGTACCTCATCTTCGTGCAGATCAAGGCCGACCGTGGCTCGACCATCGACGAGGCCGACCCGGAAGAGGTGAAGAAGGCGCAGGGCGTCCTCGATCACAACGTCGCGCTCTTCCGCGCGCTCTACGAGGGCTGGATGACGGAGATGGCGCCGTACTTCGGCTTCGAGCGCTACACGAAGGACAACGTGAGCCGCGACACGATCTTCAAGATGAACGTGTTCGCCGACTACCGCTCCTACATGGAATACAACCTCCGCATCGGCTCGGGCGGCACGGCGGCGTCCGCGCGCGCGTACTACTCGCTCCAGGAGCCGCGCTTCATCTGCACGTACGAGGGCAAGCCCGAGAAGAAGAAGAAGGACGGCGCCGAGGGCGAGGCCGCGGAAGTGGAGGAGAACCCGGAGGCCGAGACGCGCGAGTACATCGACCAGGTGCAGTGCCACGAGGCGACGCACCAGCTCGTGCACTTCTACACGTGGGACACGACGCGCAAGGTCATCGGCCGCAATCCGCGTTGGCTCGACGCGCTGACGCGCCCGCTCTGGAGCACCGAGGGCTTCGCCGAGTTCTTCTCGTCGCACACCGTGGAGAACGGCGTCTACACGTGGATGGCACCCCTCGACGAGCGCATGGAGCACCTCTGGATCTTCAAGGAGATCCTCGCGGAGAAGGACTGGAAGCAGTGGGAACTCGGCCAGATGCTCTCGCTGCGCAACGGCGGCCAGCTCAACGCACTCGGCGCCGCGCGCGCCATCGACCCGGCCGACCGCGGCGCGGCGGGGATGGTGATGGGCAACCTCTTCTACGCCGAGGCCTGGAGCTTCGTCTACTTCCTCTGGTACGCCGAGGAGGGCGGCGCCCCCAAGCACCGCGACAAGCTGATCGCGTACTTCAAGGAGGAGTTCGAGCTCAACTACGGCCAGAAGCAGGGCAAGACCGGCGACGAGCTCGCGCGATCCCCGCGCCTGATGCTCGAGAAGGACTTCTTCCGCGTGTTCGGGCTCCAGGACGCCGCGTCCCGGCAGGCGCTCTACGACGAGTGGAAGGTGTTCGAGAAGGACCTCGTCGCGAAGCACAAGAAGCCTGGGTGGGACAAGGAGCGCACGCGCATCCGCAAGATGCTGAAGATGGACGCGAAGTAGCAGCCGCCGACCGGCACGAGCCAGGCCGCCGGCGCCCCGTGGACGCCGGCGGCCCGGGCGCTACTCGTGCACGCTGCTACCGCACGGGAGCCACCGAGACCACGGCCACGAGCCACCACGGCTCACCCGAGAACGGGCTGCGGCCGAGCAGGATCTCCGCCGGACGCGAGCCCCGCACGCGCACACGCGCTTCGCTGTACAGCGAGCGTCCATCGACGATCTCGATGTCTCCGACGTCGGTGGCCGACGACGAGCGCAGCCGCGGCTCGCCGAACTCCATGACGCGCAACTCGAGCGCCGCCGAGTAATCGCCGCCGCCGGCCTGCGTCACGACCACGTTGGCCAGCACGCCCGCGAGCGCGGCGCTGATCACGGGATCCGAGATCTGCGACTTCGCTGCCACCGCGACGTCCTGGCCCGCCACGAAGGCCGCGACGCGGTACGCACCGAGCGCGACCGGGAACCCCAGCGGAACCTCGCCGGCGAGCATTCCCACGACGTCGCCCTCGGCGGCGCCGGGCGCGCGTTCCTCGAGGCGGATCTCGATGTGCGCCTGCCGCAGGAAGTCCGACTCGAGGGACCGCAGCCGCGCCTCGGCGCGAGCGATCACGCTCTCCTCGGCGCGCACGGCGAACGCGCCCCCGAGCAGCCACCCGATGTCCGTCAGCTCGACGGTCCCCTCATTCATCTCGGGCTCGAGCTCCTGCTGCACGAACTCGAACACCTCGTCCGTGCCGAGGCGCTGAGCTGTCTCTCCCCCCTGGATGCCGAACGGCGAGAAGTCACCTGACTCCCCGTCGTCGATCGAGAGGCGCAGGGCCGACCTCGGCGACGTGAGGGCGCCGTGGGGCAGGAAGCGCAGCGTGCCGCCGACCTCCCCGAAACCGGCATCCACGAGCCGGAACACGAGCACGCGATTCGCGCCTCCGGGGCGCGCCAAGACGATGGTGCGCGCATCGCCCTCGGCCAGTACGAGATCGGTCGAGACGAAGCTCGCCTCGATGTCGGCGAGATCCACGGCGCCCAACTCGTCCTGCGAGAACGTCACCCGTCGCGGCGGGCCACGCAGATCGGCGCAGGCGGCCACGACCGTCAGCGCCACACGCCCGTCCATCGTGGGTGCGGCTCGGGCCAGGACGCGCGTGCCCACGTCGATGTCGCGCGCCACCGGATCGGCGATGGCCGCATCCTGCGCGATCTCGACGTCCAGGTCCACGATCCCGCGCACGCGCTCGATGTCCTCGGCCAGGCGCCACACGCCCGGTTCGAGCGTCAGCCCGAGCACGCGGCCGCCGCCGCGTACGTCCTGCTCGCGCCACGCGGCCACCGTGGCGGCGTCCGGCGCCGCAGCGACGTGCGCGTCCGGCGGCAACACGAACTCCTCGACCTCGACGACGGCCGCCCCGCCGGACGCGCGGCGCAACACCTCGACGGCGGCGTCTGCACGGCGCAGCCCTTCGGCCGTGGCGGTGACGACGATGCGGCGCCCTATCGCGTCCACCGTCGCCTCCTCGTCCACCTCCCCGACGACGCCGCCCATGAGCGACGGAAATTCCCCGAGCGAGAACGTGGGCGACCTCTCCGCCAGCTCCGAAAAGGCCGTGGACTGCTTCCAGCCGGTAACGAAGACGGTGAATACACCACCGTCGGTGACGAACCGTCGCATGGGCGCGACGGTCTCGGGCGCAAGGTCGGCGAGGTCGTACGTGCGCGTCGTGCGCGGGGCGCCCTCGTCTGCGTCCTGCGCGGACACGGGCGACGTCAGGAGCGCCACGGCCAAGAGACCGGCGGCACGGATGGTCGGGAACGTCATGATGATCTCCTGTGGAGGAAGGGTCAGGTGCGGGCCGCCCACCACTCCCGCCAGGGCGCGGGGGACGAGCCGAGGTCGCGGCCGGCGATGCGCGCCAGCGCGCGGCGAACGGGGGGCGGCACGCTCGCGCCGCAGTGCTCGAGCAGCGCCGGCACGACGTGGCGGGCGGGCAGTCCCGCGACGACCTCCAGCGCCGCAGCGCCGGCGCGCTCGTCGCGCAGCATGGCAACCAGCGCGGCCAGGCTCTCGGGGCCGGCGATCCGCGCGAGGGCGGCGACGACCTGCGTGCGGCGACGGGGCTGCGACGCAGCGATGCGCACGAGCCACGGAACCGCGGCCGGCGAGCGCGTCGCACCCAGTCCCTCGATGACGGCGGGCTCGAGGCCGGCCACGTCCGCGAGCGCGCCGAGAGAGTCGGCGGCGCGATCGCCGCCGATGGCGGAGAGCGTCGCGACGAGGTCCCCTTGCAGACCGCGCGGGAACGAGATCGCGCCGAGAGCCTCGGCGGCGGGTGGGCCACCGCAGCGAGCGAGCAACGTGAGCGCCACGCGGCGGGCCGAGACGTCACCGCCCTGCGCGACGCCGAGCAGGTGCATCTCGGTCTCGGCGCGAGCGGCGAAGGCCTGCGCCGCGGGACCATCGACCCCACCCAGGCGCGCGGCGTCGAACGCAGCTTGGAGAGCGCCTCGCGTGCCGAGGTCGAGCAGTGCGGACGTGGCCGGGCCGGCCGTGCGCGGCGTGCGCGCGAGCGCGGCGAGCAACGCCTCGGAGTGCACGTAACGTGCCCATCCGAGGCCGCGCGCCGCCAGCCGTGCGCGCAGAGCATCGCGGCCGCGCGCCGTGCGCCGCAGGTACGGCAGGAGACGTTCCGCGCGCTGCGCGATGACGCCCCGCGCGAGCAGCCGCAAGGGCTCGTCGGCGGTGGTGGGCGCCGCAGTCGCCTCGAGACAAGCCGCGCCGCCGACCGTGGCGTCCGCGCGCACGGCGGCGTCGAGCAGCGCAGCACGCGCCTCGGGCGCAGCGTCCCAGAAACGCTGGACGAGTGCGCGCGCGGCAGCGCGGCCGCCGATCTCGGCGAGCGCCTCCCGCGCGGCAGCGGCACCGCGGCCCGCGAGCTGCGCCGCGAGCTGCGGCACGACGGCAGCGTCACCATCGGCGGCCAGGGACCGCGCCGCGAGATCGCCGTAGAGCGGATGATCGACGAGACGCGCCAGCGCGGCGGCGACCACCGGCGATTCGGCGTGCACGGCGACATCGAGGGCCGGCCGCAGCAGAACGTCGTCAGGGCTCAGGATTGCGGCCAGCGCACGAGAGCCTCGCGGTCCCCGGCGGCGCACGCCGGCCGCGATCGCGCGGGCCGCCTCGTCACGCCCAGGGCGCAGGAGATCGAGATCGGCCAGGCGCCGCCGCAACGTCGGGCCGACCGGCGGCAGCGGTGGAGGCAGCACGGGGAGCGGAGGAAGAGCCCGCGGCACGGGCTCGCGCCCGCGACGTGCGCCCCGCATCGCAGGGGAGCCTTGCTCGGGCCCCGCGAGGGGCGCCGACGCGACGACGCGCGGACTCCTCGCAACGTCGCCCCCCCGCTGGACGTGCGGTGCCAGCAACGCGAAGAAGACGAGCGCGGCAGCGGCCGCCGCGAGCACGAACGGACGCAGCACGGGGCCGCTGCGGGGCAGCCGCGCGAGCGCGCGGCCGGCGGCGCCGAGAGGCGTGGTCGCGGCGGCGGCGATTACCTCGTCGATGGCCGTGACGGTCTCCTCGAGCGCGGCGCACGAGTCGCACACACCGAGGTGGGCCTCGACGACGATGCGCTGCGTGAACCCGAGTTCGCCGTCGGCGAGCAGGAGTACGTCGTCCGCGAAGCGGCACTGCGGCGCGCTCATGTCGCGCCTCCCGCGGGCTCGCCGCCCAGATCGACAACGCCCCGCAACGTGACGGCGAGGCGCTTGCGCGCCGCGACGAGGTTCATGCGTACGGCGTTGCGGGTCGCGCCGAGCACGTACGCGATCTCCGCGTAGGAGATGCCGTGATCGACGCGCAACAGCAGCGTGACGCGCTGGACGGGGGGCAGCGAGTCGATCGCGGCGCGGACGGCGTCCTCGAGGTCGGCGGCGGCCACTTGCGCGGCGGGGTCGGCGGCGCGGGCATCGACCGTCTCCGCGAGTTCGGCGGCGGGTCGGCGACGACGCATGGCGTCGATCGAGCGCGAGACGAGAATGCGGTGCAGCCAGGTCGAGAAACGCGCATCGCCGCGGAAGGCGTCGAGCCGGCGCCAGGCATAGAGCACGGCCTCCTGCGTGGCGTCCTCGGCATCCTGACGGTGGCCGAGCATGCGCAGCGCCAGCCGTTCGAGACCGGGGGCGGCGTCCCGCACGAGCACCGCGAACGCGCCGCGGTCGCCGCCACGAGCACGGTCGAGAAGGAGATTCTCCTGCGGAGAGCCGCACGGGGTCGCAACGTTGCCTGAGATCGCCATCGCCCCCTTCGGCGCACGAGCGCCGGCCGATGGTCAGGCGCAAAAGAGGCCGCAGTCCCAGCCGCTCGCGCCCGCCGGCCCTCCACCCTACGCGAAGTCGCCGGGGCGGAGCCGCGACGGCTCGCGCCACGACGCGCCCCATGGAGCAAGACCGCGCGCGACGCGGCTCGCCCGGCCGGGGGCCGACGCTGCGGTCGGCAACCGGCGGCCGGCCTGCTGTATGAGCGCGGCTTGCGCCACGCGGCAGGAGGCCCGTGACGCGGCCGGGGAGCGGTCCCCGCGGGCCCTCCCCCTCCTCCACCTCGCTTGTTCCGCCGGGCTGCACGAGGCTGCACGGGGGGCCTTCGGGACATCGCGGCGTGCGCGACGCCCCGCGTCCGGGCAGGCCCACCATCCAGGGTGGCGGGACATGGCAGGCGCGGAGTCCCGAAAGGCATCGGGCCCATCTGCGCCCTGGGAGTGAGAAGCCGCGCCCTGCGAGGGAGAGGCCTGCCCGGAGCAGGAGGAGGACTGCCGCCACCCTGGTCCGGGCGCCGGCCGCCGCCGTCTACTATCTAGGTCGCGCGAGAAGGCCGAAGGTTACATCGCAACCTGCTTTTCTCCGCTTCGAGCCTGGCGGGGCAGCCGCCACCACCCACGCCCTGGCATGCGCCACGCGGCTGCTGCCGGGGCGTTGATCGAACCTCCGGGGCCGGGACATTGCCCGGCCCCTTCCCCGATCGGTCCATCGGGAGTATGCTCGATGAACGGTGGACTGAAACTCGGTCTCAAAGGAGGCCCCATGGACGGACGGATTCTCGGGGGTCGTGCGCACGCACCCCGCGCGCGGCTGCGACGACGCGACTTCCTGCGCGCGACGGCCGCCGCCGGGGCGGGTGCGCTCGCCGGCGCGACGCTGCTCGGCCGCGCGCCGGAGGCGCTCGCGCGCTCGCGCAAGAAGTACAAGACCAAGCACGTGATCCTCGTGGCGTTCGCCGGCGGGGTGCGCGCGAGCGAGTGCATCGGCTCCCCGGAGAACGTGCCGAACATGTCGGCCATCGCCCGGTCCGGCGTCGTGCTCCCAGCGGTCCGCGCCGCCAATCTCGGCCACTACGGCGCCGCGCTGGCGCTCTTCACGGGCTGCCCCGAGGCCCGCGGCATCCGCGAGAACGCCCGTGGCAAGACGCCGACCATCTTCGAGTACCTGCGCAAGGACGCAGGACTCGCGCCCCAGGACGTCTGGCTCTCGACGACCGCCGGCGCCCAGACGCGCAACTTCGCGTTCAGCGACAACGACGACTACGGCGCCGCGTACGGCGCCAACCTGATCAGCACCGACGGCCTCTTCAACGCCGAGTTCCGCGACCTCATCGGGAAGTTCGGCAGCGTGTCGCTGCCTGACGAGCAGGAGACCGCCCGCGTCGAGCGCCTCATGACGTCGCTCGACGACAGCTTGATCGAGCGCGCGCAGGGCGGCGGTTTCGGCAACGACGCCGAGACCTCGCTGCGAATCCAGCGCTACATCCTCGAGGAGCTGCGCGGGGACACGGCGCGCATCACCGGCCCGGGAGCGGGCGACGCCAAGTCCATCCGTGTGGCCCGCAGCCTCCTGCGCCTGTTCCGGCCCAAACTGATCTCGATCGTGCTGCAGAACGCGGACGTGGCCCACGGCAGTTACAACTCGTACGTCGAGGTCATCCGCCGCAACGACCAGGAACTCGGCATGCTCTTGCAGTCCGTGCAGGCCGACCCCGAGCTGCGCGACTCGACGTCGATCTTCATCCTTCCCGAGTTCGGGCGCGACGCCAATCTCAACGAGCGCAACGGGCTCGACCACGGCGACGGCTCCGACGACCTGCGCAAGATCTTCCTCGTCGCCGCGGGGCCGGACTTCAAGCAGGGCAAGACGATCACGAAGGCGGTGGACTCCTTCGACGTCTGCCCTACGATCGCCGAGTTATTGGGCGCCAAGGCGAGCGACGCCAAGGGCAAGACGCTGCGCCCGATCTTCGCGTGAGGCGGTGCCACGATGCGCGACGTCACGATGCGCCCTGTCGTGAGGCCGAAGCGGTGAGACAGGCGTGACGGTGAGGCCCTCTTCGAAACTGCGCGCCGGATGCCTGGGCGCCGCCCTCGTGATCGCCGCCCTGCCGCTCCTGACGCGCGCCGGCAGCGCCGCCGAGGACGCCGCGGAAGACGCGGCGGCGGCGGCGGCAGCGGACGCGAACGGCTCGTGCGGCGTCTGCCACGGCGGGCTCGAGGACATGCACCCGTTCGCTTCGGTGACGTGCGTGCAGTGCCACGGCGGCGACGCGTCCGAGACCGTGATGGAGAGCGCCCACGTCAAGGCCCGCTCGCGGCTTCCCGGAGACGAACGCGTGCTCGGTCTCTCGTTCGACCCCGCGCGCCTGCGCTTCCTGGACCCCGGCAATCTGCGCGTCGCCGCAGAGTCCTGCGGCCCGTGCCACGAACGCGCGGTCTACGACGTGCGCCACTCGCTGCACGCGACGACGTCCGGCCACCTGGGTGACGGGCTCTACGAGAACGGTGTCGTCTCCGACCGTCACCCGCCGGTCTCCATCTTCAACGTGCGCGACGAGCTGCCGGACGACCTGGCGCGGCCCCCCGGTGCCGTGCGCTTCCTCAAGCAGATCCGAGGCTACAGCGCCGGCGGCGACGCCACGCGCGTGGCGACGCACTTCGCCGACCTGCCCCGCAAGACGTGCATGCAGTGCCACCTCTGGTCGCGCGGCCGCGCCGTGCGTGGGCGGGCGGGGATGGACGGCGACTATCGCGGCGAAGGCTGCTCGGCCTGCCATGTGCCCTACGCCGACGACGGGCTCTCGCTGTCGCGCGACCGCAACATCGACCACTATGAGCCGGGCCACCCCAAGGAGCACCGGATGGTGCGTTTCCCGCAGACCTCGGCCTGCACGCGCTGCCACTACGGCGACGCGTCCATCGGACTCTCGTTCCGCGGACTCGCGCAGCCCGTGCCGGGAATGCCCCAGACGCCGGACGCGCCGGGCCTGCACCGCAAACGCCTGAACGGGGTCTACTACATCGACGACCCCGCGGCGACGCCGGGCGACGTCCACCACCAGCGCGGCATGCACTGCGTCGATTGCCACACGCGCTGCGACACGATGGGCGACGGTTTCCTCTACGAGCGCATGGAGGACGTCGTCGAGATCACGTGCGAGAGCTGCCACGGATCCTCGTCCGAGTACGCGACGCTCACCACGCGCAAGGGGTCGAAACTGCCCCACCTCGAGCGCCGCGACGGCTCCGTGTTCCTTACGAGCCGCGTCACCGGGAAGGAGCACCGCGTCAAGCAGGCACGCGACATCGTGCGGCCGGGGTCGGCGGACTTCAACGCGCGCGCCGCGCAGGCCATGACCGGGGACCACGAGAACCTCGAGTGCTACGCCTGCCACAGCGGCTGGAACCCCAACTTCTTCGGCTTCCACTTCGACCGCAACGAGGCCTTCAGGCAGCTCGACCTCCTCTCCGGCAACCGCACCCCCGGGCGCGTCACGACGCAGGAGAAGGTCTTCTCCACGTTCAAGAACTTCTACCTCGGGTGGAACAGCCACGGCCGCGTCGCGCCCTACATGGTCGGGTTCTCGAGCATGGCCACGGTGCACGCCGCGGACGGCGAGCTGCTGCTCGACCAGGCTCTGCCCGAGACGCGCAACGGCCTCTCCGGGATGACCATGATCCATCACCAGACGCACACGAGCACCGCCCGCGCACGGCGCTGCGTCGAGTGCCACCGCACG
Source organism: Planctomycetota bacterium (assembly GCA_024277065.1). Taxonomy (GTDB): domain Bacteria; phylum Planctomycetota; class JAJSAM01; order JAJSAM01; family JAJVHW01; genus JAJRPF01. The sequence continues at coordinate 10,284 of JAJRVY010000016.1, forward strand.
GCGGCCACCTACGGCCGCGGCAGCGTGAACGTCCGTCTGGCCCGGGACTTCGTCGTCACGGCGGGAGAGACGGGCGTGCGCGTGGTCTCGCTCGACCGCAAGAACCCGGCGAACTCGGCCCTCATCGCCGCGACGGGGATCGCCGCCGCGCGCGCCATCGCCCTCGTCCCCGACCGCACGAGCGGCCATGCCCGCTACGTGATCGCGGCCTCCCCGGAAGAGGGCCTGGTGACGATCTCGAGCGCTGCGCCGGGCTTCCCGCGGGTCGTCGGCCGCCTCGCCGGTGCCGTCGCCGACCCCGAGCGCCTGCTCGTCGCGGGCGACGCGCTCTACGTGGCGGACGGCGAGGGTGGGCTGCGCGTCTTCGACATCTCGCGGCCCGGCAAGCTGCGCCAGATCGCGCATCGCTCGGAGATCGAGGCCCACGACGTCCACCTCGACGGCCCGACGCTGTTCGTGGCGGCGGGCGCCGCCGGCCTCGCCGTGTTCGACGTGCGCGATCCCGCCGCGCCGCGGCCACTGCTGGCCGCTCTCGACCTCAACGGCTCGGACACCGCGACGGTGGACGTGCGGAGGCTCTCGGTCCTCTTCCAGTACAGCCGCCCGAACGCGGACGACCTCGAGGGCCGCCGCTCGCGGCCGCGGCGACTCGCCGCCCTCGGCACGATGCGCCGCGGCATCTGGCTCGTGGACGTGACCGAGCCCGGAGCGCCGATCGTGCTCATGCAGGCGATCTCGGGGCGCGTCCAGGACATCGAGATCGCCACGCTCTACGAGCTCGGGAGCGAGGGCGGCGCCATCCCCACGCAGGAGCGCGACCTCGTCTTCGCCCTGAACGGCGCCCAGCTCGCGATCCTCGACGTGACCGACCCCACCGCCGTCACGGCCGCCACGGTGAAGGGCAACGTGGGCGTCGGCGACATGCGCTCGCTGCGCCTCGCACGCGTCTACACGCCGCCCTTCCTGACGACGTTCGTCGTCACGGCTGGCGCGGGCGGCGTGCGGCTCGTCAACGTCAGCCGCCCGGCCGAGCCCACGATCGCCGCCACGGTCGCCGGCACCGGACTCGCCTTCGACGTGGCCGTCGAGGAGTTCCCCCTCGACCGCACCGTGGACGCAGCCGGCGAGCCCATCATGGACATCAGCCACGAGGGCGCGCGCTGGCTCAGCCAGGACGAGCTCCTGCGCGTTCTGGGCATGCCGCTGCTCACTCTGGACACCGCGCCGAGCGGCGAAGCGCCGCAGAAGCCTCCCGGGAAGGAAAAGGAGAACCGACGATGAGAGCCCTCTGGACCGCTGCCGGCGGCACTGCGTTGACGATGCTCGCCTGCCTCCTCGCCGGCGCGCCCAGCGCCGCCCGCGCGCAGGAGAAGCCGGCGGGCGAGGACGCTCCCGAGCGCACACCGGGCGAGCGCCGCGCCGCCGCCGAGGATCTCTTCACGCACCTCGACAAGAACCGCGACGCGCGCCTGCGCGGCGACGAGCTCCCGGCCCCCTCGTGGCTCGAGCGCTTCGACCGCGACGGCGACGACGAGATCACCAAGAAGGAGATGTTCACGATCGTCGCGCGCGGCCCGGGTTTCGACCGGCTGTTCGTGCTGCGCGACCCGCGCGCCCGCGCCCGCAGCGCCCTGCGGCAATTCGATCAGGACAAGGACGGCTTCGTAGCCGCGGGCGAGTACCCCGGCAACGACAAGGCATTCCGGAAGGTGGACCGCAATCACGACGACCGGCTCGAGTGGAAGGAGCTCGTGCGCCTGGCCGAACGTGAGATCGAGGACATCCGAAAGCGCACGAAGAGCCCCGGACGCTATGACTTCCTCAATCTGTTCGATCTCGACAACGACCGCCGTGTCTCATTGAACGAGTACGACGGCCCGGCACGTTCGTTCCGCAAGTACGACGAGAACGGCGACGGAATCGTGGACTACTACGAGATCTACCCGAACAAGCGGCCGAAGGGGATGGAGCGAGTAGCGCCCGAGGACCTGAACGTCATCGCGACACTCGACGCCAATGACGACGGGCGCGTCGGACGCGACGAGTGGAAGGGCTCACAGGCTGCCTGGAAGAGGCTGGACCGCAACGGCGACGGCTGGATCACGACAGCCGACGCACGCTGATCCCCGGATGGCGTGGACTCATGGAACGTGAGCGTCGCGTTCCCTTCCTCCACGCCGTCTGAGCGCTCACGCGCGAACGCGACGCTATTCGAGTTCATTTGAAACCGAGCATCGCCCGGAACACGTGACCGGCGATTTCCGGGTTCTCCTTCAATCGTCGCGTTGAATATCCGTACCAGTCGGAGCCGAACGGAACGTACACGCGGACGCGCTCACCCGACTTGATCAATTCATCGCGCAACCAATCCCGCACACCCAGGAGCATTTGATACTCGTACCGCGTACGAGGAGTCTTCAATTCGTTGGTCATCTCGCGCGCCGCCGCGACGAGTGTCTCGTCGTGGGTCGCGATGGCGACGCTCCCGCCGCCGTCCAGAAGCACACGAAGCGCGCGGCGGTAGTTGTCGCGGATCTCCTCGCGGCCTTGATACGCGATCTCCGGCGGTTCCTTGTAGATGCCCTTGCAGAGACGGACGGGGATGCCCAGGGCGGCGAGCGCCGCGGCGTCATCGACGGTGCGACGCAGGTACGCTTGCAGCACGGCCCCGACCGGCAGGCCCGCGGCGTGGAGCGTGCGCACGACGGCGAGCGTCGCGTCGGTGACCGGCGAGTCCTCCATGTCGATGCGGACGAAGATGCCGTGCTGCCGGGCGCGCTCCGCGACCCCGCGGACGAGTTCGGTGCAGCGCGCCTCGTCGATGGAGAGTCCGAACGCGGTCAGCTTCACGGACACGCCGCTGCGCAGGCTCTCGGCGGCGATCGCCTCGATCAGCGCGGCGTACGCGGCGGCGGTGCGCTCAGCGGCGGAGATGTCGGTGACGAACTCGCCCAGCACGTCCACCGTGCACACGGCGCCCTTGCCACTGAGGTCGCGCATGGTGCGCACCGCGTCGTCCAGCGTCTCGCCGGCGATGTAGCGGCCGGCCACCTTCCCCACGACGAAGCGTGGCGTCAGCGGCAGCGCGGCGGCGATGAGCGTGTCCAGAAAGGGCACCGTTTCCCTCCGGGTGTGGGCCGGCCGGCCATGTTCGGCGCGGGGGCCGTGCCATTGCAGTGAATCCCGTCACATCGGGCGGTGCTCCGCTGCGAGGGCTTCAGCGCTATCCTCGCCATCTCGATGTCCTCTGACGCGCCCCTCGTCCTCGGCTTCAACTCCACGCACGACGCTGCCGCCGCCATCGTCCGCGGCGGTGAGGTCGTGCTGGCCGTCGAGGAAGAGCGGCTGTCGCGGGTGAAGCACCACTTCGGCCTGCCGCTGCGCGCGATGGAGCTCTGTCTCGAGGCTGCGGAGACCTCCTGGAGCACGTTGCCGCACGTCGCCTTCTACATGAATCCAGCGCTGTGGCTGCGCAGCTACGGATGGCACTTCCTGCGGCACCTGCCGCGCAGCGCGTCGTACCTCGGGCGCAAGCCCGCGCTCTGGGAGAGCTTCCTCGGCATCGAGCGCCGCTTCCGCCGCAGGACGGGCTTCCGCGGCCGCTTCCACGTCGTCGATCACCACGCGGCCCACATCGACAGCGCGTTCTGGCCCAGCGGCTTCGAGGAGGCCGCCGCGCTCACGATCGACGGCGCGGGCGAGGCGGCCACGACGGTCCGCGCCCGTGTCGATGCCACCGGGCAGCAGCGCACCGGCGTCGCGCGCTACCCGCTCTCGGTCGGCAAGGTCTGGGAAGCGGTCACGGACTGGCTCGGTTGGCGGGCGACGCAGGACGAGGGCAAGACGATGGGGCTCGCGCCCTACGGCACGGAACGCTTCGTCGCGGACTTCGCGCAGGTGCTGCGGCCCGACGCGCGGCACGGGTTCTTCCAGGATCTCTCGTTCACGGATCTGCAGTACGGCGCGCAGCGCCTCGTGTCGAAGCGCTTCATCGAGGCCTTCGGAACCCCTCGCGAGCCGGGCGCGGAGATCGAGGATCATCACCGCGACGTCGCGCGCGCGCTCCAGGCGCAGACCGTGGAAGTCGTCCTCTCTCTCGGTCGTAACGTGCATGCTGAAACCGGCTTACGTCGTCTTGTCATGGCCGGTGGCGTGGCCCTCAACTGCGTCGCGAACGGTCGGCTGCTGCGCGAGGGCCCCTTCGACGAAGTCTTCGTGCAGCCCGCCGCGGGAGACAACGGCGCCTGCCTCGGCGCCGCGCTCTTCGTGGCCCATCGCAAACTCTGGGCACCGCGGGGCGCGCGCCAGGAGCACGCGTTCCTCGGACCGTCGTTCACGCCGGACGAGGTCGAACGGGCAGCGGCGGCCCGCGGGCTCACGCCCGAGCGCCCGGCGGACGTCGTGGCGCGCACGGCCGAGCTGCTGGCGGGGGGGGCGATCGTCGGGTGGATGCAGGGCCGGATGGAGTACGGCCCGCGCGCCCTCGGGCACCGCTCCATCCTCGCCGATCCGCGACGCGAGGCGATGAAGGAGGAGGTCAATCGGCGCGTGAAGTTCCGCGAGCCGTTCCGCCCGTTCGCGCCCTCGGTGCCACTCGAGTGCGCCGGCGACTGGTTCGAGGACGCCCGCCCCTCGCCCTACATGCTTCTGGCGTTCGCGGTCCGCGCCGACCGCCGCGACCGCATCCCGGCCGTGACGCACGTGGACGGGACGGCGCGGGTGCAGACCGTCACCGCGGCGCAGGCGCCGCGCTACCACGCGCTCCTCTCTGCGTTCGGGGAGCGCAGCGGCGTGCCGATCCTCCTGAACACGTCGTTCAACGTGCGCGGTGAGCCCATCGTGCGCACGCCGGACGAGGCTCTCGAAGCCCTTGTGCGGACGGGACTTACTGCTGTCGTCATCGGCGACCGGGTATTCCGGTCGCCACTGTGACAGGAGTCACCGTGAGGCCCGCGTTCCCGCGCGCTCACATGGCTGCTCTGCGGTAACATTCGGCGCCTTCGCCGCGGCCCGCCTCCGCCGACCTCGCAGGGGGGGGCGCGCGAACGTCAGGAGAAACAGCGATGTCCGATCCCCTGCTCCCCCAGGAAGCGCTCGAGTGGCAGGCCCGCGCCCGCGAGGTGGCCGACAAGTTCATCCGCCCCGTGGCGTGGAAGTACGACCGCCTGCAACAGTACCCCTGGGAGGTGCAGAGGGGCCTCAAGGAGTACGGACTCTTCAAGTGCTTCGTGCCCAAGGAGTACGGCGGGGCCGGAACCAGCGTTCTGAACCTCTGCCTTGTCGTCGAGGAGCTCGCCAAGGCCTGCGGCGGCATGGGCGTGGGCTTCGCGGTCAACGCTCTGGGCTCGTTCCCGATCATGGTCGGGGGCACCGAGGAGCAGAAGCAGCGCTTTCTGCCGGAGATCGCCGCCGGCAATAAGCTCGTGGCCTTCGGGCTCTCGGAGCGGGACGCGGGCTCGGACGCCGCGGGCATGCAGTGTTCGGCCGTGCGCGACGGCGACGAGTGGGTCATCAACGGCCACAAGAAGTGGAACACGAACGGCCTGGTGGCGCACGTCAACACGATCTTCGCCGTCACCGACAAGGACTCGCGCTCTCGCCGCATCAGCGCGTTCGTCGTCGAGCGCCCGGGCAACGGTGAGGAACTCGGCGACATCGACGGTTTCCGCGTCGTCAAGGTCGAGGACAAGCTCGGCATTCGCGCCATCCCGGTCGTCGAGATCGAGTTCAACGACCTGCGCCTGCCCGCCGACCGGCTCGTGGGCGGCAAGCCCGGCCTGGGCTTCAAGCACGCCATGATGACGCTCGACAAGGCGCGGCCCGGCGTCGCGGCGCAGGCCGTCGGCTGCGCGCAGGGCGCTCTGGACTTCGCCCTGCTCTACGCCACCGGGCGCGTGCAGTTCGGGAAGCCCATCTCGTCGCGCCAGATGATCCAGCAGCTCCTCGCCGACATGGCGCAGAAGGTGGAGGCCGCGCGGCAGCTCGTGCACGCCGCCGCGCGGCACGTCGATGCCGAGACGAAGGCCGCCAACAAGTTCGCCGCGATGGCGAAGTGCTTCGCCACCGACGTGGCCATGGAGGTCACGACGAACGCCGTGCAGATCTTCGGCGGCTACGGCTTCATGCGGGACTACCCGGTCGAGAAGTACATGCGCGACGCCAAGATTACGCAGATCTACGAGGGAACGAACCAGGTCCAGCGGCTCGTCATCGCACGCAACCTGATCAAGGAGGCCGCCGGCCTCGATCACCTGCGCGGGTTCATCCCCATCCCCGAGGACCAGCGCTGATCCGGGCGCGGGGCCCGGCCCCCCGGCCCGCCGCGCCGGGCGCGGCCGTGGACATCCCCGCCGTTCGGCGCCGGGGCGGATTGCCGGGCACGCGCCACGGCCGCCCGCCCCGCGAAGTTTGCCCCTCGTCTGGCAAGGGCGTTAGCCTCATGGGTTCCGCCCCACACCTTAATATGTAAGCCCTGACCCACAAAGGACTTACGCGCTCGCCGCACAGCGAGTGGCGGCCCGAGGACACCATGCATATCTTCCCCGAGGACCAGGTCGATGAGAACTTCTTCGACCTCTACTACCATCCCTACAAGAAGCAGATCTGGGGCTTCGGATTCCTGCTGACGATCGCCGTCCTCACGTTCCTGGGCGTCCGGGAGATGCGGCAGCGGCGCCTGGACGAGCAGTGGACGCGCCACGAAGAGGCTCTCGCCCTGCGCACGCGCTCCCTCCCGGGACAGGCCGACGCCGACCAGGTGAGCCGGGAGGTCGAGGCACTGCGCGGCATCGTGAACGACTACCCTGACGACCCGGTCGCGGCGTGGGCGCTCAGGGGCATTGTCGATGCCCACGTGGCCGCGGCGGACTGGGGGGCGGCGAAGGCCGGACTCGACGAGTTGCGCACACGCTTCCCCGACTTCGCGCTGAACACACTCCCGGCCGGCGACGCCGACGGCGCGCGCTCGCTCGCCGATCAGTTGCGCGCGAGCATCGAGAGCGAAGAGGAGTGGCAGGCGGCGACCAAGTACGAGCACGTACCGCCGTCCGACGAACGAATTGCGATCATCGACACGAACCTCGGAAGCCTGCAGATCGGGTTCTACAGCGAGCTGGCACCCGAGCACGTTGCGGCGTTCGTCGAGCGCGCCAAACGCGGCGACTACAACGGCACACAGTTCTACGACGTGCGCCTCGCCACGGACGGCTCACCGCAACTCGTGAGCGGCGGCTCCGCTGCTTCGAAGTCGGAGCGCGACCCGGCGGCCCACGACCGCGACGAACCCGGTGACGTGATCGAACCCGAGGACAGCCGCTTCCTCGTCCACCACGAGCTCGGCATCGTCTCCGCTGTGGACATGCCGTCCGGCGAGTCCGCGACAGCGTTCCAGATCGTCACCAGCCAGCGGGGCATGCAGAGCTTCAACGGCCGCATCACACCCTTCGCGGCGGTCCTCGATCGCGAGGGCGGGCTCGAGACCCTGGCCCGCATAGGCCGGGCTCCGACGTACGGCACGAATCCCGACACGGCGGAGGCCGACGGGATGTTCCGCATGCGCGACCATCCCTACCCTCCGATCCTCATTCGCCGCGTCGCCATCCTGACGAACGAGAAGGTCGAGGACGGCCATGCGTGGGACACCTCCCGTGTCGGCACGGACGAGGCCGAGCCGTGGGAAGCGGAGCTCCCGCCGCCGCCGCTCCCCGACGAGTTCGCTGCGCCGAGCACGACGCCCGACGAGGGCGCTGCCCCCGGCGACGGCCAGAAGCCCGGCGAAGAGTCGTCGGGTGACGCCGACAACCCCGCGGCCGGCAGCGACGCGGGGGACGATCCCGGTGACGCGACCCAGGACGGCGGGAAGTAGCCGAACTGCGCGGCCACTGGCTCGGTCCGACGGCACACTGGTGCAACGTCGCAACGCGCCCGTAGGCAAGCAGCTGCGCCCCCGGCTGCCGCCGCGCGCGAGGACTGAATGTTTCACGTGAAACACCCAGAGGGTGTTCCCTTAGAAGGTGTGGACAAGGCGGGGCCGCGAACGTGACTCATGACGGAGTCATCGAGCGGGCAGAGCGCAGTCCGCGGGTTCCGCGGGCGAGCCACTTTGGGAACACCCTCTGAGCCTCAGCGCAACGACAGAACCACCGTCACTGCCCATCCTCGCTCAGGAGACGGTCGAGCAGCCCCTCGAACTCCTCACGCGAGAAGTAGTCGATCACGATGCGCCCGCCCTCGCCCTTGGGCTTGATCGAGACACGTGTGCCGAGCGCCGCTCGAAGCTGATCCTCGAGATCGTGAAGGTACGGCGCAAGGCCCGGCTCGTCCGTGGAGGCCACCTTGCCGCCCTCGGGCCGCCTCTTCGCCGCCGCCTCTGTCGCTCGAACCGAGAGTCCCTCCTTCTCGATACGCGCCGCCAACTCGCGCTGGGCCGCGCCGTCAGCGATCGACAGCAAGGCGCGCGCATGTCCGCCGGAGATCGCGCCGCACGCCACGCGCGACTGCAACTCCTCCGGGAGATCGAGCAGTCGCAGCGTGTTCGCAACGCCCGAGCGGCTCTTGCCTAGCCTGCGCGCAACCTCTTCCTGCGTCACGCCCAGGCGAGTCATCAGCGACCTGACAGCGACGGCGGTCTCGATCGCGTTCAGATCCTGGCGCTGGATGTTCTCCACGAGAGCCAGTTCGAGCATCTGCTCATCGGTGGCGATGCGCACGATCGCAGAGATCGTGTCGCGGCCGAGACGCTCACTCGCTCGCAGTCGCCTCTCTCCCGCCACGAGCTCATAGCCCGCAGCGGTCGCCCTCACGACGACCGGCTGCAAGAGACCATGCTCGAGGATCGAAGACGCCAATTCCGCCAGTTCGTCGTCAGAGAACTCACGCCGAGGCTGGAAGGGGTTGGGCCGCACCTCCTCGAGCCGTAGTTGGCGGATCTCATCCAACGTTGGAGCCCCGGCGTCACCGGAGATCAGGAAATCGAGCCCGCGTCCGAGCCTGCGCTGCACCACTCGCCACCTCCCGACGGTCGGAGCCGTCGTCTCTGTCAAATCGGGCACGTCTGCGCCCTCCTGCTGCATGTACATGATCAGCCTGGCATGGATCACCCGGAACCAGGATGTCATGCTAGGGGGCGCCGGGGACAGCGCCGCGACCCACGGCGAATGTTTCACGTGAAACATTCAGATCCCGCGCGATACTGCGGCCGTGGTGGCGGCGCTCTCCCGGACCCGGACCCTGGCCCTGGCCACCGCCCGCGATCTCGTGCGCCGCCCCGGCGCACTCCTGGCGATCATCGCCACCGGCACGCTGCTCCTCATGCTCCCGCGTCTGGCGCGGCGCGCCCTCGACGACGGCTCAGCCCTCAGCGTCGAGTTGATCCTCTCGACCATCACCCTGCACGTGACGATCGTGGCCGCGATCGCCGGTGCCCGTGCCGCCGCTCCGGACACGGGGCTCGGTCCGAGCACCGAACTGTTCGCGACGCCGCTACGGCCTCTCGAGTACATCCTCGCTCGAGCGGGCGGCGTCAGTCTTGCAGCGCTGCTCCACGGGCTCGCGCTCCTCTTCCTCGGCGCCGCGGCTCTGCTCGCCGCGGGTGACGCCATTCCGGCGGACGAGGGCATGCTCACGGCCCTCGTCGGTGCCGCTCTCCAGGTACTCATCTACGCCGCCGCCGGTCTAGCCGCCGGCTCGCTGCTCGGGGCGCAACTCGGAACGGTGGCCATCGTGCTCTTCCTCGTCGCCGCGCGGGTCGTGATCCCCGCCGCAACGGCAGCCGGCGCCGCGGGAGCGTGGTGGCTGCCGGACCCCGCGCGCTTGGATTTCTCGCGTGAAGCGGGCTTCGCGCGCAGCGTCGGCACGGCGGCCCTCGCCGCTGCTGCCGGCGCCGCGCTCGCGCAGACGGCGGCACTGCTCGCGCTCGCGCGCTGCGCATTCGCACGCGACGCCCGGGGCCGCGAACGCGACTCATGACGGAGTCATCGAGCGGTCAGAGCGCAGTCAGCGAGATCCACGGGCAAGCCGCTTGCGGGCAGGCGAGTTGACAGGTCGCGGCCGCTCTCGGCCCGCGTCACCGCGACGGCGCGCCGACGCGTGCCACAACTCACGCGGCATCGTCCGCGGCATTACTCAGGCAGGCTGCGGGCGCGCGCTATATTCCCCGCTCCGGATCACGCTCGGGCAGCGCGCCCTGATGTGGAGCCTGGCCGGCCCGAATTGAACCCCACTCGTGCGCTACGCGATTCTCGGCGACGTCCACAGCAACCTCGAGGCGCTCGAGGCCGTGCTCCGTGCGCTGGAGAGTGAGCGCATCGATCACTACGTGTGCGTCGGCGATGTGGTGGGCTACGGCGCCGACCCCAAGCCCTGTCTCGACCGCATCCGCGACATCTGCGACGTGATCGTCGCGGGCAACCACGACTGGGCGGTCGCCGGCACGCTCTCGATGGAGTTCTTCAACGAGTACGCGAAGGCCGCCATCCACTGGACGCGCGAGCAGATCGCGGACGACGACATCGCGTGGCTACGCGACCTGCCGCTGCAGGCCGACGTCGACCGCAGGACGCTCCTCGTCCACAGCACAGTGCACGACCCTGCCGCCTTCGACTACCTGCTCACGTCCTACGACGCCCACCTGTCGATGCGCGTGCTGAAGAAGCCGCTCTGCTTCGTGGGCCACTCGCACATCCCGATCACGTTCATGGAGCGCGGCGGCCTCGGGTTCACGTTCGCCGACACGATCGACCTGACACGTGTCGAGAAGGTCATCGTGAACCCCGGAAGCGTGGGCCAGCCTCGCGATGAGAACCCCGACGCCGCCTACGCGATCTACGACACGATCAAGCGGCGCGTGACGCTGCACCGCGTCGCCTACGACGTCGCGGCGGCGGCGGCGAAGATCTCGAGTGCCGGCCTGCCGGCTCCTCTCGCCGATCGCCTCCACGTCGGGAAGTGACCGCGGCGAGCGGGGTGTAGACTCGCCCCCAACCAAGCCGCGATGCGCCGCCACGGACACCTCCCCCGCCTCCTTCTGCTCCTCGCCGACACGATCGCGGCGCTGACAGCGGCGGGCATCGCCTACATCGTCCGCTTAGAGACAGGGTGGATCGCCATCGAGGGGCGTACCGACGTGCTCCCGGCGCGCTACCTGGCAGCGGTGCCGGCGACCGTGGGCATCGTGCTCCTCAGCGCCAGCCTCATGGGCGCCTACGGTGACGACGAGCTGCGGCGCCCGACGCCGGTCCGCCGGGCACTGCGCGTGGCGACCCTCGCCGCCGCGCTGCTCGCCGCCGCAGCCCTGCTCTACCACGACGTCTTTCAGTACAGCCGCCTCGCCATCGCCATCGCCGGTGCGTCCTATCTGCCCTGCTTCATCCTCGGCCGCCTCGCCGCTGCGCGTGTGATCACGCGCATGCGGGCGGCCCGGCGCGGCGGCTCGAGCGCCGCCGTCGTCGGGGGTGGCGCGCCGGCGCGCGCGCTGGCCCGCGCGCTGGCCGCCCACAACTGGACCGGTGTCCGCGTCAACGCCGTCCTTCCCATCGGTGGGCCACTCGAAATCTGGATGGCAGCGGCGCGGCTCGCGGACGAGCGGGAGTTGGCCGCTGCAATCGACGCCGGAGAGATCGACGAGGTCTACATCGCCCTGCCGGCAGCCGAGGCGCGGCGCGTCCCACAGTTCGTGGCGCGCCTCGAGCAGACGACGGCGGACGTGCGCGTCGTGCCCGATCTCGGGCCCGTCGTGATGGTCAACCCACACGCCTTCGTGCTGTCGGGCGTTCCGATCATCTCGCTGCGTGAACGACCGCTCTACGGCGTGCGGGCATTCGCCAAGCGCGCCCTCGATCTCGCTCTCGCTCTCCTGCTCCTCGTGCTGCTGTCGCCGATCCTCGCCGCCCTCGCGGTGCTCGTGCGGGCGACATCCAGAGGCCCGGCTCTCTTTGCCCAGGAACGCATGGGGCTGGACGCACGCCGTTTCCGGATGTGGAAGTTCCGCACGATGCGCCGCGAGGCCGAGGACGCGACGGGGCCGGTGTTCGCCAGCAAGGACGACCCGCGCGTCACGCCGATCGGTCGCTTCCTGCGCCGCTTCTCCCTCGACGAGCTGCCGCAGCTCTGGAACGTGGTGCGCGGCGAAATGAGCCTCGTCGGGCCGCGCCCGGAACGCGAGACGTTCGTTCGAGAATTTCGTAACTCGTTATCGGGCTATATGTTACGACATTCCGTCCGGGCTGGCATGACGGGCTGGGCGCAGGTCCACGGCCTGCGCGGCGACACGTCGCTCGCCGAGCGTCTGCGCTACGACCTCGAGTACATCGACCGCTGGAGCCTGCTGCTCGACTTCGAGATCCTCTGCCGCACCGTGTCCCAGGTCGTCCTCGGCCGCAACGCCTACTGAATCTCCCGCCTGCGCAGGCAGGCTGCTAGCCTGGGCAGTTCTCGTATCAAGCCCCCGACGCCGCGATCACGGACACTCCACTCGTGGGGAGGAGCCGAACCTGCCACCGCACGCCGACGCCGCCCTCGAGAGCTACCTCGCCGAGATCGCACAGGTTGCGCTGCTCACGGCCGAACAGGAGCGCGAACTGGGGACCGCCGTGCAGACGGGGGATGCCGAAGCACGGGAGCGCATGATCCGTGCGAACCTGCGCCTCGTCGTGTCGATCGCCAAGCGCTACCGCAAGCGAGGGCTGGCGCTCCTCGACCTCATCGAGGAAGGCAACATCGGCCTCGTCAAGGCCGTGGAGCGCTTCGACCCCGAGGCCGAGACCCGTTTCAGCACGTATGCGACCTGGTGGATCAAGCAGTCCATCCGTCGCGCGCTCATCGACACCGCCAAGACCGTGCGCGTGCCGTCGTACATGGTCGAGATAATCTCCAAGCTGAAGGCCGCACAGATCGACCTCGAACGCTCCCTCGGCCGCTCGCCCAGCGTACACGAGATCGCCGACCACATGGGGTTCGGTCAGGACAAGCTCAAACTACTGCGGCGGGCCATGCGGGCCGCGCACAGCGGGGGCGACGCCGTCTCCATCGAGGCCATCTCCGAGGCCCGCGACACGATCGAGGACACGCGCACGGCGCGCCCCGACGAGAGCATCCTCGAGGCGCACGAGATCGCGCGCCTCGAGGCGCTCCTCGCAGCCATCGATCCGCGCGAGTCCGAGATCCTGCGCCTGCGTTTCGGAATTGACGACGACGGCCCGCTGACCCTGCGCGAGATCGGCGAGCGCTTCGCGATCACGCGCGAGCGCGTGCGTCAGATCGAGACCCGGGCGCTGCGGCGCCTCGCGGACCTGCTCGGCCCCGACGCCGCCGGATGAAGCCCGCGGAAGCCGGCGACGCGCCCGGCCTCTACATCCACGTGCCGTTCTGCGAGGCCAGGTGCAGCTACTGCGACTTCTACTCCGTGGCGCGCGGTGATGCGCCCACGCACGATTACGCCGGCGCGCTCGCGGCCGAAGCAGGGCAACGGGTGCCGGCGGCGTTCGCGCCGGCGACCGTGTTCATCGGCGGCGGTACGCCCACGGCGCTCTCGGACCGCGACTTCGAAGCCGTGCTGGCCGTGGTGCGCTCCATCGCCGTGCGCAGTGGGCGGCTCCGGGAGTGGACCGTCGAGTGCAACCCCGGAAGCCTGACGCGCGCCAAGGCGCGGCTCCTCGCCGCGGCGGGCGTCACGCGTGTGTCCATCGGCGTGCAGAGTTTCGATGACGTGGTCCTGCGTTCGGTGGGGCGCGTGCACGACGCACGCGAGGCCCGCGAGGCGGTCGCCATCGCTCACGAGGCCGGCCTCGACCAGGTGTCGGTGGATCTGCTGTTCGCCATCCCCGGCCAGGGCCTCGCGACGTTCCGCCGGGATCTCCGCGAGGCGCTGCGACTCGGGACCGACCACGTCTCGGCGTATGCGCTGCTCTACGAGGAGGGCACGGCGCTGACGCGCGGGCTCGCCGTGAAACGCGTCGAGCCCGAGGACGAGCGCATCGAGCTGACCATGATGCGCCTTGCGCGAGAGGTGCTCGCCGACGCGGGGCTGGCCGCCTACGAGATCTCGAACTTCGCGCGACCGGGCGCCGCGTGCCGTCACAACCTCAACTACTGGCGCAACGGGCCCTATCTGGGGCTCGGCCCCGCCGCAGTGAGCTACGTCGATGGCGAGCGCCGCGGCAACGTCGCCGACTGGAGGCGCTGGCAGGACCACGTCCTACGCGGCGACGACCCGGCCGCGTCGCGTGAGCGGCTGCGGCCCGAGACCGCCGCCCGCGAGGAACTGATGCTCCGGCTGCGCCTCGCGGAAGGTGCGTCATTGGCCGCCGTGGAGACGCGGTGGGGCGTCGATCTGCGGTCCGCCCTGGGCGATCTCGTCTGCCGCTTCCGTGACGCGGGGCTGCTCGTTGCGGATGTGGATCTCGACGTCGTGTGCCTCACCGCACGCGGCCGTGAAGTCGCCGACGGCATCCTGGCCGAGATTCTCTCTGCCGAGAGGGTGTTCCCATGAGGAGTGCGGCACCGGTCACGCGACCTGCGATCGAACCGTTGGTTAGGGCCCGCGCCCGCAAGCGGCTCGCCCGTGGAGCCCGCGGACTGCGCCGTGCCCGCTCGATGACACCGTCATGGGCCTCTTGCGGCGCGCGTCGTCGGGGCCTGTGCGAGCGCCGCGCGATAGAGCTGCTCGTACGTGTCCACGACACGCTGGGCGCCGAACTCGGCGCGCGCGCGCTCCCGCGCGGCATGCGACATCGCCTCGCGACGGTCGGCGTCCGCCAGCAGGCCGAGGGCCGCGCTCGCGGCGCCGTCGATGTCACCGACATCGAAGAGATGCCCACTGACGCCGTCCTCGACGACCTCGGGCAGGCCGCCCGCCCGCGTGCCCAGGACGGGCACACCGCAGGCCATCGCCTCGAGGGCCGACAGGCCGAACGACTCCGCGTCGCTCGGCAGCACGAAGAGATCCGCACAGGCCAGCACCATCTCGACGCGCTCCTGCTCCCCGAGGAACTGCACGCGGTCCCTCATTCCGAGTTCCTGCGCCAGTTCCTCGGCGTGCGGCCGCTCGGGACCGTCACCCGCGAGCAGCATGCGCGCCGGGCGCTCCGCAGCGACGCGGGCGAAGATGCGGATGGCGTCGGCGACGCGCTTCACCGGCCGGAAGTTCGAGACGTGCGCCAGCACGGCCTCATCGCCGACGCCCAGCCGATCGCGCGTGAGGGCGCAGTCCCGGGGCGTGAAACGGGCCGTGTCCACGAAGTTCGGAACAACGCGTATCTCCTTGCCAGGAGCGAAGATACGTACCGTCTCGTCGCGCAGCCACGACGACACGGTCGTCACGACGTCGCTGCGCTCGATGCCGAATCGTGTGGGATGGAAGTACGATCGATCGGCGCCCACGATGGTGATGTCGGTGCCGTGCAGCGTGGTGACGATGGCCGGCCGGGAGCCCTCCAGCATCGCCCGCGCAAGCACTGCCGAGACGGCGTGTGGGATCGCGTAGTGAACGTGCAGCACGTCCAGTTCGCGAACCTCGGCGACCTCGCGCATCAGCGAGGCGAGCGCGAGGTCGTACGGCGGATACCGGAAGAGCGGGTACGAAGAGACCGAGACCTTGTGAAAGGTGACGCCCGGGTGGAACTCCAGCAGCCGCGCCGGGCGGGCGTACGAGATGAAGTGCACCTCGTGGCCGCGCTCGGCGAGGGCCGTTCCCAGCTCGGTGGCGACGGCCCCCGAGCCGCCGTAGGTCGGGTAGCAGCAGACGCCGATACGCAGGCGGCCGTTCATCGGTCGCCGCCCTCAGAGGGCTCCTCCGCGGCATCCCGGGGTAGCTGCAGGAGCGCCCGCGGATCGCTGATCGCGAGCGCCTGCGGTGCGTACAGGGGCTCACCGAGAGCGACGCCGGCGCGGCGCCCCCACACCCGCGCCCGGGCCTCGATGCGCTCGAGGAAGTCGGGCCGTGAGATGAGTGTCGGGAAGTCATCGCCGGCGGCGGCGCGATGGAGCTGGCTCCCGAAGCAACGCGCGAGATCGAGGCGAGCCTCCCAGACCGCGCCGACGTCCACGACCAGGTCCGTCGCGCGCTCGGTGTGCATGAAGTAGTGCAGCAGCGCCCGGGGACGGTGGGGCACGCCC
>JAJRVY010000262.1 GCA_024277065.1 Planctomycetota bacterium
CCCGTACGGCGCGACGGATGGTGCTCCTGTGCACAGCCTCTTCGTGGTCGTCTCGCCGCTCGAGGCGGCCGAGCAACACGTCGCCGTCCTGCGCTGGATCGCCGGCATCGCCCGTTCGGACTACTACTCCAAGCTCCTGAGCACGACCCGTGATCCTCAGAGCCTCTACGAGTTGTTCCATGAGATCGACGACGTTGCGTGACGATGTGCCCCTCGAGGATGCCCTGGACACGGCGACCGCCGACAGCGCGTCGGTCGAGGTGCTCGTGAACAACCCGCACGGGTTGCATCTGCGTCCCGCGACCGAGTTCGCGCGCATCGCCCAGGCGACCGGCTGCAGTGTGCGTGTGCGCTGCGGCGACCGCGAGGGCGATGGTGCGAGCGTGCTCGAGCTGGCGATGATGGCGATCGGGCCCGGAGCACGCCTCTTGATCGAGGTGCGCGGCCCGGCGTGCGAGGAGGCGGTCCGAGAACTGGCGGCGGCCGTCGGCCGCGAGTTCCCGAACTGATCGGAGTCGGACATGGAGATCTACACCGGGGTCCCCGTCAGTCCCGGCGTGGCGATCGGTGCGGTCTTCCTGCTCGCGACCGAGGAACGCAGCGTTCCCGAGCGCCCGATCGCCGCCGAGGAGGTGGCCGGCGAGATCGAGCGGCTCGGTGACGCCCTCGTCAGCGCGCGCGAGGAGTTGACGGACCTGCTCTCGGCGACGGGGGTCGAGAACGAGATCTCGGCGATCTTCTCCACGCACGAGATGGTGCTGACGGATCCGAAGCTGAGCACGGAGGTCGGCGCCACGATCCAGGACCGTCTCGTCAGCGCCGAGTTCGCCGTGGCCCATTTCTTCGACGATCTCGTGCGGCGCTTCCAGAGCGTCGAGGATCCCTACTTCGCCCAGCGTGCATCCGACATGCGAGACATCGAGCGCCGCGTGCTGCGGGCGCTGATGGGGGATCGCCGCGAGGAGATCGCGAAGCTCTCCGACCCCGTCGTGATCGCCGCCCACGACCTCTTGCCCTCGCAGACGGCGTCGCTCGACTCGCGGTGCACGCTGGCGTTCATCTCGGAGGTCGGCGGTCCGACCTCGCACACGGCCATCATCGCGCGCAGCCTCGGCATGCCCGCGGTCGTCGGCCTCGGCGAGATCATGGCCCATCTCGCCGACGGCTCGCTCGTGATCGTGGACGGCAACCGTGGCCAGGTGATCGTCGATCCCGATCCCGCGCAGGTGCAGCGCTATCAGCGCATCATGCAGGGCTTCGAGCGCTACCGGTTGGAACTGGCGCGCGTGCGGGACTACCCGGCCGAGACCCGCGACGGCCACGTGATCCGTCTGATGGGCAACATCGAGGTGGCCGCGGACGTCGCGAGCGTGATGGATGCCGGTGGCGACGGCGTGGGGCTGTTCCGGACCGAGTTCCTGTACGAGGAGGGGCGGCCGCCGCCCACGGAACAGGACCACGTCGATGCCTACGTCTCGGCGCTGCGACAGCTCGCCGGGCACCCGCTGACCGTGCGCACGTTCGACTTCGGGGCCGACAAGATCACGCCCGATGCCGACGCACCGGCCGAGCCGAACCCGTTCCTCGGCAGCCGTTCGCTGCGGCTCTGTCTCGAGCGCCCGGGCCTCTTCATGCCGCAACTCCGCGCGATCCTGCGCGCCTCCGGCTACGGCGCGGTGCGCTGCCTCTTCCCGATGGTCTCGGGACTGCGGGACCTGCGCCGCGCCAAGGAGATGCTCGAGAAGGCGCGCGTGTCGCTGCGCACCGAGGGCCACTACGTGTCCGAGGAGATGCCCGTCGGTGTCATGGTCGAGATTCCGTCGGCGGCGATCGTCGCGGATCTCCTCGCCGTCGAGGTGGACTTCCTCTCCATCGGGACGAACGACCTCGTGCAGTACTCGCTCGCGGTGGACCGCGTGAACGAGCGCGTGGCCCACCTCTACCAGCCCGCGCACCCCGCGATGCTGCGACTCGTGCGACAGGTCGTGCAGGTCGGCCTCGATTCGGGCGTCTCCGTCAGCCTCTGCGGCGAGATGGCGGGCGATGTCCTGTACACGATCCTGCTCGTCGGGATGGGGCTGCGCGAACTCAGCGTGTCCGCGCGCTCGATCCCTGCTGTGAAGCAGGTCATCCGACGCATCACCGTCGAGCAGAGCCGGGAGGCTGCGGCCTGGTGCGCGACCGCGACGAGCCACGAAGAGGTGCTCACCCGGCTGCGCGAATCGCTCGGTGAGCTCGTTCCGGCTCTCGCCTGACGCCGGCTGAGGAGGCCGCTGAGCCGCGGCGTTGGCGGGTGTCGCAAACCCCACTTCGTTTCTCGAATCGAGGGATTCTCTCTCACCCGTGAGAAATCCGCGTCGCAGAGAATCGACGTTTGCCCTCAACTCGCTGCCCGTTCGCGCCGACACGGATGTGACGGCTCCACTGTGGAGCCGGGCCCGGAGGCGAGTTCATGTTCAAGAAGCAGAAGAGCTTGATCGGCCTGGATATCGGCGCGCACGCCGTCAAGGCCGTCGAACTCACGCAGATGGGGAGCGAGTTCGTCGTCACGGCCTATGCCCAGAGCGACATCGACCCCGACGCCGCGCGAGGCGACGCCATCATCGACATGCTCCAAGGCCACGTGTTCCGGACGCGGCGCGTAGCCACGGCGGTGAGCGGCAAGTCCGTCATCGTGCGCTACCTCACGATGGTCCACATGTCGGACGACGACCTGCGCAACGCGGTCAAGTTCGAGGCGGACAAGTACATCCCGTTCGACATCGACGAGGTCGTGCTCGACGCGCAGCGCCTCGACGACGGCGGCCGGCGTTTCGAGGGCCTCGCGGACGACGAGATGCGCGTCCTCCTCGTCGCCGTCAAGCGCAGCCTCATCGAGGACCACGTCGGTCTCGTGCAGTCGATCGGCCTGCAGCCGAGCGTCATCGACGTCGATGCGTTCGCCCTCGGCAACGCGTTCGAGTTCCGTAACCAGTTCGCGCCCAACGTCGAGCAGGATCATCGCGTCTCGGCTCTGATCGACGTCGGCGCGCAGAAGTCCAACATCATCATCCTGCGTGGCGGGGCACTCTGCTTCACCCGCGAGATCTACCTCGGTGGTGACGATCTCACGTCGGCGGCCTCCAAGCGGCTCGGTTGCGAGATGCACCAGGCCGAGGCGCTGAAGCGCCAGCCGGGCGACAACATCGAGGCACTCCGCGACGCCGTGCTGCCGACGATCGACGACCTCGGCAACGAGATCCACCTGTCGTTCGACTACTTCGAGAACCAATTCGACCAGCCGGTCGATGACGTCTTCCTCTCCGGCGGCGGCGTCGAGTTGCCGCTCGTGGCCGAGACGTTCGAGAAGATCTTCGAGAAGCGCACACGCCAGTGGGACCCCACCGAACGCCTGGCAGTCGATGAGGACGCTGTGGACGTGGACGCTCTGCGCGCGAATGCCGGACAACTGGCCGTGGTGATGGGGCTGGCCTGCCGGCTGCGAAAGGACTGAGCCGATGATCAAGGTCAATCTGCTGCCAGCCGAGTTCCGGAAGGTCGATGGCACACCCGTCGTGCGTTTCGTCACGCTCGTCGTCGGTGTCTTCGCGGCCGCCTGCGCCATGAGCGTCTGGGGCTACATCCACTTCGGCATGCTCGCCGAGGTGCGCACCCGCCGCGCCGATCTCGAGGAGGAACTCGTCGGGCTCAGCAAGCTTGCGGAGCGTTCGCAGGCGCTCCTCGCCGAGTACAAGGAGTACCAGAAGCGGCGCGACACGATCGAGGACATCGACGAGGGCCGCGTTCTCTGGAGCCGGAAGCTCGATCAGCTCGCCGACCTGATCCACAACAAGGGCGACACGAAGCTCCATCAGGTCTGGTTGTCGGGCATCCGTACGGGCGGCTCGCGTGGAGGGGGCTCACCCGGCGTGCTCACGTTCAGTGGCTGGTCCGGAGGCGAGGAACTCGCGCGCCTCAGCGACTTCAACAAGAGCCTGCGGCAGGACGAGGAGTTCTTCGCTGACTTCCAGGCCATCGACCCGCCGCGTGGTGAGCGCGTGAGCTTCTCGGACGGCCGCGTCCCCGAACTCGCGTGGCGGTTCACGATCGGACTCGATCTTCGCGACCCCAGCACCCGGGAGAAGCAGTAGGCGCCCCGCGGCGCACTGCTGGAGGACACGCCATGAACAAGCTGAGCGAGAAACAGCTCCTGCTCTAGACGATCGCCGCGTCGCTGCTGGTCGTCCTGGGCTTCGGCGGACTCATCTACTGGGATCTCGACCGCATCTACGCGGCCGAGATCACGGATGAGAACCGCGAGGAGACCGAGGCCGTCACGGAGGAGGAGCTGTGGGGCGAGCGTCGCCACATCCAGGAGATCGAGAAACGGCTCGCTGCGGCGCGCGTGGAAGCCGAGCAGATCGCGCAGCGCGAGCAGGACGTGATCGTCTACCGCGAGATCGTCGCTCGCGATGCCGCCATCCTGCCCAGCGAGGACGAGGTCAACCGCCTCGCGGTCACGATCGGTGACTTCGAGCGCATGGCGGGCGTCGTGCTGACGCGCGTCAGCGACCTCAATCTGAACCCCGAGAAGGGCGCTGCGATCACGCGTATCCCGATCAAGCTGCAGCTCTCGGGCACGTTCGAGCAGACACTCAAGTTCATCAACCTGTTCGAGACGCTCGACCGCATCGTCAACGTCCGCAAGTTCTCGATGATGGCGGGCGCGGAAGAGCAGCACGACGGCAAGCGCAGCGCCATCCACAACGTGGGGCTCGATCTCGACACGTTCATGTACTCGAGCGCCGCCGGACTCGCGAAGCCCGTGGACATCTCGAACTACGAGCGCCGCAAGAACGACCCCGTGATCCAGAAGCTCGTGCGCCAGAAGAAGGCGACGTTCGTCGAGAAGTACCAGCTCCAGTCGCGCCTCAACCGCCGCGACCCGCTGATCGATCCGCGACGCAACGCGGACGAGGTTCCCGAGGGGCTCGACCCCGAGGACGCCAAGCGCCAGAAGGACCTGGTGGACAAGCTCAAGTTCGACGTCGATATGCTCAAGGACGACGTGCGCCAGGAGCGCTTCTACGCCACCAACAAGAAGTACGTCCAGTTGGCGCAGATCACGAAGGTGATCGACGCGAAGTTCCGCCGGCTCGAGGCCGACATCGCCGGCGCCGGTCCGCGTGTCACGATCCCCGAGTTGCGCGAGGTTCTGGACGACGACGTCGTCTCGCCGTTCGAGGAGATCCG
>JAJRVY010000263.1 GCA_024277065.1 Planctomycetota bacterium
CCGGCGCCGGCGCCGACGTCGTCTGGGCAGGCTCCTGGGAGCCTGCCGCGCTCACGAGGCTCGAACAGGACGGCGCACTGCATGTCGAGCGCTTCTCCTCCGCGCTGCGCGCGGCCGCGCACCTGCGCTCCGGCGGGGCGCGCGTCGCCCTGCTGGCGGGCGACGAGGTCGAGGGCCGCGAGAGCGACTCCTTCGACGCCTTCCGCCAGGCCGGGGCGCACGCCATCGCCGTCCTCTACCGACCGCCCCTGGCGCACCGCGCGCCGCGCGCGGTGGCGCTGGGCGCCGACGCCGCGCTGCTGCTGCCCGCACATCCCGGCGAGCTCGAAGCACTCGTGAACGCACTGCTCGGCCGTGCCCGTCCGCCGCTGGATACGCCGCTGGGTGCACGCAACGGCCCGCCCACGGGTGTCGCGCCCGAGGCGACGACCGTCGAGGCCACGCCCGACGTTCCCGCCGTCGGCCCGCCCGACCGCCGCGCGCTCGAGTCACTGATCGGCGATGCCGCACTCGTCCACCGGACGGTCGCCGACCTCGACCGCCTGCTCGATCGCATCCTCGCCTCGTTCCGCCGTCACTCCGGGGCCACGCGCTCCTCGCTCCTCCTCTACGACCGCGCTCGCGGCGAGCTGATGCTCAGTCGCGCCGCCAACGTACCTGACGACGCCGGCTCGCAACCGATCCCGCTGGACGGGGGGCTCTCGGGGCACGTCGCGACGACCGGGAGGCCGTTGCTCGTCCCCGACGTGGACGCCCTGGACGGCCCAGAGAACAACACAGGGGGCGACGGGACCGGCCGCGGGGACGATCCTCGGCCCAGCCACCGGCCCGAGTACCGCACGTCCTCGTGCCTCGTGTTGCCGCTCACCGCGTCCGAAGGCGTCGCGGGCGTCATCTGCCTCGCAGACAAGGAAGACGGCGCGCAATTCGACGACGCGGACCTGCGCTCGCTCCTGTTCCTCGCCGACCAGTCGGGCCAGGCGCTCGAGAACGCCCTCAAGCTGCGCCAGATGCAGGACCTCGCGGTCATCGACGAACTGACGGGCCTGTTCAACCGCCGCTACTTCCAGAGCGCGCTCGAACGCGAGGTCCAGCGCGCCCGGCGCTACGACCGCTCGCTGACGGTGGCGATCATGGACCTCGACAAGTTCAAGAGCTTCAACGATCTGTGCGGCCACCCCGCCGGCGACCGTGCGCTCGCCACTATCGGCGAGATCCTACGCACGTCCCTGCGCGAGGTTGACATCGTGGCCCGTCACGGCGGCGAGGAGTTCGCCGTGATCCTCCCCGAGACCTCCGCGGCCGGCGAGAACGGGACGAAGAAGCCGTTCCCGTTCCTCGAACGACTGCGCCGGCGCGTCGAGGAGACAACGATCGAGGGCGAGGAAAGGCTGCCCGCGGGCAAACTCACCATCTCGATCGGTGTCGCGTGCTTCCCCGACGACGCCGACACCGCCGCCGACCTGTTCCAGAAGGCCGACGAAGCGCTCTACGCCTCGAAGCACCACGGCCGCAACGTCGTCACGTACCGCGGCAAGCCCGTCTCCGAGTAAGGGGTCCGCGCAGGAATGAGTTCGCAGGACCGAGGGCGGGCGTCGCGCCCGCTCGACGGACCGTGTCCTGCGGCCTGGACGTGACGGCTGTCGCGACAGCGGAGAGCGACTTCGTTCATTTTCCTCACCGTGCGACTTCATCCGAGCGGGCTCTGCGCCCGATCAGATGGTGGGCCCTTGACCGGGAGAGACAGTACGTGAGCGCGAAGCGCATCCTGATCGCGAGTACGAATGCAGTTTTCCGGACAGACGTCCGCGCTACGCTCGAGAACGCCGGAGTCGAGGCCGCCGAGTCCCCCTCGGCGGCGGAAGCGCTCACGGGTGCCACGGCAGACATCCACGCCGTCGTCCTCGATCGTGATTCGTTCCTGGCCGCCGATGCAGACGGCACGCTGGACTACGTCGCGACGCAAGGCATCCACGTCCCGTTCCTCGTCACGACCGACAAGGAGCGCGACGTCAGTGACGCCGTGGACCTCATGCGCCGCGGCGCATTCTCCGTCGTACCCTTCCCGATCGACGGCATCCAACTCGTGCTACAGCTCGAGCAGGCCATGCGCCACCGCGACCTGTCGTCGCACAACGCCGCGTTGCAGCGCAGCCTCGACGTTCACGAACGCCTGGCCATGATCGGGAAGCTGGCCGCGGGAGTCGCCCACGAGCTGAACAACCCGCTCGACGGCGTGCTCCGCTTCGTGAACCTCGCCGCGGACTCGCTGCCGAAGCAGGCACCTGAGCTGCCGTTCCTCCACGAAGCCCGCCGCGGCCTGCGACGCATGGCGGACATCGTCCGCGACCTGCTCCAGTTCTCACGCAACGCTTCCGTGGAGATCGCCGACGAGGATGGCGAACGACTCGCACGCGAAGCGGTCGAACAGGTTCTCGCGCGTGAACCGGACAAGCTCGTCGAGACATCGTTCGACTTCCCGGCCGGCGGCATCGCGCTGCCACGCGCGATCTTCCAGGTGATTGCCAACCTGGCGAAGAACGCGGTGGACGCGATGCCGTCGCAGGGCTCGCTCCTGCTCTCGTCCACGGTCCGTGACGGTCGCATCCACGTCGCTGTGGCGGACACCGGGAACGGCATCCCCGAGGAGATCCAGGAGCGGATCTTCGAGCCCTTCTTCACGACGAAGGAGGTCGGCGAGGGCTCCGGCCTGGGTCTCCCGATCTGCCAGCGCATCGTCGAACGCCTGGGCGGGACGCTGTCCGTCGAGAGCGAGCTCGGCGCCGGCACACGCGTGACCATCGACCTGCCCGCGCGCCGCGGACTGCGCCCGGTCACACTTCCGCAACCAACGCCGTGCGACGCGGACGCATCCATCACGCCCACGACCGCGACGCACGAGGAGTAGTACGAGATGGCGCAGAAGAAGCTCCTCGTGGTGGACGACGACTCCCTGATCCGGCGATCGCTCTCAGCGGTCCTGCGGCTCGCGGGGTACGAGGTCAGCGAAGCCGCCGGCGGCACCGAGGCTCTGGAGCTGCTCGAGAAGACGACGCCGGATCTCGTCATCACCGACTTCAACATGCCGCAGCTCAACGGGATGCAGGTCCTGCGCGAGATCCAGGCCCGGCAGCCGGACCTGCCCGTGATCCTGGTGACCGGCTACGGCACGGTCGAGCAGGCCGTCGAGGCGATGAAGGCTGGCGCGTACGACTACGTCTCGAAGCCCATCATCGACGACGAGATGAAGATGGTCATCCGCCGCGCCCTCGACGATCGCACACTGCGCGACGAGAACTCGGACCTGCGCAAGCGACTCGACATGCGCTTCGGCTACGACGCGATCATCGGCCGTGATCACCGCATGCAGCGCATCTACGACACGATCGAGAGCGTCGCACCAACCCGGGCGACCGTCCTCATCAGCGGCGAGTCCGGCACCGGCAAGACCTTGATCGCACGCGCCCTCCACCACAACTCGTCACGCCGCGACGCGCCGTTCGTCGAGGTGAACTGCGGCGCGCTCCCCGAGACGCTCCTCGAGAGCGAGCTCTTCGGACACAAGCGCGGTTCGTTCACCGGCGCCTACGCCGACAAGCAGGGCAAGTTCGCCGCCGCCAATCGTGGCACCATCTTCCTGGACGAGATCAACAACGCATCGCCGATGCTGCAGATGAAGCTCCTGCGCATCCTCCAGGACAAGGAGTTCGAGCCGGTCGGCGGCAACGAGACCAAGCGTGTGGACGTGCGCGTCGTCCTCGCCACGAATCTCGATCTGGCGAGTGAGGTCGAGAAGGGCAACTTCCGCCGCGACCTCTACTACCGGATCAACGTCGTCAGCGTCCACATGCCGCCGCTGCACGAACGCGTCAGCGACATCCCCCTCCTCGCCAAGCACTTTCTGAAGGACATCGCCAAGGAGAACGGGAAGCGCATCCGGGAGATCGACGAGCAGGCGCTCGATCTGCTCACGCGCTACACCTGGCCGGGCAACGTGCGTGAGCTGGAGAACTGCATCGAGCGCGCCGTCGTCCTCACGCGCAACGACGTGATCCGTGCCGAGGACCTCCCCCCCGCGCTCCGCGACGAGGCGGCCGACGCGCCGACGCCCCTCGATCACGGCGGCGTCGTGCCACTGAAGCGGGCTCTCGAGGCCCCCGAACGCCGCATCATCGAGAACGCCCTGCGCGAGAACGGCGGCAATCGCCAGGACACCGCCAAGGCACTCGACATCAACCGTACGACACTCTTCAACAAGATGCGGAAGTACGAACTCCTCGAGAAGTACTAGTACCGAGGGACGGCCGCAACTAATGGGCTCGAGCGCAACTAACACGCTCGAGGCGACCGCCGCTCCTCTCTGGCCGTGGCTGCCGTTCTCTCGTGGCCCCCGTGCTCGCGTGACCGGGCGGCGCATGCCGGATGCCGTGGCAGGGGACGCCACGCAGAGTCGCCCCTACGACGCCTGCCGCGAGGGCGCGCACGTCGCCGTCGCGGGGGCGCACGCGGCCGTCAGACCCAGGCGTAGCGGAACGTCAGGGGGGCGGCGAATTCGAGGGCGACGCCGGAGAGCGGCACGCCGTTCTCTCCTGCGATGCCTGGGGCCGGGGTCTCGACGCGCACGACGCGCGCGCACCCGCGCAGATCGAGCGTCACCTCCCCGCCATGGGCCGCGAGCTGATGCGGCACGGAGACGACGACCGCGACGAACTCGCCGGGCTTCCACGGCGGCTCGCGGAACGTGCAGAAGTACGCGCCGCGCGCGCTGACGTTCTGCGTGACGGTGTGCTCCTGGGGCCGACTCCCCTCCGGGAGGGCCGGGCCGATCTGGAGCGGATACGAGAGGCGCAACCGCGGGTGATCGCGGCGATCGGTCCTGCCCTGCATGCCTCTCCTTCCCGGAGCCGCTCCAGAAAGAGTGGCTCCACGTCACCGAGCGCAAGGCGCGTACCCGACGCGCGCCAGCCCCACTCGAATCCACAACCCGTTACTCTACCATGACTTATGGTGCCCGGTCGGCCACAGTGACGAGCGCGCGTCCACGCGGATCGACGCGCCGTTCATGGCACGCGCACGAGTTTCACCGCGTCCACGGCGAAGTCACCGCGCCCCGGTCCGCA
Source organism: Planctomycetota bacterium (assembly GCA_024277065.1). Classification (GTDB taxonomy): domain Bacteria; phylum Planctomycetota; class JAJSAM01; order JAJSAM01; family JAJVHW01; genus JAJRPF01. The sequence goes on from JAJRVY010000263.1 coordinate 5,121, forward strand.
CTCGAGCACGACGACGAGCGGCGACGAGCGGCGCACGACGAACTCCCCGATCAACTGCCACCGGCCGACATCGCCCGCAGGCCGCAGCGCGGCGCGCGCGACGCCCGAGGGCGCGTGGACGATCGCCATCGCGAGGCCTTCCACACCCGCGACCGGCCGCCGCAGCACGTAGACGCGCCCGCGGCCGTCCCACGTCGGTGTCATGCGGAACTGCGCCGTGGCCACGGTGTCCCGCGGCCGCGCCACACTCTCGCCCCCTCCGAGCGCGCGGGACATCCGGACCGTGCGCCACGACCCGCGGAGCGTCGCGTCCGCGTCATCGACAACGACTTCGCTCACGATCCGCGAGTCTGCGCGCTCCCCCGCAGGCTCCGCGCTCACGGGTTGCTCTGCGGCCCCGGGCCCCTCCGCCGGGACTGCTGCACCGCGCGACGGGCGCCGCGTGGCGAGCGCCGTCTGCGCCACGACCCTCTCCGCGGTCTCCGCGACGCCGACGTCGGCCGCGACCAGCCGCGCGTCCCCGGAGACGAGCCACGGCGCCCCGCCCAGCACGAACTCCCCGAACGCGATCTCGCGACCCGGATACCGCGCGGGTGCCGCGCCCACGGGGGCGTGGTAGCCCGCCGCCACGAACTGCATCGGGGGCGCCTGCAGGAACAGCACGGCGTCACGGAACACCGCCCGCGCGCGACCCAGGTAGACGGCGACGCCGGTCGCGGCGTGCGCGTACGCCAGCGCATCCGCCACCGCGAGCCCCGCCGGGAACCCCAGCGGCAGCGTGCCTGCCGGATCGTGCAACTGCAGCGGGAGATAGCGCTCGCCGAGCACGCGCCCCGTACCGGCGTAGCCCACGTCCCAGATGCGGCGCAGGCGGCGCAGCAGTTCCGCGAGCGCACGCGCGTCGCCCGTGACACGGTGCACGGCGATCAGGCCGTCGAGAGCGCGGACGTCATCCCGCAGCGCGACGCGATCACCACGACGCTCGCCCGCCGCGAGCAGCTCCGCGAATCCCGCACGCGCCCCGCGGAGTGCGGCGCCGTCGCCCGTGTGCTCGAAGAAGGCGAGCAGCGCGTCGATGCGGATCGCATCTCCAGGGGCGCTCGGCGCCGCGAGCAGCCGCTCGGCGATGGTCCGCGCCGCCGCGAGCACGCGCCCGTCGCCCGTCAACCCGTGCAGCAGCAGCAGCCCCCGCAACGACGTCCCGCGCGCGGCGACCGCGCCCGCTGACGCCAAGCGGGGCTCGGCCAGCAGGCGGGCGGCGTCCAGGAAGCGACGATCGTGGCGCGCGAGATACGCACGGCCCAGCCCGTCCACCCACGCGTGCATGCCCTGGGACAGGCCGCCGGCGTCCACGAGCTCCCCGTAGCGATCCCATCCGTAGAGGTCCACGCCGTACGGATACGCCGCGTTGGCACCGCCGCGAACCTCGCGCTGCGTGGCGATGGACGCCGGCGGGACCAGCCCGGTGGGGCCCTGCGCGTCGCACACCGCCACATCGATCAAGCCCTGCTGGAGCCTCTCCAGATGACGCACGGCGGCGTTGCGCACGTCATCACCAACGTCGCCCTCGAACGGCGCGAGCGGAGCCATGACGCCACTCGCGGACACCCAGGCGGAGTCCGGCACGAGAGCACCCACGCGGCTCCGGGCCGCACGCCCGCCGGCCGTCGGGTCGAGTTCCAGACGGAGGCCCGCCGTCACCGAACGCCCTGCGCCGACACAGCGCGACGCGCCGTCCTGCGGCAGCAGGTCCACGTCGATCTCACCGCCGGCGAACACGACGGACTTCGGGCTGCTCTCCCAGAAGCGCGCGACCACGATGCGCAGCGCCCGCTCGCCGTCCGTGAGCAGCAGTGTGCCCACGGATCGCGTGCCCGTTGCGTGCACGCTCCCATCCACCGCGAACTCGTACGCGAACGCCGCCCGCCCGGCGGCCGGCGGACGCGACACCTGCGTGAGGGCGACGCTCTGCGCCACGACATCGGCATCGGCGGCGCGGCAGGTGACCGGCCCGTTCCAGCGCGTCGGCACGCGGACGCGCCACCCGAGGACGTCCAGTGGCCGCTCCGAGCCGTTGACGAGCGTCCACTCGAGATCCACGCCCGCCGTGCCGCGCACCACGGTCGCGCGCAGTTCCACGACGACGCCACCGGGCCACAGCGCCGCACCGTCGCCGCCGTCCGCACCGCCGAGGCCGCCGCGGACCAGGACCATGGCCCGCAGCGGGCCGCTCTCCTCGAGGACGACGTCCTCCACGGATGGCCGCAGGACCTGTCGTTCGCCGGCCGCGTCCCGGATCGCCAATTCCACGCCGACGCCTTGGTCCGTCAGCGCCGTGGCCGCCGCCACGTCGAAGTCCGACCGTCGCAGGCGCGTTCGCGCGAGGGGGGCGAAGCGCGTTCGCGGCACGCGCAGCTCGAGTCGCCCGTCGTCGAGCACGACGCCGTCCTCGGTCTCGAAACCGAGGGACGGGCCCGCGGCCGGGACCGCGCCCCCGCGCGTCAGCACGAGGTCGTCGCGCGGCGTCGCGTCCACGTCCGCGAGCACCCAGCGCACGGCGTGCGTCGTGTCCTCGACCTCGCCGCCCCATCGCGACAGCACGCGCCACTGCACCGTCAGGGGAGTTCGCCGCAGCGTGCCGTCGGCCCCCCGGGTCTCACGCGCAATCCCCAGCTCGGCCGGGTCGTGCACCCCCAGGTCGCGCGGGATGGGGATGCCGCCACGTGCAGCAGCAGCGCCTTCGTCACCCACGACGCGGAGTCGCGCGAGAACAGCGCCGTCGGCCGCGCCGCGGGCCGGCAGCGGGGCCAGCCCCGGCGAGAGCAGCAGGCCGAGCAGCACGTAGCGGATGACGACACGCTTCATCGCGCGCCGCCCGCAGCGTGCGTGATGTCGATCTGAATGGACACACCGGTTCCCTGCACGGGGGCATCGCTGCGAACCCCTTGCCGTACCGTACACGTCAGGACGGCGCATCCGGGCGGGCGACGAGACGCTCCAGCGCGGCGACGACGCGCGCGGCGGCGCACCCGCCGCCGAAAAGGCCGAGGTCGCGCTGCGGACGATCGGCGGCGAACAGCCGGACGGCCTCCGCGATGCGTTCCGGCGCGGCGCCGACGAGCACGTTCCAGCCGCCGCCCAGCGTCTCCGTCCACTCCGTCTCCTCGCGCAGCGTGGCACACGGCACGCCGAGGAACCAGGCCTCCTTCTGCAGCCCGCCGGAGTCCGTGAGAACACCGCGCGCTCCGCGGAGCAGGCCGACCATCGCGACGTGGCCGAGCGGGGCGATGATGCGCAGCCGCGGCACCGCGCCGGCGTCGAACAGCGGCCCGAGCGCCTCGATCGCGGCGCGCGTACGCGGGTGGCAGGGGAAGACGACGTCGTGTTCGAGTCGCCCCAGTGAGCGCAGCAGCGCGAGCAGGCGCTCCGGATCGTCGGTGCTCGCTGCGCGATGGATCGTCGCGACGAGGTAGGTGCCGGGCGTCGAGCCGAGTTCGCGCGCCGCCTGCTCCGACGCCGCCTCCGGAACGTGCTGCAGCGCGTCGAGCATGACGTCGCCCACGCCGTCGATGCACCCCGCGGCGCGCTCGGCGCGCAACGTCGCCGCCGCAGCGGCGGTCGGGCAGAGCAGCAGCGCGGCGAGATGGTCCACGGCGACGCGGTTGATCTCCTCGGGCATGCGGCGCCGCCCACTCCGCAGCCCCGCCTCGACGTGCGCGAGCAGCGCCCCCTCGGCGCGCGCCGCGAGGGCCGCGCCGAGGGTCGTGTCGGTGTCGCCGTACGCCAGCACGACGTCCGGGGCGTAGCCGCGTATGTCCGCCCGTAGCCCGCGCACGATGCACGCGAGTCGCGGCGCCGGCGTCATGTGCGACGCACCGAGATGCAGGTCCGGCCGCGGCAGTCGCAACTCCTCGAAGAACACGCGCGAGAGCGTGTCGGCCCAGTGCTGGCCGGTGTGCACGAGCCGCTCGTCGTGACGGCGGCGCAGGGCGCGACTCACGGGCGCGGCCTTCACGAACTGCGGGCGTGCACCGACGACGGTCAGAACTCGCAGCGTCGCCCCCCTTCTACGAGGTCGCGGCCATCGCGGACGTCACGCGCCGAAGAACGCACGCACCGAGTCCGCAACATGGGCAC
>JAJRVY010000264.1 GCA_024277065.1 Planctomycetota bacterium
CCGGTGGCGTGCTCCACGTCGGTCTTGATCGCGGCGAGAGCTGCCCGGATCTCGCTCGACGCGTCGCGCGCGGCGGTCAGGGACTCACCGACATCGTCGCTGCCCAGCACGTTCTCGGCGGCGGCCAGCGGCGTCAGAGCCCCGTTCGGATCGCCCGCGTCGAGGAGCGCGCGGCCCTCGGCAAGGGAACGCTCCGCGCCCGCGATACGGTCGCTGAGGACCGCCATCTCGCTGATGGCGCGGGCGTGCTTCGGATCGAGGGCGGCCACGGCCTGCCACGCAGCCAGCGCTTCGCGCGGCGCTTCCGTGGCGCGCGCGGCGGAGACCGCGGCTGCGAGCTGCGCGCGCGCCTCGCGGAGGTGTTCACGGGCGGCGTCGGCACCGTCACGCGCGTCCGTCAGTTCCGGGTCCTGTTCGAGAGCGGCCTCGAAGGAGCGCAACGCTTCATCGATGTCTCCGGCCTCGAGCGCCGCATGGCCCGCCGCGCAGCTCTCGCCGGCGGCTTCGCGGCGCGCCGTGGCGGAGACGGTGATCGACGTCGCCTCGTCGTGATCGGGGCGGATCGCGAGCACGCGCTGCGCGGCCTCGTCGGCGGCGACGAGGCGACCTTGGGCGAGCGCAGCGCGGGCGTCGTCCAGCGCGGCGTCCACGGCCTCCGCCGTCGCCGCGTCGCGCGAGGCCGTCGCGATCTAGTCGCAACGTATCGCCAGTTCCGCGCAGCGAGCCGACATCGGGAACCGCGCCGCCAGGGCCCGCGCCCGCTCGACCTGCGCCGCAGCACGCTCGGGGTCCGCCGTCTCCTCGACATTCCGGAAGGCGCGCTCGATCTCCGACACGGCGGCGCGCGCCTCGCCCAGCCGCGATGCGGCTTCACGCTGATCCGGGAGCAGCTCGAGGGACTCCTGGGCCGCGGCCTCGGCGCCTTCGGGGTCACCGCCCTCGAGGCGTGCCCCGGCCTTCTGTGCGAGTTCCACGGCGGCCTCGATGCGCGCCTGCGTGCGATCGTGCCCGGCGGCGGCGTCCTCGCTCCCGGGGGCGATCGCGACGGCGTCCTCGAACGCCTTGTGCGCCGCCCGCACGTTGCCTTCCTGCTCCATCTTGACGGCGCGCGCGAGCAGCTTCTGGAGGCGTCCCTCCGTCTCCTTGTCCGCGGCTTCCTGGCGCGCCGTCTCGGCCTCCGCGAGTACCTCGCTCGCGAGCGCGCTGCCGGAGTAGCGCGTGGCCAGCTCCTGCGCCCACTGGAGCACGTCGTCATCGGCGTCCCCGGCGATGGCGTTTCGAATGCGCTCGGCCTCGTGGGTCAGGGTCTCGAGATCCGTTCGCGCTCGGGCGAGCTGGGCTTCGCCGAGCGGATCGTCGCGGACCAGTTCGAGGGCCTGTTCGGCGCGCGCGCGCGCGCCTTCGGGGTCTCCGGACTGGAGCAGCGTGCGCGACTGCCGCAGCAGCGCGTCGAACTCGGCGAGTGCGCGCTCGGCGCGGGCGAGGCCCTCGGCGGCCTCGACGCTGCACGTGTCCAGATTGCACGCTTCGCGCCACGCGGCGACGGCGTCGCGCGGGTGCTGGGCCTCGTCGGCCTCGCGGCCGGCGGCGAGCGCGCGCACGAGCCGTTCCTGGACGGCATCGGCGCTCGCCTGCCTTCCGGCCTGCTCGGCGGTTGCCAGGGCCTGCGCCACGGCCCCGGAGCCGGGGTAGCGGCCACGCAACGACATCAGACGGGCGACGGTGGCCGAGCCCGACGCCTCGTCCGTCGTCGATCCGGCCAACGTCTCGAGTTCGGCTTGCAGTTCCTGCACCGCACGCCGCGCCTCGTCCATGCGGCCCTCGATGAGCGAGTCACCGGGCAGCACGGTGTTGGCTTCGAGCAGCAGTTCGACGGCGCCCTCCGGGTCGCCCTCGGCGAGGCGCGCCGTCGCGTCACGGAACAGTGACTCGGCCTTCTCCACCCGGCCGGAGAGACGCTCCTCGCCGGCCTTGGCATCGTCGTTGTCGGGGGAGAGCACCAGCACGCCGCGCCAGGCCACGAGCGCCTCGCGAATGCGTCCTTCGTCCTCGAGTGAGCACGCCTTCTCCTGCGCCTCGGCGTCGGCGGCGGCAGCAGGGTCCTGAGCAGCAAGGGCGGTCCGCACATCGGCCTCGAGGAGATCGAGCTCCGACATCTCGGCTAAGTCCCGCTGCACCTCTGCGAGCAGGGTCATCGCGTCGCCGGCGCGCCCCTGGCCGAGGAGATCGCGCACGGCGTCGCGGCGGCGCTGCCACTCGTCGCGCCTGTCATCGACCTCCCCGCGTACTTGCGCGACCGTGAGGTTGTCGGGGGAGCGTTGCTCGGCCTGCGACACGCGCTGCTCGGCAGCATCGAGCGAGCCGTCGATCAGCAGTCCCCGCGCCTCGTCCACGAGGGCCGCCACGGCGCGCTCCTCGGGGATGTTGGCGCCGCAGTCCCCGCAGAAGCGCGTACCCGCGAGATCCTCGGCGCTGCAGACGGGACACGTCTCGAGCAGTGACTCGCCGCACTTGGCGCACTCCTCGGACTCCACCGGGTTGGGCACGCCGCACCCGGGGCAGTAGATGGGCTCGTCCTCTTCCTCGACGCCGCCGCGCAGCGCCTCGAGATCGCGGATGACGTCGGTACAGCGCCCATACCTCTGGTCGAGGTCGCGGTGGATCATGCGATGCACGATGGGCCAGATGCCGTCCGTCAGGTCCGGCCGGTGGTCGCAGACCGACTTGGGTTCCTTCGTCATCACCGAGAGCAGGATCTGCGCCGGGCCGTTGCCCGTGTGCGGCCGCTTGAGGGTGAGCATGTAGTAGAACGTCACACCCAGCGCGTAGATGTCGGTGCGCCCGTCCTTGGCCTTGCCCTCGAACTGCTCCGGCGGCATGAAGTACGGCGTGCCGATCACGGTGCTCTGCTCGCCGTCGGGGTCGTAGACCTTGGCCAGGCCGAAGTCGGCGATCTTGACCACGTTGTTCGGCGTGATCATCAGGTTGCCGGGCTTGATGTCGCGGTGGATGATGTTGCGCTCGTGCGCAGCGGCGAGCCCACGGCAGGCCTGGATCATGTACTCCACGGCGTCATCGAGATCCATCACGCCGCGTTCCTGGAGGATGTCGTGGATCGTGCGCCCCTGGACGTACTCCATGGCGAGGAAGTGGATGTCGCTCTTCTTGTCGTAGCCGACGCCGTGCACGCCGACCACGTTGGGATGCGAGAGCTGGGCCGCCGTGCGTGCCTCGCGCATGAACTTCGCGACGTATTCGCGGTTCTTGGCACGGCTGCGCAGCATGACCTTGATGGCCATGCGCCGTTCGAGATGGATGTCCTCGGCCTCGTAGACGGCGCCGTAGCCACCCTCACCCAGCTTGCGGATGATGCGGTACTGTCCGTGGACGACGCTGCCGAGGAGCGGGTCGCGGCTCGGCGTGCGGCCGCCGCCCGACGAACTCGCGACGCGCGCCTTGGGCTTGCCGGCGATGCTCTCCTTGGGCGCCGGTGCGATGCCGGTGTCGGCGCGCGCCGGCACGCCGGCCTTCCTGCCGAGGTCCGAGCGGGACTTCTTGGCGGCCGAGCCGGTCGTCGGCATGTCGAGTGGCACCGTCAGGACCTGACTGCAGCGCCCGCAGCGCACGCGAGAGCCGGGCGGGTAGCGCGCCACGTCGAAGCGCGCCTTGCAGGCGGTGCAGGTGATGATCTTGCGGGCCACGGGTCCTCATCGGAGACGCAGGCCACGCAAATCCAACGCGAGCCCCAGCGCCAGCCTGGAAAGGTACCGTCAGCGAGGGCGCACCGGACGAAAACTTGTCCGCCCAACGAGCCGCTTCTACGCTCCCGCCCTGCCCTTCGCGAAGGGTCACCGGAGGGCATCCGAGCCCGTCCGTGGCAACCCGGTGGGGACGTAGCTCAGTTGGTAGAGCGCAGCGTTCGCAATGCTGAGGTCAGGGGTTCGACTCCCCTCGTCTCCACCACGCGCCCGCCGCGGGCCCCGCGCCGGCGCAACTCCTTGCTCGCAGATCGCCCCCCGATCGTCGAAGATGCGCCCATGTGATGCGACGACGAAGGGTCATTCCACGCGGCGCAGAGGAGCGAGTATCGGCGCCGGAAAGGAGCGTGCACGTGAGCAGCGACGACGCAGCGGTGCCGGAAGACGGGGCAGGCGACGGAGAGACGGGCGGGGAGCAGGCCGGCGACGAGCGGCGCCGGTTCCCACGTCTCGCGAAGGCGTGCGCCATTCGCGTACGCCCTCTCGAGGGCATGGAGAGGACGCTCGAGGGCATCGAGGCGGTCACGGTCAACATCTCGGGCGGGGGGCTCTGCTACGCCAGCGACCAGCCCGTCGCCGTCGGCGCCTTCCTCGCCGTGGAACTCCAGATGAACGACCTCGAGAGCCCGGTGCTCGCGCTCGCGCGCGCGGCCTACTGCGGCGCGAGCGGACCGCCGTTCGAAGTCGGCCTCGAGTTCTGGTGGGTGGGCTGGGGCGACGACTCCGCACAACGCGCGATCTCGGACCTCATCAAGACGGAGCTGCGCCAGGACGGCGAGCGGCAGGACGACGATTGAACGTCACCTGGATCGAGGACGGTGTCGGCGCCATGGGCATGCCGTGGCCCGGTGACATCGACGCGCTCGCCCGCGACGGCGTGTGCGCCATCGTCTCGCTGACGCGGCGCGTACCCGAGGACCTGCCACGCGAGGGCGTCGCGTCCCTGCACGTACCGGTGCACGACTTCCAGCCCCCGACGCAGGAACAGCTCGACGAGGCCGTCGCCTTCATCGACGCCGCAGTGGCTTCCGGGGGGAGCGTCGTCGTGCACTGCGGTGCAGGTCTCGGCCGGACCGGCACGGTCATCGCGGCGTGGCTGACGGCCCGCGGACGCAGCGTCGAGGAGGCGATCGCGCACGTGCGCCGCAAGCGACCCGGCAGCGTCGAGACGCCGGCCCAGGAGCACGCCGTCTGGATGTTCGCGGAGCGCCGCGGAGGCACGGCGTGATTCGCGTACTCGTCAACGGCGCGAACGGACGCATGGGAGCCGTCGTGTGCGACGCCGTGCGCCACGCCGCGGACCTGGAACTGGTGGCCGCGTGTGATGTCGCCGACGACCTCGCGCAGTCGATCGCGGCGTCGCGTGCCGACGTCGTCGTCGAGTTCACCGTCGCCGCGGCGGCGCTCGGCAACCTCGCGACGATCCTCGCCGCGGGCGCGTCCGCGGTCGTCGGCACGAGCGGCTTCGGGAGCGCCGAGGTCGAGCGCGCGCGTGCTCTCTGCGCGACGCACGGTAGCTCGGCCGTCATCGCCCCGAACTTCGCGATCGCCTCCGTCCTGCTCGCGGACTTCGCAGCGCAGGCCGCGCGCCACCTACCGCACGTCGAACTGATCGAGGCGCATCATGACCAGAAGGAGGATGCGCCCTCGGGCACGGCGCTCAAGATCGCCGCGGACATCGCCGTCGCGCGCGCGGTCGTACCGGCGGCCCCGGAAGCAGAGAGCGTGCCGGGCGTGCGCGGCGGCGTCGTCGAGGGCGTGCGTGTGCACGCGCTCCGCGTCCCGGGGCTCCTGGCGCGCATGGAGTGCCTGTTCGGCGGCCCCGGCGACACGCTCACGCTGCGCCACGACACCCTGACGCGCGCATCGTTCATGCCTGGCGTGCTGCTCGCCGTGCGGCGCGTGCAGGGCGTGGACGGCCTCGTCTACGGCCTGGAGCATCTGCTCTGAGCGACGGAGGGCGGGAACTCGCCGGCCGGCTGCGCCTGGTGCTCGTCACCGACCGCGCGGCGACGCCCCGGCCGCTCGCGGACGTCGTGCGCGCGGCGGTGGCCGGTGGCGTCAGCGCCGTGATGCTGCGTGAGAAGGACCTCGCGACGGCGGATCTCGTCCGCCTCGGGCGCGAGGTTCGGGACGTCTGCCGGGACGCAGGCGTGACGTTCATCGTCAATCATGACGTCGCAGCGGCCCTGCGACTGTCCGCCGACGGAGTCCATCTCGGCTATCGTTCCGTGGCGGTCGGCGACGCCCGCACGATGCTGGGTGCCGGCGCTCTCGTGGGCCGCAGCACACACGACCGGTTCGAGTTGCAGGAGGCCCAGGCGGCCGGAGCAGATTACGTGACGTTCGGACCCATCCGCGACACACCGAGCAAGCGCGGCCTCGTGCCCACGCGCGGATTCTCCGGGTTGACGATTGCCGCCAGGTCGGCGGGCTCGATGCCGGTCGTCGCCCTCGGGGGACTGACCGCAGCGGATGCCGGACGCGTGCGCGGCTGCGGCGCCGCCGGCGTCGCGGCCATCCGGGCGCTCGTCGCCGATGGCGATCCGGCGTCTGCGGCGCGGCTCTTCGTGGCCGCCTGGAACCGCGGCGCATGAGGTCCGCACGCACGTTCGCCGGCGTACGCCACGCGGGGTTGCTCGGGATCGCGCTGCTCGGAGCCGCTCTGCTCGGTAGCGCTCTGCTCGGGGGCTGCGCTCCACCGCGCGCCCGGGGCAAAAAGGCGCAGGCCGGCGCGGCTGCGGCGAAGACCGGCGAGCCCGCGCCGCAGGTCCGCGAGAGCGTTCCGGCGGCGGCGCCGGACGAGCGGCCCGGCGCCGGGGACGAGAACGCCGCTGCGCGTGCGGCGGCGGGCGCCGCCACGCCGCGCAGCGTCGTGTTCGAGCAACTCCGCGGAGGTGTCTTCACGCCCCGTTGCCCCGAGTGCGGCGAGACGCAACCCACGGGATCGACGCACTGCGGCGGCTGCGGCCAGGAGCTCGCCCCGTGGCGGCGCGAGACGGTGTGTCCGCAGTGCGGCGGCTCCGGGAGCTGCCTGCACTGCGGTGACGATCGTCCGTGTCTCACCTGTGACGCGAGCGGCCGCTGCGCGAACTGCGACGGCGTGGGGAGCGTCGATGGACGGCGCTGCCCCGAGTGCTCCGGACGCGGAACGTGCGCCGACTGCGGCGGCGACGGCGCACGCAGCAGCGCGAGCGCGGACTTCGCGCCCGGTGCGAGCCACCTACCGGGGATCTGCACGACGTGTCTCTACGGCAGTGGGCTGTGTCCGACGTGCGGTGACGGCGCGGAGGATTGCCCGACGTGCAGCGGCGACGGGCTGTGCCCCGACTGCCGCGGCTCGGGCGCGTGCCCCTACGACCGCGGCGACGGGCTCTGCGCGACATGCGACGGTACCGGCCGCGAGGTCGTGAACGGCCCGCGTGGTACCCCCGCCGACCGCCACTGGAACGTGCGGCGCGAGAACGGCGCGATCCTCGCGGGGCGCATCCCCTACGCACCCGGGCCGGACCTCACCGTGATGGTGCGCGACGGGCGCAAGTCGATCGCCATGACGCTCGTGCCGGACAAAGTGGACGCGATCTCGTACTACATGGCCGCGCGGGACTTCACCGCGCTGGACGACGCCGACGGCCGCGTGACCCTGGCGGAGATCGCGCTGGAGCGCGGACTGCTGCCGCTCGCGCGTCGGGAGCTGCAACGCGCCGCCGACCTGGACGCGGGGCGGGCACGGCGCCTGGCGGGCAGGCGGAAGAGGGTCGAGACGCTGCGCGTGCAGAGTTGGATGGACGAGGCGCGCGCAGCGCAGGCGCAGGGCGACCGTGAGCGCGCCGCGCTGCTCTACCACATGGTGATCGCCGGCAGCCCCGGCGAGAACGACGCCGCGCGCGTCGCGCTGACCGACCTGCGGCGTGCCGAGGCCGACGAAGAGGCGGCCCGCGACGACGCGACGCGTGCGCGACGTACGAAGGCTCGCGACGCCCGGGTCGCCCGCACCGTCACACGCGCCGCGCGGCGGCTGGCACTCGCGGAGCGCCGGCTGGCTGCGGCAGGTGACGCCACGCGCGGCGCCGAGAACGCGCGCTTCTCGTTCGCGGCCGCGGAGCATGCGGCGCTGCAGGCCGCCGAGTTGATCCGCGCCGACGCGTGGCGGACGCCGCCGCCCACGACCCCTTGGCCGCGTCCGCCGCGCGCGCTGCTCGACGCGGCGCAGCGAATGCGCGCGGTGATCACGCTCGCGCAGGCCGTCGAGGAGGTGGCCGGTGGCCGCTTCGCCGTCGGACGTACCCTGGCACTGCGCGCGCGCGCCCTCGCGCCGGAGGTCGAGGCGGAGTCGGACGTCGTCGCGGAGGCGGAACGTGGCATGATGCGCCGGGGCGTGCGCCTCACGACGCCGCCGCCCGCGAGGGACGCCGATGAGGAATGAATGCACGTGAGAAGGTGTGGACAACAGAAACGGGAGCGCTTCTTCGTCCACACCTTCTGAGGGAGAGATCGCGATGAAGACGACGCGGAGGATCGCCGGGTGCATCACGTGGGCGGCGCTCGTGCTCCACGTGGCGGCGTGCGGCAGCACGGCGCCGCAGACGGAGCAGGGCGGCCCCGGCCGTGACCTCCCGGACGCCGCGACGGCTGCGAGCGGCGCGAAGCGCACGCGCGTCCTCGCGGCCCGGCACGTCGGGCCCGTCGAGTTTCGCGCCTACGACGGCGCGGCCGCCGGCGATCCACGATTGCCTGCGGCGGTGGACCGCCTTGCGGAGGTCGTCCTGCCGACGCTCGTCGCCGCGGAGGACCGTGCCGGCGTGACGCTCCAGCCGAGTCGCGACGCCGTCGTCATGCTGATCGACGTGGCGCCGCACGACGCCACGGGCGGCACAGTGGGCGGCACAGTGGGCGCGCGCCGGGGAAACGTCAATCTGCGGCTGGTCCGCGGCGTGCGGCGGCCCGTCATCCGCATCTCCGCCAGAGCCCTGCTGGCCGGCGAGTTCGTACCGGCGGCGCACTTCCCGCCGTTGCTCGTCGAAGCGGCGGTCGTGGCCTCGGCGGGGGACCGCGTGGCCCCGGCGTGGCTGCGCAGCGGGCTCGGGCCGGAGATCACCGGCACGTTCGAACGGCTGCTGCACGAGCGCGCGCTCGGTGGCGGCGCCGTGATCACTGCGCCGGAGCTGCTCTTCCCCAGCACGCCGGCCGGCGACGATCCACTGTGGGCCGCCGCGCGCGTGCGTGCGCTCTCGCGCATCGCCCGCGGCGAGCGCCCGCTGGCGCGCTTCGTGGCAGCCCGCCTCGAGGGCCGCTCGGAGCTCGCGGCGCTGCAGCTCGTCGGGGTGCAGGACGCCGCGTTCCTCGAGGCAGCGACCGAGACGGAGATGGACCGCGCGCTCGCCGCGCTCCTCGCGGGCGGCCCGCTCGAGGCCCTCGGGAAAGCGCGCGAGGCGCTGCGTCAGGGAGATCCGTCGCGGGCCGCCGCGCACGTGGCGCTGCTCGATCGTGAGCTCGGCGCCGGGACGCTGTCACCGTGGGTCACCGCGGACGCGCGCCTCACGATCGCGCAGTACGCGCTCGTCGCCGGGGATCTGCGCCGTGCCCGCGCGCTGGCGTCGAGCGCTCTGGCCGCGCCGGAGCAGCTCGTGCGCGTCCGTGAGGCGCGGCTCTGCGAGGCCCGGGCCGCCCGCGCGAGCGGCGACCAGAGCGCGTCCGCCATGCTCTTCCGCGCATACCTCGCCGACTTCCCCGGCGCGCCGGGGAGCGACGAGGCACTGGACTCGCTGGGTATCGACACGGAGCTCGCGGCGCGCCTGCCCGGCATCGCCGGGCAGCTCGCGGCGGAGAACCCCGCAGAACGCGGCCGCGCCGCCGTACGTCTCGGTGAGACCGGCGACGCCGCCACGGCACCGCCGCTACGTCGCCTCACCGCCGACGAGGACGGCGACGTGCGCCGCCTCGCGTACGCCGCGCTCGCGCTCGTGCTCGGGCCCGATGCCGCGGACGACCTGGATGCCGGAACGCGGGATGCGCACCCGGAGGTCCGTGGCGCCGCGCTCGCCGCGCTGGCCTTCGTGGACACGCGCCGCGGCGAGACCCGCGCCAGGGAACTGGCGGCGGACGACGCAGCGGCGGTCGAGGTCGTGGTCGAGCGCATCCTCGCCCCGATCCGCGAGCGCGAGGCGCGGGAGCTCGAGGAGGCCAGGCGTGCGCGGCGCGAACGCGAGGCCCGCGAAGCTCGCGAGGCCCGCAAGGCCACGCAGCGTCGCCGCGAGGAGACGACGGCCGTGCCACCTCCGCCGCCCCGCGCCGCCGCGCCACCGCGGTCGGAGACGGGAGCGACGGCGCCACCGAAGCCACGGCGACCCACACCGCGGACGGGTACCCGGCGCGGCGGACGGAGCGCCGTGCCCACGCGTCGCGTGCGCGACGAGCCGCTGCCGCCCCCGCGGCCGCCGCGCCCGCTCCCGGCACGCGATCGCGACGACGACGCATGACGCCCGCCGAGACGCCGCGGAGCGAGTTCGAGATCATCGCAGCGATCCGCGACGCCGCTCGCGGACCACGGCGCGCCGACGTCACGCTCGGCATCGGCGACGACGGGGCCGTGCTGTCGCCGCCCCCGGGCCACGAGCTCATTTTCACCACGGACCTGCTCGTCGAGGACCGTCACTTCCGTCTCGGCGAGGGCGGAGCGAGCGGCTTCGACGTGGGCTGGAAGAGTCTGGCGGTCTCGATCTCCGACGTTGCCGCGATGGGGGGGCGCGCACTCTGGGCGGTGGCCTCGGTGGCGCTCCCCGCGGCGCGCACGGGCGGCTTCACCGACGATCTGGCGCAGGGCCTGACAGCGTGCGCGCAGCACTACGGCGTGGCGCTCGTCGGCGGCGACACCACCGGAACGCCGGGGCCGGTGATCGTCAACGTCGCGCTCGTCGGCGCGGTTCCCACGGGGCGCGCGGTGCGCCGCGACGGCGCCCGAGCGGGGGACGCCATCTGCGTCACCGGCGCGCTCGGTGGATCTCTCGCCGGCCGTCACCTACGGCCGAATCCGCGGCAGGACATCGCTCTCTCACTCGTCCAACGGTGCGCCGTGCACGCCATGATCGACCTCTCCGACGGGCTCTCCTCCGACCTCGGACACGTGCTGGACGCGTCCGGCGTCGGGGCGCAGGTCTGGGCGGATCGCGTTCCCGTGCACGACGACGCGCGGCTCTCGTCCGCGACCTCGGGGCGCCCGCCGCTGGCGCACGCGCTGCACGACGGCGAGGATTTCGAGCTGCTGTTCACGGTGGATACGGCAACGGCGCGCGATCTGGTCCGCGACGGCGTCTGCGCGACGACCGTGTCGTGCGTCGGCCGCATCACGGCGCAGCGTGACTACCTGCTGCTGCCCTCGCGTGACGCGGACGCCAGGGGGGAGCCCATGGGGCGCGGAGGACACGATCACTTCCGGCCGGCCTGACAGAGCGCTGTCCGAGGAGCGCCTCGTCGGCCGCGGCGCGACGGTCGCGCTCGGCAGGCGCCTGGCGCGGGCTCTCGCGCCCGCGGCCGAAGGCGTGCTCTGTCTCTCGGGGCAGCTCGGCGCCGGCAAGACGACGCTGGTCAAGGGGCTCGCCGAAGGCCTCGGCGTGGCGGCGGCGCGTGACGTGACGAGCCCGACGTTCCTGCGCATGACGCGCTTCGAGGGCGCCCCGGACCTCGTCCACGTGGACGCCTACCGCATGGCCGGTGCCGGGGACGTCCACGAGCTCGGGCTCGACGAGGACCTCGCGGGTGGCGCGGTCGTGGCCGTCGAGTGGCCCGAGATGATCGCGGAGGCGCTCCCGGCCGATCGCCTCACGCTGCACCTCGAGCACCGGGGCGAGGAGTGCCGCACGGTGCGTTTCGAGGCCGCGGGGGCACGCGCCGCGGCATGGCTCGCGCGCCTGGCCGCCGTAGGTGCATCGTGAGCCGATGCGTGCTGCGGCAGGCGGGCGCCGGGGCGCTCCTACTCGCCCTGCTCCTCGCCACCGCGCGTGCACAGGACCGCGCCCGGGACGTGCAGCCCGCGCCCGGCGTCCGGGTGCCCGTGGAGGTGCGCGTCGATCGCACGCTCGTGAACCCGGGCAAGCCCCTCGGGGGAGCGTCCGTGGCGTTCGTGCAGCCCGGCGAGGGTCCTAGCGACGCCGCGCCCCGCGCGATCATGACCGGACCGGACGGCCGGGCCGTCGTGGTCGGGCCGCCGGGCGGGGGCGTGCTGCTCGTGTGGGCCGAGGACCGCGCGCCCGTCGCCCTCTGGGCCGCCGGACCACTCATTGGGGCGGTCATCCTCGAGCCGGCGCGCAGCATGACCGTGCACGTCCGCGATCCCGCCGCGCAGCCCGTCGCCGATGCCTATGTGGAGGTGGCCGTCGGGCTGCCGGTCAGCGGCGCGCCGCTCGGCAGCGCGGCGGAGCACGTCTACGCCGTCGCGGCGCGGACGGCGGCCGGCGGCGCGACGCTCTTCACCGGACTCCCGGCCGTGAACCTCCGCGTGCGCGCCGAGGCCGAGGGTTTCGTCGGCCCCGAGGTCTTCCCCGTGCGCGCCACGGGTTCGGCCGCTGCGCCGGGTGTCCCGGGCGCGCCGCTGACGCTCGATCTCGTGGCCGGCGCACGCATCGAGGGCCGCGCCTCCGTCGTGCCGGGCGGCGGTCCGGCGCAGGGCGCCGTGATCCGTGCCGGGCGCCGCACCGCGCGCGTCGGTGCCGACGGCCACTTCGAGCTGACGGCGGTGGCGCCCGGGGCGGTGGAGATCACGCTCGACGGCAACCCGGAGGCCCGCGATCTCCTACTCCGCGAGCCACTCGTTCTGGTCCTCGGCAACGGTGAGCGCCGCGCCGGCGTGAACCTCACGCTGGTGCGCACGAGCGTTCTCTCCGGCGTCGTCGTCGGGAAGGACGGCGCCCCGCTGCAGACAGCGGACGGCACGCTCTTCTGGCCCCCGTCGAGGGCGCCGTGGAGTGAGCGACGGCTGGACCTGCCCGGCCTGGTGGCGGCGGGCGCCGACGGTCGCTTCCGCATCATGGGGCTGGCCCCCGCGGAGGGCGTGGCGTTCGAGGTGCGCGCGCCGGGACATGCCCCGGCGCTCATCGAAGGGCTCTAGCTCCCGGCGGGCAAGCAGGCGGCGCCGCTGCGCATCGAGCTCGCTGCGGGTGCCCTCCTCACCGGACGCGTCGTGGATGCGGGCGGCGGCGCCGTGCAGGGCGCACGCGTCGAGGCACGCACGGTGGGGGACGCCCGAGCGCGCCCGGCCTCCGACACGGCGGTGACGGGGCCGGCGGGCGTGTTCTTCCTGGACGCCCTGCCGGCGCTTGCGATCCGGTTGCGCATCCTGCCGCCCGCCGGCTCGCCGTGGCGCGCCGCCGAGACCGGCCCGTTCAGCCCCGGAAGCGAGGTCGCCCGCAACGTCGGCGACCTCACGCTGCGCCACGGACACGAACTCCGCGGCAGCGCCGCCGGCGCACCCGCCGACGCCGTGGCGCGCGTCGTCGATTCCGAGAACGACATCCACGAGATCCCGCTCGAGAGCGGCGCGTTCGCCCTCGACGGCCTGCCGCCGGGGACGGCCACCGTGGAGGTTCTCTCTCCGAATGCGGCCGGAAGCGCACGCGCCACCCTGCGGCTGCCGACGGGGTGGCCGCTGGCGCTCACGTGGCGCGCGGCCGCCCCGGTGACCCTGCGTCTGCGAGGCCCACGCGGCCGCGCCGTGACGTCCGCCGAGCTGACGTTCGATCCGCGCGTGCGCGAGGACGCGGACGACGACGAGGAACTGCCGCGCGCGTGGACGCTGCGCGCCGGTGACGTCGAGGGCATCTACTCCGTGGAGCTTGAGCCCGGCCCGTGGGTCGTGTCGGCGCGGTCCGGGGCGTGGGTGGGCGCGGCGCCGATCGACGTGGCGCGCGATGCCGGAGCGCAGCTCACGTTGCTGCTCACGCGGGGCGAGACGGTGCGCGGCTTCGTCGGGGCGCGCAGTGGCAGCCGCCCGCTCGAGGGCGCGCGCGTGGTGGTGGAGCCGTTCGGCGAGGCGGACGCGCCCGTGCTGCGGGGCATCACGGACGCACGGGGCGGCTTCGAGATCGCGGGGGTCACGCCCGGCATCGTCCGCGTCGTCGTGCAGGCCGACGGCCATGCGCGCTGGACGTCGTCGCCGCTGGCCGTGCGCAGCGCGGAGACCACCGACGTCGGCCAGATCGAGCTCGTCGTCGGCGGCGCCGTCACGGGCATCGTCCGCGATACATCCGGCACGCCGGCCCGTGGGGCCGCGGTCGTCGCCGAACACGAGGACGGGACCATCCGCGAGACCAGCACCGACCTCCACGGCCGCTTCCGGGTAGAACACCTGGCAGCGGGATCGATCAGCCTGCGCGTGGGTGACGTGCGGCGCTTCGTCGAACTCCCGCTCGGCGCCGCGGAGGTCACGGCGGACCTCGACCTCGGCGCGGGCGTCGTGCTCCGCGGCCGCGTCACGACGGACGGCCGTCCCGAGCCCTTCGCGGGCATCACCGCCTTCACGCTCGGCGACGGGGGGCAGGAGGTTCGCGTCCACACGGCCGCCGACGGCCGCTACGAGCTGCCGCCGCTGCCGCCCGGCGCGGCGCGGATCGAGGTGCTCGCAGCAGGCAGCGAACTGCCGACCTCCGTGCCCGTCACACTGCCCGTCGCGGACGAGGACTGGCTCGACATCGAACTTCCCGCCGGGGGCGTCGTGGGCGAGGTGCGTGACGACGCCGGCCGCGCCGTCGGCGGCGCGCGGCTGTGGCTCTGGGTCCTGGACGAGAACGGTCTGCCCGCCGCCGTCGTCGCTCGGGGCACGAGCAGCGGTGAGGGTCGCTTCACGTTGCAACGGGTGGCCGCCGGCCGCTACGAGGTCGAGGCCCGCCGCGCGGGTCATGGCGAAGGCCGCTCCCCGCCGTTCTAGGTGGGCGATCGCACGCTGGTCTTCGGCGTCACGGTCGATCTGACGCTCGAGGCCGAGCTCGCGGTGGAGATCGTGGACGAGCGCGGGCTGCCGGTCGCGGGCGGCTGGATCTCGGCCCTGCCCGCTGCCCCCGCGGCACCGGGGGGGGGCGTTGCGCCCGCCGCGGCCCGTGTGCGCTCACGGGCCCGCGCGGCGGCCGACGGCCGGGCGCTGCTGCGTTCACTCGCGCCCGGGTTCTACGAGGCCGCGGTCGGGGGCCCGGGTCGCGGGCGGCAAGAGCTCGGCGTGCTGCGGCTGATCGATGGCCTGACCGACGTCGGACGGGTCATGCTGGAGGCCGGCGGCGCCATGCGTATCAACGCCCTGCACCCCGGCTTCGTGCCCGCGTCAGGCGTTCGCGTGCGGGTCGAGGACCTGTTCGGTCGCGATCCGCGCGTCCCGGGCGACCGCCTGCCGCGCGGCTTCGGCAGCGACGCGACGGCCGCCGACGGCACACTCCTCGTCCCGGACCTCGCCCCGGGCTTCTATCGCGTCTGGCTCGAGGGCGACGACGCCGAGTCGGCCTACATGATCCCCGTGCGCTCGGGCGAGGTGGTCAGCGTGGCACTCTGGGCGCGCTGGCCCCAAGACGACTGAGAGCGCCCTCGATGCCGCAGGAGCGAGCCCCGTGGCCCGCTTCCTGCTACACCTGCACCCGTGCGTGAGCAGCTTCGGACAGAGGCTTCCGCGCGGACGTCCCAGACCGGACCGGAAAGTGTGGAATCCCCCGAACCCGATCGTCGCTCCTCCGTTCACGAACAACCAGGTGACGGATGCCTCCGAGTGATTCCGAGCTCATGGAACGCTTCGGGGCCGGCGACGACGAGGCCTTTCGTCTCCTGGTCGAGAAGCACCAGAAGCCGCTGCTGAACTTCTTCTGGCGGCGGTGTTTCGACCGACAGATGGCTCAGGACTGCACTCAGGAGGTCTTCCTCCGCCTCGTTCGCCACCGCGGACGCTGGAAACCACAAGCGAAGTTCACGACCTACATGTACCGCATCGCCGAGAACCTCTGGATCGACCGCTACCGCTCGCGCCGGGCGGCGCCGCCGACGACGTCGCTCCAGACGCCCGCCGGCGACGACATGGGCGAGCTCGGTCACGTGCTCGCCGGGCGTGCGCGGTCGCCCGAGGACGATGCGGCCGACAGCGAGCTCGCGGTCTGCATCCAGAAGGCTCTGAACGGCCTGACCGCGGATCAGCGCAGCGTCTTCGTCCTGGCCGAGACGAGGGGCCTCAAGTACGCCGCGATCGGCGAGATCCTGGGCATCCCCGTCGGCACCGTGAAGTCCCGTATGCACGCCGCGATCCACAAACTGCGCGCGCAGCTCGAGGAGGCCGCCGGTGAGCACCTGCGCTGACCTCCGCGAGGACCTCGCGCTCGAGGCCCAGGGGCTCCTGGACGAGGCGCCCGGTGCCGTCGTGCGCGCTCACGTCGCCCGCTGCCGTGCCTGCGCCGCCGAGATCGCGGCGCTGCGCGCCACGCTCGACCTCGTGCGGGCGCAGACCGAGCTCGCGCCGACGGCGGCCGAGACGGACGCGCTCTTCGCCGCCGTCGAGGCGGAGCTCGGGCGGAGCGCCGCGCCGCTGCCGAGCCATCCGGCGTGGCGGCGCACATGGGATCACGCCGTCTCGCGCTACGAGAATTCGGCACGTTTCCGGCGTGTCACGATCGCCTCCATCGCCCTGCACGCCGCGGCCGCCGCGAGCGTCGCGTGGCTCCTCATCGGCGGCGGCGGGGGCACCCGGCGTGCGGACTTCGGCGTCGCATGGGAGCGGCGCGTGGCCGTGCTGGAAGAGGACACGCAGCGTGCCCTCGACGCCACGAGCGGCGCCTCGCACCGGCTCGACCCCGACGCGTTCGTGGCCGGTGACCCGCTGCCCTTCGAGAGCGCGGTGCCCGAGGGCGTGCGCCTGCCGTCCGTGATGGAGCCCGGCAGCCTCCGCGGGCGCGGCGAAGTGGTGCGCGCGCCCACGTTCGGCATTCTCGTCCGGCTGCGCGCGGCGGTGGACTCCGAGGATCGTACGCAGCGTCTCTCCGAACGGCTCGGCGACGACATGGTCCCACGCGTCGAGAAGGCGGTCGCGGGCGGACTCTCGTGGCTCGCCGCGAGGCGCGCCGACGACGGGCGCTGGGGCCCGCTGCCCGAGAACGGCGCCGAGGACGTTCGCGACGGCGTGACGGCGGCGGTGGTGTTGGCGTTCGTGCAGAACGGCTACTCGGCGCACAGTGGCGAGTATGCCGCCACGCTCGTGCCGGCCATCGCGGCGCTCGAGAAACGGTTGCGCGACGGCCCGGCCGCGCGTGACGTCAAGCCCGTGTACTCGCACGCTCTCGCGCTGCGCGCGCTGGCGTGGGAGTGGGCACTCGACTTCCGCCACCTCGAGCGCTCCGAGCGGGAGTCGCGGCAGCGCCTCCTGGCGTCGGCCGGCCGCTAACTGCTCGCCTGGCAGCACGAGAGCGGAGGCTTCGGCTATCGCGTCGGCGAGCGCCCGGACGCCTCCTGCACGCTGTTCGTGACGGCGGCGCTCGCCGACCTGCGACTCGCCGGTGTGCTGCGCTCGGACGAGGCGCTGCGTCGCGCCGGCGGATACCTGACGGGGCTGCGCAGCGGGGGCGCCCTGCTGGGCTACAGGGAGAACGGCGACCGCGCCGGCGACCCCGCGCTCTCCGCGGGCCTCCTGGCGTACGCTCGCGAGCTCGGCATTCGCGCCGACCTCGGACCGCTGCTGCGGGCGGTTCGCAAGGAACTCGTGAAGCCACGGGCCCCGGACGCACTCCTCGCGTGGTCGGGCCTGCGCGCGCTGCGGCGGCACGAGAGCATCGCTCCGGCCCTGACGCCCGTGCTGCGACGCCAACGCGACGACGGACGCTGGGCCGCCGCCACCGATCGACACTGCCGCACGGGAGGCGACGACCTCACGACGGCGATGGGCGTGCTGGCCGTCAGCCGCGTCTACATGCCCTGAGGCCTGCTGCCCTGAGATGGCGTGTACCGCGAAGGCACCGGCTTCCGTTGGCACGGCCGTTGCTCGCTGTCGGCCGCACCCAGGAGGCAGGACGATGGAAACCAGGCTCGTTGCAATCATCAAGGGACGCCGCTTCTACGAGGTGGTCAAGGAGTCCCGCTCTCTGTTCACCGGGAGCCTGGACGAGTGCCAGAGGTTCGCCCGCCTGCACGTCGAGAAGGAACTCAAGGCGCGCCGCAACCGGCGGCGTCGCGACAAGCCCGTCGTACGCATGTACCGAGCCTGGGCACGCACGGCAGCGGTCTAGCCCGCACGGGCGGAGCGCGCCGACCACGGCCCGGAACTCCGACCAGAACTCCGAGAGGGGCGCCGTCCCCGGAAGGCGCCCCTCTCCACGTTCACGCCATCCTCGCGGGCGCTCCGGACGCCTCGCGGGGACGCGCGAAGTCGAACGAATCGCGAGATCACCACTTGACACGGTGCAAACGTCGGTTATCACCCTGCGGCCGTGTGTGACCCGCAAGTGACGCCGATCCTTCACGGTGCCGTCATGAGCACCGCGTTCGCGCCACCGTCGCCCCGACGCGCGGTGGCGTGGCTCGTCGTCGCCGCCGCCGTGCTCTCCGCCACGGGCTGCACGACGGACTCCGCCGGTGAGCCGCAGCCGGAGACGGGCGTGCGCCCGTCCGTCTTCGATGCGGTCGGGGCCGCGCCCGCGGCTCCCGAGTTGCGCCCCGCCGTCACACACCTCGGGCGCGAGGTGCTACCGCACGTGGGTCTCGTGGTCCGCGGCCGGGCGCGCAGACTCTCGCGCGCGCTCGGCGGCGTCGAGGTCGTGCGCTTCCACGTTGACGAGGTCCTGCGCTCGGCACCGTGGGATCGCGTGCCGGACACGACCGACGGTCCGATCCTGACCGTCTTCTGCGGCGAGGCCGGCATGCTGCCGCGTGTCGGCGACGAGGCCGTCCTGCTCGTCGCGCGCCGCCCGCGTTCTCCCAATCACGACGTCGTGCAGGTCATCGATCTGTCGGGTCGCGACGGCCCCGAGCGGCTCGCTGCACTGCGCACCTACCTCGCCATCGAGGAGATTCAGGACGATGTGGAGCGCGCCCGGGCGCTGCGAGACTACCTCCGCCGGGCCGTGCGCGATCGGCGCAAGTGGACGCGCTCGAACGCCGCTCTCGAGTACGGATCGCTGGCTGCGGCCCGCCCCGAGGATCTCGGCGTCGATGACGCCGCGGTCCTGCGCACCGCGGTGCTCGGTGCCGGAGAGCGCGACGTGCGCCTGGCGCTCCAGAGGGCGCTCGGGGCGGCCGAGCGCAACACGCGCGAGCCACCTCGCATCGCGATGCCCGGCGCCGCAGGGCCCGCCGTGGACGACGCGCCCGATCTGGACATGTACATGCTCCGTTACCTCGAGACGCGGGCGCCGCTCGAGCGGCGCCAGGTCGTCGTGGATGCCGCCCTCGTGCTCGAGGACGGCGCTGTCCCACTGCTGCGCCGCGCGCTCTCGGACGACGATCCGCGCGTTCGCGAGGCGGCGGCCGCGGCGGCCGGGCAACTGCGTCTGACGACGCTGGGGCACGATCTCCTGCCGATGCTGGCGCGCGACGAGTCGCTCGTCGTGCGGCGTTCGGTCGTGCGCGCGCTCGGATACGTCCGTGAGACGTCGGCCGTGCCGACGCTGCAGGCCCTCGGCCGGGCCGACGGCGAGATCGGACGCGACGCGTGTTTCGCTCTCGCGCGCATCCGCGACGCGGCGGCCGTAACGGCCCTCGGACGGCTGCTCCGGACCGCGGAGGACGAGCGCCGCGAGGACCTCGAGTTCCTGCTCTCGGACGCCTTCGTCCAGCAGGAAGTGCAGTTCGGGCGGCCGCTCGACTGACGCTCCGCACTTCCGGTCCGATGCCCACCGTGCGTTCTACACTCGGGCGGCGTCGCGCAACCGATCGAGAGCGCGCGCAGATCCCCACGGAGGACCTCCCATGCGTCTCGCGGTCACGCCGCTCGTCGTCGTTCTCGTCAGCCTGGCGCCCGTTCTCTCGTTCCTCGGCGGCTCCCGTGCGTTAGCTGCGGACGAGGGCCCCAAAGTGCCTGCGCCGGAAGGGCCGGACAAGCCCGTCCTGCGCCTGCGCATCCAGGACGTCGGACGTCTCGCGTTGCGCAACAGCCCGCGCTTCAAAGTGGCACTCCTCGATCCCGCGATCTCGCGAACGTTCGTGGACGAGGCGCGCGGTGAGTTCGATCCTCTGTTCTCCTCGCGCTTCCAGGGCGGTCGCGACAACAGCGAGATCTTCTTCGATCCCTCGGCCTTCGGCCCCGGCGGCAGCAGCGGCGGCTCGTCCAAGTCGTTCCTGACCGAGGACACGCTCTCCGGCGGCGCGTCGCTCGGCGCGACGGAGGAGTGGGGCGGCGCCTGGACGCTCGGCTACGAGGCACGTTCGGCGTCTCGCGCCGGCGCGAGCGCTCTCCAGAGCCTGCAACCGCGCTACGAAGGAACGCTCTCGCTCGGCTACACACACCCGCTCCTGCGCGGCGCCGGCCGCGAGGTGCGCCTCTCCCGCGTCCGCGAGGCGCAGCAGCGCACGACGCAGTCCGAGGAACAGCTCGCGCGGCTGGCCGAAGAGACGGTGCTCCAAGCCGAGACTCTCTACTGGGCGCTCGTTAACGCGCTCGCCGACCGCGAGGTCGTGCGGGGCTCTCTGGCCACGGCGAACGAGCTGCTCGACATCTCGCGGGCGCGTCTGGACGCGGGGCGCGGCATCCCCGTGGACGTCATCCAGGCCGAGGCGGGCGTCGCGCGGCGCGAGGGTGAGCTGATCGCCAAGGAGACCGAGATCCGCAACGCTTCGGACCGCCTGCGCGAGTACGTGATGCCGTTCGATCGCCCGGACGCCGACCTCGAGATGACGATCCACCCGGTGGACCTGCCGCAGCAGGACGTGACGGACGTTCCCGACCTGCCGGATCGCGACCTGCTCGAGGTCACGCTCCGCCAGCGCGCCGACATGCGCGCGGCGACGGCGGCGCTCGACGCCGCGAGGCTCGCGGAGGTGCGTTCGCGCAACGATCACGAGTACGAGCTGAACGCGTTGCTCGACGGCGGGCTGCGAGGGCTCGGCAGCGGTTTCTCGGAAGCGTCGGATCAGTGGCAGGACCGCGACTCCTACGTCTGGACGGCGGGTCTCGAACTGGCCATCCCCATCGGCAACGTGATCGCCACAGCGAGGCTGCTGCGGGCCGAGCGCGAGACCCGCCGCAACGAGCGCGACGTCGCCGCGCTGCGCAACCAGATCGTGCGCGAGGTTCGCGAGGCCGTGCGCAACGTGCGCTCGGCGGCCGACCGCATCGAGGCAGCGAACCGCGAGCGCACGGCGACCGAGGCGCAACTCGCGGCGGAGCGGTCGCGACTCGAGAAGGGCAAGTCCACGCCGTTCGACGTGCTCCTCGTCGAGGAGGATCGCTCCCTCGCGGTAGCGCGCGAGATCGCGGCCCGCGTCGATCTCGAGATCGCGCGCGCACAACTCGCCAGCGCGATGGACGGGCTGCTCGAGGAACGCGGCGTCCAGGGCCTCGCGGTCGGCGAATGAAGCTGCGTCAGCTCTCGATCGCGCTCGCCGTGGCGCTCCTCGTGGTGGCCGGGTTCTGGGTCATGGGCGATGCCCTGCGGGGGCTGAACGTACCGGATGCACCGACGGAGCCGCAGTTCGCGGAGCGTCGGGTGAGCGAGCCGCCGCCGCTGCGCGAGACGCCGGCGAGCATGGCCGAGCGTCGCGGGTTCTGGCTGCGCATGCTGACGACGGGCGACGAACGCGACGTGCAGTGGGCCGTGGCACAGCTCCGCGCCGGCGGCGAGGCCGGCAGGGCGGCCGTGCTGGCCGCCGCGGAGAGGAGCCTGCGCAGCAACAAGGCCCTGGTCCAGCAGGCGCTCGAGTTCCTGCTCGCCGACCCCCGTGCCGACTGTTTCCAGCTTGCGCGTGACGTCCTGGACAGCACCGACCCGCACGCCGTCAATCGCGCGCTCCTGATCCTCGCGCGGCTCGGTCCGGAGGCGGAGTCCGTGGCGCCGCAGGTGGCGGCGCTCGCCGTGGATCGCCCGTATCCCATCCCGCAGTACGCCATGACCGCGCTGGCGGCCATGGGCACCGCGCAGGCCGAGGAGGCCGCGAAGGACGCCGTGCAGCGCATGGATGCCGGGCAACGTGCCTTCGGCTACGTGGCGCTGGCGCAGATGGCGCGTCCCGGCATCGCGGCGTTCCTGCGCGACGCGTTCGAGCGCGAGACGCAGCCGGGCACCAAACTGGCCGCCGCCGAGGGGCTCGTGCGGTCGGGCGACGACACGCCCATCGCGTGGCTGCACGGGGAACTCCGGCGCACGACGGCGGGCACGCCGCAGTTCGAGGGCGCGTTGCGCATCCTCGCGCAGGCGGCCGACGAGACCGCGGGGCGCATCCTCGCGAGGCGCGCCGAGGATCCGCTCGAGACGGGCAAGCGCCGCGCGAACGCGATCGAGCCCCTGCGCCCGTTCCCTCTGCCTGCGATCAAGGCCACGCTCGTCCGCGCGGGGCGCTCCGGCCAGCCGGTGGACGCACGCGTCGCGGCGTGGGATCAGCTGGTCCGCAAGGGACCTCCGTCGGCCTTCCGCGACCTTCTGTCCATGCTCGTCGTGCCGGGCGCCGCGGCGGCCGAGGACCGGCGCGTGGCCGCGCTGGTGCTCGGCCGCCTGCGGCGCGCCGACGCCGCGGACGGCCTGATCGCCGCCCTCGCCCGGCTCCAGGCGGGGGAGGAGGAGGAGCGCTCGCTCTACCTGCGGGCGCTCTGCCTGACAGGATCCGAGAAGGGCGCCGAGGTCGTGGCGCGGGCCATCGCCGCCGATCACACGGGATTTGGGCGCGGCGGCACGGCCTTCGACGTGTACGGCGTCCTCGGCGACCTGACGCCCGCGTTGCGAAGGGTCTACGGCAGGCAGTTCGTCCGCGCGCTCGCCGGGGAGTTCGGCGAGCCGTCGGGCACGGGCCTGCAGTTCCTGCTCCTGGCGATGATCACCTGCGGCGGGCCGGAGGCCGCGCCGTGGATCGAGCGCTACGTCCATCACGACGAGCGTGAGATCCGCGATGCCGCCGTCACGGCGCTCGCCTTCGTCGGCCGCCCCGAGTCGCTCGACGTGCTGACGCGGGCCTGGCGGCGCAAGCAGGACGACCTCCTGCGCGACGTCCTGCGCGACACGATCGAGAAGCTGCAGTACCTCGCGCCCTGACAGGGTATGGACAAGGAAGATGCGGCGCCGGTATCTTGTCCACACCTTCTGAGGCGATGTGGCGCAGGCTCGACGCCGGGTGCGACCGGGAGCCTGGCATGGCGCCCCTCCCGAGCCTGCGGGCGAGCCTGGCTGAGCTGCAGGAACCGGGGCTCGCTTTCGGCCCGACCTTTGCAATCCCAGGGTGGCGCCGCGATGCTGCGGTGCGATGCACGAACAGACCACCAGCCGGAGAGACTCGCCGCCCATGGCCCGTGCCATCCCCGTCCGCCTTCCGAGTCAGGTCAGCGCGGCCATGGAGCGTCGCGGCGCAGATCGCCGCCGGCGCCCGACGCCGGCACTCTCACGGTATTCGTTGTTCGGCGGCCGCCGGGCGGCCGACCGCCGCGGCGTGGCGTCGGACGCGGTGTACGTCGATCGCTACGAGCCGTGGCTGGCGGCGGCGCTCGTCGCCATCGCGGCGCTCTGCGCATTCGACGCGGTCTTCACGCTGCTCTACATCCAGAAGGGCGGCAGCGAGGCCAATCCGGTGATGGCGGCGGTCATCGAGTGGGGGCCCCGGCCGTTCCTGATCGTCAAGTGCCTCATCACGAACGTCGGTCTCGTCGTGCTCTGCCTGCACAAGAACTTCCGCTACGTCAAGCAGGTGATCGGCGCCCTCCTCGGCGTCTACGGAGCGCTGCTCCTCTACCACCTCTGGCTGGCCGCGATGGTCGCCTGAACGGGTCGCATCCGACCGCGTGTCATGCCTTGCGCGCGGGCTTGCCCAGCACGCTGCGCATGAGCATCACGCCACAGAGGAAGACCGGGATGCCGAACGCCTGGCTGAACGAGAGGCCGCTGCCCATCACGTCCACGCCGCGGTCCACGTCGCCGCGCCACAGCTCCGACGCGAAACGCACCATCGGGTACAGCAGCAGATAGGTCGCCGTGATGAACCCGGGCCGGCCGGCCGCCGCCCGCAATCGACCCGCGACGAAGAGCAGCGCCAGCAGGCCGAAGTTCGCGAGCGACATGTAGATCTGCGCCGGGTGCAGCCAGTAGGGCGCCCGGAGCGACGCGGGGGTCTCGCCGTACTCGTAGTGCGGCCACGGACTGCCCTCGGTGGCGTGTGGGAACTGCACGTCATACCACGGCGCGGCGTCCGCAGACGTGATGGGGGTGCCGTCCGCCCCGAGGATCTTGGCGCCGTAGTCGTCTCCCGCGAAGAAGCAGCCCCAGCGGCCGATGGCCAGCGCCAGGGCGAGTCCGAGCGCTGCGGCGTCGGTCACCTGCAGGACCGGGAGCTTGCGCTTGGCCAGCCACCAGAAGGCGAACAGCGCCGCCGCCGCGAAGCCGCCGTACCAGACGAGCCCGCCCTCCCAGATGGCGAACACGCGCAGCGCCTTGCCGCGGAACTGATCGAACTCCTGCAGGACGTACAGCAACCGCGATCCGGCGATGCCCGACGCGAGCAGGTAGAAGCAGAAGTCGAACGTCTGCTGCCGATCGAGGATGCGCTGCCGCTCCAGGCGGCGCCCGACCAGCCACGTGCCGGCGAGGAATCCGAGGATCACCATCACGCCGAACATGCGGATGGGGAAGTAGGACGACTCGTCGCCCCAGGGGGTCCAGGACAGCGGGATGCGGAAGAGCACGGGGAGCATGGGCGGGGCCTCGCAGGGACTGCGCAGGATATCCCGCCGCGCCCCTCTGAGCCCGAACCAGCGGGAGGATCGTGCGAGATCGTGCCGGAGATCACACCGGAGCCTCGGAGTGTGCCCCCCTCGCCGCGGGACAACGTGCGGGCGAGGCGGGACCCCGAGTAGATTCGGTGGTTTCAACGATCGGATTCGCCGCAAACACGGCGGGGCGACCCCGCTGACCTGCCGCGATCGAGGAGCACGCGCCGATGTCCTATCCCCTGCAGGACGATCCTCTGGCCCCGAACGACACCTTCCTGCGCCGCCACATCGGCCCCGGGGAGGCGCAGACGCGCGAGATGCTCGCGGCGCTCGGATACGCATCGCTGGACGCACTGACGGACACGGCCGTGCCCGCAGGCATCCACGCCGAGCGGCCGCTGGCGATCGGCCCTCCGCGCGGGGAGCACGAGCTGCTCGCGGAGTTCAGGGTGCTCGCCGCGAAGAACCGCGTGCTGCGCTCGTACATCGGCATGGGCTACCACGGCACCATCACGCCGGCGATCATCCAGCGCAACATCCTCGAGAACCCGGGCTGGTACACGCAGTACACGCCCTACCAGGCCGAGATCAGCCAGGGCCGGCTCGAGGCGCTCTTCAACTTCCAGACGATGGTCACGGACCTCACCGGGTTGCCCGTCACGAACTCGTCGTTGCTGGACGAGGGCACGGCGGCCGCCGAGGCGATGGCGCTCTGCCATGCGGCATCGCGCGGGAAGAAGCGCACCTTCCACGTCGCGCGCGACTGTCATCCCCAGACGATCGCCGTCGTCGAGACGCGCGCCGCCGCCATCGGCCTCGCGGTCGTCGTCGGCGACGTATTCGAGGCAGAGCTCGACGGCACCGTCTGCGGCGTGCTCGTGCAGTACCCGACGACGGACGGGCGCATCCTCGACTACGCCGCCGTGGCCGAGCGCATTCACGCCGCGGGCGGCCTGTTCGTCGTCGCGGCCGATCTGCTGTCGCTCGTGCTGCTGCGCTCCCCGGCCTCGTTCGGTGCCGACATCTGCGTCGGCAGCAGTCAGCGCTTCGGTGTGCCCATGGGCTACGGCGGGCCGCATGCCGCGTTCATGTCCACGACCGAGAAGTACAAGCGTGCGATCCCCGGACGGATCATCGGCCTGTCCAAGGACGCGCAGGGCGGCCCCGCACTACGCCTCGCGCTGCAGACGCGCGAACAGCACATCCGGCGTGAGAAGGCCACGTCGAACATCTGCACGGCGCAGGTGCTCCTGGCCGTGATGGCCGGGATGTACGCCGTCTACCACGGCCCGGAGGGCTTGCAGCGCATCGCGAAGCGCGTGAACGCCGCGACGAACGTCCTCGCCGCCGGTCTCCGCGCGATGGGGCTCGGCCTGCCGACGACGCCGTGGTTCGACACCCTGCGTGTCACGGTGGCGGACGCGGACGCCGTCATGGCGGCGGCGCTCGCGCGCGGCATCAACCTGCGCAGAATCGGCGACGGCGCAATCGGCGTGGCACTCGACGAGACGATCACCGAGGACGATCTCGGCGACCTGCTCGCGGCGTTCGCGCCGGCCGGCGCGACGCCGCCGACTCTCGACGCGCTGCGCGAAGCCGCCGCGGAGGGCCTGGATGCCGCGCTGCTGCGCGACGACGAGTTCCTGACCCACCCCGTCTTCCATCGCTACCACGCCGAGACCGAGATGCTGCGCTACGTGCATCGTCTGCAGGACCGCGATCTCTCGCTCGTGCAGTCGATGATCTCCCTCGGCTCGTGCACGATGAAGCTCAACGGCACGACCGAGATGCTGCCGATCACCTGGCCCGAGTTCGGCGCTCTGCACCCCTTCGTCCCACGCGACCAGGCGCAGGGCTACAGCGAGTTGTTCGCCGCCCTCGAAGCACAACTCGCCGACATCACCGGCTTCGACGCGATCTCGCTCCAGCCCAACGCCGGCGCGCAGGGCGAGTACACCGGGATGCTCGTCATTCGGGCCTACCAACGCGACCGGGGTGAGGGCCACCGCAACGTCTGCCTGATCCCGTCATCCGCGCACGGCACGAACCCGGCGAGCGCCGTGATGGCCGGCATGAAGGTCGTCATCGTCACGTGCGACGACGCCGGGAACATCGACGTCGCCGACCTCCGTGAGAAGGCCGCGCAGCACGCTGCGGACCTGGCGGCGCTGATGGTCACGTACCCCTCGACGCACGGCGTGTTCGAGGAGTCGATCCGCGAGGTCTGCGCGATCATCCACGAGAGCGGCGGGCAGGTCTACATGGACGGCGCGAACATGAACGCGCAGGTCGGTCTCTGCAACCCCGGCGAGATCGGCGCCGACGTCTGCCACCTCAACCTGCACAAGACGTTCGCCATCCCGCACGGCGGCGGTGGTCCCGGCATGGGACCCATCGGCGTCAAGTCGCACCTCGCACCGTATCTACCGGGCCACCCCGTCGTGGACATGGGACTGGGCGAGAAGGCGACCGGGCCCGTGTCGGCGGCGCCGTGGGGCAGCGCCGGCGTGCTGCCCATCAGCTATCTCTACATCCTGCTCCTCGGCAGCGACGGGCTGAAGCGGGCGACGCAGATGGCGATCGTCAATGCGAACTACATGGCGCACCGGCTGGGGGAGCACTATCCGGTGCTGTACCGCGGTCCCGGAGGGCTGTCCGCACACGAGTTCATCCTCGACTTCCGGCGCTTCGAACAAGACGCCGGCGTGACCGTCGAAGACGTCGCCAAGCGGCTGATGGACTACGGCTTCCACGCCCCGACCATGTCGTTCCCGGTCCCCGGGACCTTGATGATCGAGCCCACCGAGAGCGAGTCCAAGGCCGAGTTGGATCGCTTCTGCGACGCGCTCATCGCCATTCGCCGCGAGATCGCCGAGATCGAGAGCGGCACGATGGACCGCAGTGACAATCCGCTCAAGAACGCGCCGCACACGGCGGAGATGGTGACCGCAGACGCGTGGTCGCATCCGTACTCGCGCACTGTCGCGGCCTTCCCCGCACCCTGGATACGCGGCCGGAAGTTCTGGCCTCCCGTGGCGCGCGTGGACAACGTCCACGGCGACCGCAACCTGATCTGCTCGTGCCCGCCGATCGAGGACTACTAGTCGGCCTGAGTCAGAACCCGCCCTTCCCCGGTTGACGCGGCGGATCACGCCGCCCACGCCCGACAGGAGAGACACCGATGCGCAAGAGAGCCCGAAACCTGCTGACGATCCTGCTGACCACCGTGGTGGCCGCCGCCTGCGGCAGCAACTACGAGGCGCCGCCTGCGGCGGAGTCGGCCGCTGCGCCGCAGCAGCAGACCGGCGCGCCGACGGCGACGCAGGCCGGCGCCCTGCCGGGGACCGGCCCCGTGCTCGAAACGATGAACGCGGGCGGCTACTCGTACGTGAACGTGGACCTCGGCGGCACGCCGGTGTGGGCCGCGGGTCCGCAGGTCAAGGTCAAGGTCGGCGACGTCGTGACGTTGCCCGACGGCATGGCGATGCGTGGCTACCACAGCAAGTCGCTCGACCGCACGTTCGAGGTCGTCTACTTCGTGGGCGGCATCGACGTGCAGGGCGGCGCGACGATCAAGCAGGATCTCGGCGGGTCCAGTCGCTCGCGCATGGCCGTCGTCACGGTGGAACCGGGTTCGGTGACACGTGCCGAGGGCGGCAAGACGGTCGAGGAGGTCATGACCGGCGCGGCCGATCTCGCCGGCCAGGGAGTCACGCTGCGGGGCCGCGTGGTCAAGTTCAACAGTGGGATCATTGGTACGAACTGGCTGCACTTGCAGGACGGTTCGGGCGCAGCCGGCAGCAACGATCTGACGATCACGACATCGGCCGTCGTCGCGGTCGGTGACATGGTCGTCGTGCGCGGCAAGGTCACCACCGACAAGGACTTCGGTGCCGGCTACAAGTACGCCGTCATCATCGAGGACGCTGAGGTCACGAAGGAATAGGGGTCACGAAGGAATAGGGCCTGTCCGGAAACGAGCGCGTCACTACATCCCGGCGCCGATGTACCCCTCGCGCTCGAGGTGGAGGATGACGCGCTGCGCCGCCTCCTCGGGCGTGGAGCGGCGCGTGTCGATCGTCACCTCCGGGTCCTCGGGCTCCTCGTAGGGGTCCGAGATCCCGGTGAACTCCTTGATGATCCCGGCGCGCGCCTTGGCGTAGAGGCCCTTGCGGTCACGCTCTTCGCAGACGTCGAGCGGCGTGGACACGTGGACGAGGACGAAGCCGCCGTGGGACTCGACCAGTTCCCGCACCTCGCGGCGCACGGCGTCGTACGGCGCGATGGGCGCGCAGATGGCGATGCCCCCGTTCTTGGTGATCTGATCCGCGACGAATCCGATGCGCTGGATGTTCAGGTTGCGGTGCTCCTTCGAGAAGCCCAACTCCGACGACAGGTTCTTGCGCACGATGTCGCCGTCGAGGAGCGTCACGGGGCGCCCGCCCATCTCCAGCAGCTTGGCGAGCAGCGCGTTGGCGATCGTCGATTTGCCGGACCCGGACAGTCCCGTGAAGAAGACGGTGAAGCCCTGCCGGTGCCGCGGCGGGTGCGTGCGGCGCAGTTCCTCGGCGACCTTGGGGAACGTGAACCAGCCTGGGATCTCGCGCCCCTTCGAGAGCCGGTCGCGCAGTTCGGTGCCCGACAGCGTGAGCGTCCGTGCGCCCTCGGGGGTCTCGTCTTCCGCCATGAACGCGTCACGGTCCTCGACGTACCTCAGCATCCGGAAGGGGACCATCTCGACGCCCAGTTCGCTCTCGTGCTCCTTCAGCAGTTCCTGCGCCTCGTACGGACCGTAGTACGGCGCGCCGGACGCGTCGTTGCCCGGTCCCGCGTGATCGCGTCCGACGATCAGGTGCGTGCACCCGTAGTTCTTGCGGATGATCGCGTGCCAGAGCGCCTCGCGCGGTCCCGCCATGCGCATCGAGAGCGGCAGCAACGCCAGGTACACGGTGTGCTGCGGGTACTGGAGCAGGAGCGCCTGGTAGCACCGCACGCGCGTGTAGTGGTCGATGTCGCCGGGCTTCGTCATGCCCACGACCGGGTGCAGCAGCAGGTTCGCCTCGCGCTCGCGGATGGCGCGCATGGTCAGCTCGAAGTGCGCGCGATGCATGGGGTTGCGGGTCTGGAAGGCGATGATCTTGCGCCAGCCGAAGCGCGCGAACTCGCGACGCGTACCGTGGGGCGTGAGCCGCAGCGCCTTGGAGTCGTAGTGCAGCGGCAGTTGCAGTCCCTCGAGCGCGCCGCCGAGGTACCAGCCCCGCGGCCTTCGCAAGAGCGGCGAGACGCCCTTGTGATGGGCATCCGCCGTCCCGAACACCGCGCTCGCCTCCCACTCGCGGTCGGCCTGCCAGGCGTCCTCGACCGTGAGCACGGCGAGCATCACGCCCTCGGGATCGCGTAGCGCGACGCGGTCGCCGATCGACAGAGCCGAGGCGAACTCCGCGGTCACCGGCAAGGAGATGGGGATGGGCCAGAGCGTGCCGTCGGCGAGGCGCATGTCGCGGCAGACCGGCTCGTAGTCCTTGCGCGTCATGAACCCGCGCAGCGGCGAGAACGCCCCGTTCAAGAGCAGTTCGAGATCGCACATCTGGCGCGGCGTCAGATCCCACGACGCCCAGCCCTGCGAGGACTCCTTGAGCGCCGCGGCGCGCTCGGCATCCACCACCAGGTCCAGCAACTCACCGCCGTGTGGCGCAATCAAGTGATCCATCGCAACCTCCCAGCCCAATGTCGCCCACCGTCGCTCGCTCGCGAGTCCCGGCCCCTCGAGCACCGGGGGAGACTAAGGGCCCGCGCAGGAATAAGTTCGTAGGACCGAGGGCGACCGATGAGAGCCGCCACGTGAGCATGGACTGGCGAGGCATCGACCGCGGCGTCGTGGAGTGGGCCTACGGTCTCGGGCTGCCCACGAACGCGGTTGCCGGCGTCACGCATCTCGCCACCAAGGGCGGGATCTGGCTGCTCCTCGGCGTGGCCTTCACCGTCTTCGGCCGCGGGCTCACGCGACGCACCGGCGCCGCGCTGCTCACGGGGCTCGCGCTGCACTTCGTCCTGCTCGAGACGTTCCTCAAGAACGCCGTCGCGCGGCCCCGTCCCTGCGTCACGCTCGGCATCGCGCTTCGCGACGGCCTCGTCGATCCGGCGACGTTCTCGTTCCCGTCCGGCCACGCGGCGGCGAGTTTCCTCGGCGCCTGGATCATCGGCGCCCGGTTTCCGCGCCGGCGTCTGCCGCTGCTCGCTGTGGCCGCACTCACGGCCGCCAGCCGCGTCGTGCTCGGCGCGCACTATCCGACGGACGTCCTCGGCGGTGCGGTGTTCGGACTCGGCGTCGTTCTGGTGCGCGTGTTCGCGCTGCGCGCACGACGGCCCACCGCACCGGACGACAGCGCAAGGCCCCGCTCCCAACCGGAGCACGCAGCGGGGCACGCGCCACCCCGTTGAGACGATCGCCGATCCACGCTCTCGCAGCAGGCGTCGTAGTGTTGCCCCTACGTGGTCAACCCGAACGTCCCCGGCGGCCACCTCAAGCCCGTTAGTTGCGCTCGAGCCCGTTAGTTGCGGCCGTCCCTTCCGGGCTCTCGGGCGGCTACGAGGACGCGGCGCAGACCTTGTCGTACCCCGCTTCGTCGAGCAGGTTCGCGACCTCGCCCGGGTGCGACAGGCGGAACTTCACGAACCAGCCGGCCCCGAACGGGTCCTTCGAGACGGCGTCGAGGTTGTCGCCGATCTCCTCGTTGATCTCGATCACCTCACCGGACAGCGGCGCGTAGATGTCGGAGACGGCCTTGACCGACTCGACCTCCGCGAACGGCTGCCCCTGCTCGAGCAGGTCGGTCACCTCGGGCAGATCGACGAACACGAGATCCGAGAGCTGCTTCACGGCGAAGTCCGTGATACCCGTCGTGGCGATGTCCTTCTCGATGCGCACCCATTCGTGCGACTTGCTGAACTTCAGACCTTCCGGACGCGACATGGAGTTCCTCCGACTGGCGTATGGGTGATCGTGCCGTGAGTGTGAGCGTGACCGCGCGCGATGCTATCGAGCGCGCTTGTAGAACGGCAACGGAACGACCTTGCAGCCGTGCCGCTTGCCGCGGATGTCCATCTCGAACTCCGTCCCGACCGCGCTCTTGGCCGGCGGCACGAAGCCCATCGCGATGTTCTTCTGGAGCGTCGGCGAGAACGTCCCCGACGTGACGACACCGATCTCGCAGCCGCCGTCCACGAGCAGGCAGCCCGGCCGCGGCACGCGCTTGGTGTCCACCTCGAGACCGACCAGCGTCTTGCTGACGCCGTTCTGGACCTGATCGACGAGCACCTGCTTGCCGACGAAGTCGCCGGCCTTCAGTTGCACGCCGAAGCGCAGGCCCGCCTCGATGGGGGTCGTCTCCTCGTCGATCTCGTGGCCGTAGAGCGGCATGCCGGCTTCCGTGCGCAGCGCGTCACGCGCTCCGAGACCGATCGCGGCGACGCCGAGATCCTCGCCCTGGCTGAGGAGCAGGTTCCACACACGCTCGGCCTCGCGCGCATCGAAGAACACCTCGAAGCCGTCCTCGCCGGTGTAGCCCGTACGGCTGATCAGGCAGGGCAGGCCGAGGACGGTGCCGCGACACATGCGGTAGTAGCGCAGTTGCGAGAGATCGGTCTCGGCGCCGACGAGCCGCTGCAGCAGGTCCTCGGACCGCGGCCCCTGGAGGGCGATCATGGTCTGCACAACGCCAAGGAACGACTGCGCGATGTGTGGGTCATCGATGGCGGCGTCGATGACGGTGCAGTCGAAGCCCTTCGCGGCCACGCGCCGCCGGAACGTCTCGCGATCGCGATCACGGTTGCCGGCGTTGACC
The DNA here is from genome assembly GCA_024277065.1 of Planctomycetota bacterium. Taxonomy (GTDB): domain Bacteria; phylum Planctomycetota; class JAJSAM01; order JAJSAM01; family JAJVHW01; genus JAJRPF01. Next base: position 32,451 of record JAJRVY010000264.1, read on the forward strand.
ACGACGTGCACGCGATCGACGTCGCGATAGACCAAGACGTCGTCGAGCGCCGTGCCCTTCTCGGTCAGCAGCAGGCCGTACTTGACGCGGCCTTCTGTCAGTGCCGCGACGTTGCACGACACGCACCAATCGAGCGCTTCGACGGCTTGCGGTCCCACGAACTCGAGCCGTCCCATGTGGCCGATGTCGAAGATCCCGACGCGCTGCCGCGTCGCCTGCGACTCGGCGACGATGCCCTCGTACTGCACGGGCATGTCCCAGCCGCCGAAATCGACGACCCGCGCCTCCATGGCCACGTGGACGGGGTAGAGTGGCGTGCGCTTGTTGCTCATGGGCTTCCTTCCGGGTTGCGGCGCAGGTCGCAGGCGATCACGCGATCGAACCGCAGGGCCGATCGCGCATTCTCGGAACGGGAGGGCCACGCGCCGAAGTAAACCGCCGCTCGTGCCGCGACTCCGGCGCTCCGCCGCTGCGCCGATTCGGCGCGTTGCCGCGCGCCGCCGATACGATCACTGCGATGCGCCCACTGCTCTCGTTCGCGCTCCTCGTCGTGCTGACGTTCGCCGCCCCGGCTCCGGTCGCGGCGGGTCGTGCCGACGTCACCATCCGGCTCGTCAAGGGCGGCGAGTTCGAGGGCTCCATCGTGGCCCACGACGACGACGGGTTCACGCTACGGCGCACGCTCGGCGGCCAGTTCCGTCTGCTGTGGAAGGACCTCGAGCCGGCGTCATGGATCGCCGCAAGGCGCAGCATCACCGATCCCGCCGACGGCCCGGCGCTGCTCGCTCTGGCCGAGCGCGCGGCCGACGAGAGACTCCGCAGCCTCGCCGAAGATCTGCGCGCGGCCGCGCGGCGATCGGACGCCGGCATCGACGTGGCAGGCCTGGACGAGCGCATCGACGCGCTGCGGCTCGCCGAGTGCGACGATCTCATGGCGCTCGCGAACGCGCACATCGCGGAAGGCGACTACTTCCAGGCGCTCGGCCGCTTCCGCGACGCGCAGAAGCTCGTCCCGGACAGCGCCGCAGCCACGAACGGCATCGGCGAGGCGTACTACCACCTGCGCCGCCTGCGCGAGGCGCGGGAGTTCGTCGAGAGGGCCATCGAGCTGGATGCGACGTGCAAGGACGCCGTCTTCAACGAGGCCTACCTCGACCTCATGGAACTCGACTTCGAGGGCTGTCTCGCGGGGCTCGAGCGCGTGCTGAAGATCCCCGTGGACGAGGGCAAGGTCGCGACGCGCCAGGAGTTCCAGAAGAAGTACAAGGAGGCCGGGCAGAAGGCGCCGCCGCCGAAAAAGGCGTGGAAGGCGTGGGTGGACACGGTGCTCGTACAGGCCGCCGATCTGCGTCCGATCATCGCGGGCGTGGTCGGCGGTCCGGGGTGGAAGCAGGAGTTCGTCTCCACGACGGAGCACTACAGCGTGAAGACGGACATCTCGGCAGAGTACGCGGAGCTGATGGCCGAGCGCCTCGAGTTGATCCACGCGGAGTACGAGCGGCAGTTCAGCTACAAGAAGACCGGCGAGCGCAAGACCCGCGGCAAGAAGCTGGTCTTCCCCGTGCTCGTGTTCGCGAAGCGCCAGGACTACGCGAGCTGGTTCACGCGCGTGCTGCGCAACCCGTCGCTCGCGAAGCGGACCGGCGGCGTCTACGTGTCGCTCGTCAAGCACCTCGTGTTCTTCAAGGGCAAGACCTTCAACGACACGCAGCTCGTGGCCTGGCACGAGGCGTTCCATCAGTACCTCGATCACTACATCGAGGGCGCGCCGCACTGGTTCAACGAGGGCCAGGCCGAGTACTTCGGCGCGAGCGTCCTGCCCGAGGGCAGGAAGCGCGTCCGCGTCGGCCAGACGAACCCGTGGCGCATCGGGCAGCTCGCGCAGATGGTGCGCAAGAAGCGCATGCCGCGCGTCGAGGTGCTCATGCAGCGCGATGCCGCGACCTTCATGGGCATGAAGAAGCGTGAGCCCCGCTACGCCGGCGAGGTGCAGAACAACCCCGGGGAGAACTACGCGGCGTCCTGGGCGCTGGTGCACTTCCTGATCGAGGGGCGGCGCGGGCGCTACGAGAAGTTGCTCCTGAACTACTTCCGCGCGCTCACCGACGGCGTCACGCATGCCGTGGCATTCGACAGGGCGTTCGGGAAGGTGAAGTGGGACCGCTTCAACACCGAGTTCGCCGCGCACGTGAACTGGCTCATCGCCCGCGCCCAGGCGGAGAAGGGCGGGAACGACATCCCGCCCATGCCGCGCTGACCGTCTCCGGCGGTGTCCATGGACGCACCTGGACGCACCGGGCGACGCGGCGCGCAACGCCCCTGCCCGATAGAGATACGCACCGTGCCGCCTCGTGCAACCGCGCGCTATTCCTCGCTCGGCGCCGCCGCATCCGCGTCGCCGTCGTCGTCGTCGCCGTCGGGTCCGGACGTGGCATCGACGCGGGCGGTGAGCTTTTCGAGGGCGTCCTCGAGCTTGCGCACGGTCTTGCGCAGCTCATCGACGGCTTCGTTCTTGGCGCCCGGCTTCTGCGCGGCCGCGGCGCCGCGCAGTCCCGTGACGATGCGGTCGATGTCGGCCGCCTCCTGGTCCGAGAGCGTGGACCTGTGGGACGCGAGCGCGGGGATGGCGGCGGCCTCGCCGAGCGCCGCGAGTCCCGCTGCGGCGGCGGCGCGCACGCGGTCGATGGGATCGCGCAGCAGGTCCTCGAGACGCTCGCGCACGGCGTCGCGGCGATGGGGCGGGAGCCAGCGTCCGGCAGCACCCAGCGACATCACCGCGGCCGGGCGACAACGGTTCGAGCAGGTGCCGGGCGCGGTGTGCGCGGCGAGCGTCTCGACGGCGTGCTCGCTGCGGCTGGCGGCCAGCGCGCGGAAGGCTCCGGCGCGGCCGATGCCATACGGGTCGTGGACTTCCGACGCGGCGACCGTCAAGCGCTCGATCGGCGCATCGCCACGCTGGGCGCCGAGGGCCGACAGCGCCGCCTGGCGGGCGCGATAGAGGTCGATGCCGTCGTCGAGGCGCGTCTCGACGGCGTCGCGGATCTGCGGCGCGCGAACGCGCGCCGCGGCGGTGAACACCGCGGCCAGCACCATCGGGTCCTGCTCGTCCGCCACGATCTTCGCGAGGGCCTCGACGGCGGCCTGCGTGCCGGCGCCCGCGAGTGCATCGGCGATCTCGACCCGCACGCCCCAGAAGGACTCGTTCGCGTAGGCCGCCGCGACGGCGTCCACACGCTTGCGGCGCCCGCCGTCCAGCAGCGTGCGCGCGGCGCGGATGCGGCCGACGACGTCGGTGGCGGCGGTGAGCTGCACCAGCAGCTTGGCCTCGCCGGGATCCAGCTCGAGCTTCATGACGGTGCGGTTCTCGGGGTCGATGCGCACCTGCTGCGGCTCCTCGTCCATCGCGACGACGAACACGTGCTTGGCCTTGTCGAGCACGACCTTGCGCACGTTCATCTCGCCGCCGGCGACCCAGCCGAGATCCAGCGACATCTCGAACACCGGAACGCCCGCCTTCGCATCGGCCTGCGTCTGCTCGATGGAGAAGGTCCCCTGCGCGGCCTTCTTGTCGTACTGGAACGACGCCTTGACGACGGGGTAGCCCTTGCCGTGGATCCACTGGTCGAACCACTTGCCGAGGGACTTGCCGGAGACCTCCTCGAGCGTGCGGCGGAAGTCGTCGGTCTCGACGGTCCTGAACGCGTACCGGTCCACGTAACGGCGCACGCCCTCGAAGAAGACATCACAGCCGAGTTCCCGGCGGAGCATGTGCAGGCGCGCGCCGCCGCCCGGGTACAGGTGGCCGTCGTACATGTGCCACGAGTGGTCGAACTTCCTCGTGACGATGGGCCGCTTGTAGCGCTTGTCGGCCTCGAGACAGTAGCGCTCGATGTTGTGCAGGAAGTTGTAGTCGCTCTCGTCCTTGCCCTTCTTGTCCTCGAGCCAGAGCTGCTCCATGTACGTCGCCCACGACTCCTTGAGCCAGGCGTGCGCGAAGTCGCGGCAGACGATCATGTCGCCGAAGTAGCTGTGCGCCATCTCGTGGACGTTGATCTGGTCCACGAGCCACGTCCACTCCTTCGCCAGCGTCTCGTCGAGCACGAACTGGTCGTCCCAGGAGACGAGCGAGATGTTCTCCATGGCGCCACCGAACCCGGGCAGCGCGTACTGGTAGTACTTGGGGAACGGGAACTCGCGACCGAGCTTCTGCTCCATCCAGGCGAGCATCTCCCTGGTTCGCCCGAACGACCGCTCGAGGTCTGCGGCCGCGAACTTGCGGGACGTGAAGGCCGCCACGGGGCGCCCGCCGAAGTCCCCGTCCTCGTGCGCGACGAAGTCGCCGATGGCGATGCACGTCAGGTAGCTGGGGCAGGGCTGCTCGAGACGCCAGTGCGCCGTCTTCGTGCCGTCATCGTTCTCCGTCTCGGACTCCAGAGCACCGTTGGCGAGGATCGTGTACGCGGCGTGCGCCGTGAGATGGAAGTCGAGCGTGCAGCGCACGCTCGGGAGATCGACGGTGGGCAGCCAGAAGCGCGCGCGCTCGGTCTCGTTGTCGGTGGCCGCGTACCAGGCGCGGTCCGGGAAGGACTCGGACGGCTTGCTGAAGAAGAGCCCCGTGCCGGGGTTCTCGAGGCGGAACGTCACCAGGAGCTTGCGCTCCTCGCCCTCGTCGAAGGGCTGCTCCCAGTCGATGGTGATCTCACGCCCGTCGTAGCGGAACGTCACGTCGCGGCCGTCCAGCCCCTCGCACACCACGTCCGCGAAGTCCACCGCATGCAGCACGAGACGCGTCGGATCGCCGTTCCTGCCACGCATGGAGTGCGTGACGCGCCCCACCACGGACTGTGCAACGAGATCGAAGCGATAGTCGATGTCGATGTGGAACGGCTCGATCGAGACGTCCGGGGGGTAGACGGGAGCGGTGCCCTTGGGGGCGAAGTCGCGGTGTGCCGCGCGGCATCCGAGAACGTGGGCGCGGTCGTCGTGGTCGTCGTGGTGCATGGAACTTCCTTGGCGTGGGTCCGTCCGCAACGCCGGAGCCTACACGGTGCTCGCGACCCTGCGTGCGATCCGCGTCACCGTGGCGCAGACATCCGTGACGTCCAGCGTCGTGTGGCGGCGGTCGCGGTAGACGACGCGGCCGTCCACGACGGTGTGGACGACGTCCGATCCGTGCGTCGCGTACGCGAGGTGGGAGTAAGGGTGGTAGAGAGGCGTCTGGTGCGCCGCGGACGTGTCGATGACGCAGAGGTCCGCGCGCTTGCCCACCTCGAGCGTGCCCACGCGCTGCTCCCAGCCGAACAGGCGCGCGCCGCCCACGGTGGCCATGCGAACGGCCTCGCGGGCCGGCACGACGGTCGGGTCGAGCGTCGTGCCCTTCGGGAGCAGCGCGGCGAGCCGGATCGAGTCCCACATGTCGAGGTCGTTGTTGCTGGCGGCGCCGTCAGTGCCCAGTCCCAGCGGGACGCCGGCGGCGAGCAGCCCTGCGATGTCCGCGATGCCCGAGGCCAACTTGAGGTTCGACTCGGGGTTCAGCGAGATGCCGGCGCCGGACTCACGGATCAGCGCCACGTCGTCCGCGGTCAGGTGCACGCCGTGGGCGCAGATCGTGTGCTCGCGCAGAACGCCCGTCCGCGCGCACAGAGCCGGAGGCGTCATCCCGTGCGCCTCGCGACAATCGTCCACCTCGGTGCGCGTCTCGGAGAGGTGGATCTGCAGCGGGCTGCCCAGTTCCGCAGCCACGGCCGCACCGCGCTCCATGAGCTGCGGCGTCAGCGTGTAGACGGCGTGCAGCGCCATCGACGGCCGCACGAGGTCGTGCCCGTCGAATGCGGCGTCGAGCGCGCGCACCTTGTCGAAGGCCGTCTCGGGCGTCGGGCAACCGGGGACCGGGAAGCCGATCACGGCCTGACCGAGGAGCACACGCATGCCGCACTCCTCGGCGACCTCGCCGACCGTCTGCTGGAAGAAGTACATGTCCGCGAACGACGTCGTGCCACACGCGAGCATCTCGGCGACAGCGAGGCGCGTGCCGGCCGCCACCGTCTCGGCGTTCGTGAACTTCTTCTCGGCGGGCCACACGAACTCGTGCAGCCACTGCTCGAGGGGCATGTCGTCCCCGAGACCGCGGTACAGCGTCATGCCGGCGTGGCCATGCGTGTTGATCAGACCCGGCAGCACGATGCCCCCGGCGATCTCGTCGTTCGCCAGCCAGTCTGCGGCGACGTCGTCTGCCGCGCCCACGGCCACGATCTCGCCCCCGCGCACGGCGACCGCCCCGCCTGCGATCTCCGGCAGCCCGGCCGTCATCGGCAGCACGAAGTCGCCGCGGACGACGAGGTCACAGGCGCGAGGCGGCATCGATGCGGGTTCGTTCATCCGCCCAGGGTACGCACGACTCCGGCGTTGTCGTTGGCGGAACCCCGGCGGGGGCGAGACGCTCCCGTCGAGAGCGCATCCGAGCCCGGGAGCCGTCCGTGGGAAGCGCGCGACGTCGCGACGCGTGCGCGGTACCCTGCCGCGATGGCCGCCGCGTCGTCGTTCCAGCCCATCGCGCCCGAACGCGGGACGTTCCTGATCTCGTCGCCGCGTCTCATGGACCAGAACTTCATGCACACGGTCGTGCTGCTCTGCGACCACACCGACGAGGGGTCCTACGGCGTCGTCGTCAACCGCCCCGGCAAGCTCACGGTCGCCGACCTGCAGACCGACAACGAGTTGCTCGCCGGGCGCGACGACGCGCTGTGGATGGGCGGTCCGGTGCAGCTCGAGACCGTGCAGCTCCTGCACCGCCTCGGCTCCGGCATCCCGGGCTCCATGCACGTCGTGGACGACGTGCACCTGGGCGGCGATCCGGCGGTGATCCGGCGCGCGCTGGAGAAGCGCGGCGAGGGGCGCGAGCTCATCCGTTTCCTGCTCGGCTACAGCGGGTGGGGGGCGGGCCAGCTCGAAGCGGAGCTGAGCGAGGGCGCGTGGGTCACCTGTCCCGCGAGCGAGGAGCTGATCTTCGACGTGCGCCCGGACACGCTCTGGCGGCGCGCCCTGCGTCGTCTGGGCGGGGCGTGGGCGGCGCTCGCCGACGAGCCACCCGACCCCTCGTGGAACTGAGAGGGTGAGCAGGCGGCCCCCGGGCGTAGGATTCGTACCTCGCGACGCGAGGCCCGCCGCTACCGTCGCCGTGCCGGTGGCGAACCGCCGCCGCCTTACGCGAATCCCACAGCAGCGACTCGACCGGCTCCTCGGCGGAGGGCCGGGAACGAGGGCCAGAAGAGGAGAAGAGGAAGATGAGTGAGATCAAGCGAGACCTGCCGATCGCCCAGGCCCATTGCGACGGCCCCTGCGGCGTCTACGACCCGGCCTCGGCGCGCATCGCCGCGGAAGCGGCCGTGTCGATGACCAAGAAGCTGCTCGCGCTCGAGCATCCCGAGGGCCACGACGCACAGGCCATGGCCGCCTACCACAACACGATGTCGCGCTACATCGCCATCAAGGAGGAGCAGACCCACATCTGCAAGTCCGAGCTGCTCGTGCTGTGGACGGACTACTTCAAGCCGCCGCACCTCGCGCAGTACCCGGAGCTGCACGACACGTTCTGGAAGGCCGCCAAGCTCTGCTCCGCCGTCAAGGTCGAGGTCAGCGAGCAGCACTGCGCTGAGCTGATGGACGCCGTCAAGTCCATCCACGAGATGTTCTGGGCGACCAAGGGCCGCGACGTCGCCTGGTACACGGCCGGCTGAAGCGCGCCCGGCGAGACCTGATCGCATGCCTCATCCCGGTCGCCGGCGGCGCTACCGCGTCGCCGGCGACAGCATGTACCCGCTGCTCCGCGACGGCGCCGAGATCGTCGTCGATCTGGACGCGTACGCCGCGAGCTCGCAGCAGGTGGACGACATCGTCCTCGCGCGACACCCGTTCGTGCGCGACACGGAGATCGTCAAGCGCGTGCTGCGCATCGAAGAGGGCGACCGCGTGTTCCTGGTGGGGGAGGACCCCGTCGAGAGCAGCGACA
>JAJRVY010000265.1 GCA_024277065.1 Planctomycetota bacterium
ACCCATGCGCGCGCGCAGGGTCGCGGGCGACGGGCGGGCGCTCGCGTTGGGGCTGTCCGCGCCCGAGCACGCGCCAACGTAAAGAGAGGATCGGCGATCGGCGCGGCGGTTGCCAAGCCTGCGAGGCAAGCGCCGTGCCGATCGCCGATCCGCCCCCGATCCTCCTACCCCCGGACGATCGCGCAGAGGTCGGCGAAGCGCAGGAGGGCGCCGTCGATCTCGCGCAGCAGCGCATGCCGGTTGGTGCGCAGCGCCGGGTCTTCGGCGTTCACGAAAACCTCCTCGAAGAAGCGATGCAGCGGATCGGCGAGCACGGCCGCAATGCGCACGGCGTCGTCGCGGGAGAGCGGCTCGGGTGCCCTCGGCAATGCTGCCGCGAGCGGCGCCCAGACGTCGTGGAGCGCCTTCTCGGCGTCCTCACGAAGCAATGCCACATCAACGACCGCGGCGGGCGCGCCGCTCTTCTTCGTGATGTTGCGGCAACGTTCGGCGACCTCGAGCAGACGCGGGAATCCGGGCGCCGCGGAGAGCGCACGGAGGTCGTCGATGCGAGCCAGCAGAGCACCGAGGGTGGCATAGCCGGCAACGGCCTCGACGTGATCGGCGGGCACACCGCGATCTCGCAGGCGGCGCACCACCCGCACACGCAGGTAGTCCGCGACGTCCTCGCTGCCGCCGGCCGCCTCGAGAGCCTCGGCCAGCGGCAACGCTGGCGCGAAGTGCTCGCACGCGGCAAGCAGCGTCAGCGCCGCGCGCCGCACACCGAAGGGGTCGGCGCTGCCCGACGGCAGACCGACGTTCGCGCCGAACTGGCAGAGCACGTCGAGGTTTTCGGCGAGAAGCAGCGCCAGCGCGACGTCCGGCGGCGCCTCTGCGCCCGAGAGGTCGTGCCGATACTGCCAGTCGAGGGCCGCGGCGACGTCCGCCGGCTCGCCATCCGCCGCCGCGTAGACGCTGCCCACGTGGCCTTGCAGTTCGGGGAACTCCCCCACCATCAGCGTCACGAGGTCGCACTTCGCAAGCAGCCCGGCGCGCCCGGCGCGGGCCGCCGTCTCGTCGCCGAAGCCGAGCAGCTTCGCGACACGCGGCGCCAGTGCCTCGAGACGAGCGGCCTTGTCGCGGAGCGAGCCCAGCTTGCGGTGGTAGACAACATCGACGAGCGCCGGCAGCCGCTCCACCAGCGGCGTCTTGCGATCCTCGCGCAGGAAGAACTGCGCGTCGTGCAGACGTGGCACGAGGACACGTTCAAACCCCGGGCGGCAGACATCGGCCGACGCCGGAGTGCGGTCCATCACGGCAACGAAGCATGGCTCCAGCGTTCCGTCAGCGGCGCTGACCGGCACGAAGCGCTGGTGGTGTTCCATGACCGTGACCAGAAGGCGCGGCGGAAGCTCCAGATACGACGCGTCGAAGCGCCCCGTGAGCGCCGACGGCCACTCGACGATATTGACGATCTCTTCGAGCAGCTCCTCGCGAACGGCGAGTCCCGGCACCTGTTCGTGAACGGCCGCCAGCACGGCCACGCGCCGCTCCTCGTGATCGACGAGAACATGCGCCGCGCGCAGGCGCCGGGCGTACGCCTGGCGCGAGGCGTCGGCCAGCGCGATGTCGCCCGGGGCCAGAAAGGCGTGTCCGCGCGTGGCCCGCCCGGACGGGATGCCCGCCACGACACACGGCACGACATCGCTCCCGAGAAGGGCCACGACGCCGCGGATCGGGCGCGCGAACGTCTCCGGGGCGCCCCAGCGCATGCGCTTGCGCCAGGGCACCGCCGCGACGAGCCCCGGGAGCACGTCCGCGAGGACGGCACGTACGTCACGGCCGGGCGTACACACGACGGCGTACACATAGTCGCCCTCGCGCTCGAGTGCCGTCTCCGCCACGCCGCACTTGCGCGCGAACCCTGCAGCCGCGCGCGTCGCCTTGCCGTCCGCGTCGAACGCGACGCGCGCCGGGGGGCCCTTCACACGTTCCTCGCGATCTGGGGAGCGGGCGGCGAGGCCCGTGACGAACACGGTCATGCGACGGGGCGACCACGCCGCCGACGCGCCGTCGAACGGCAGCCCGGCGGCCTGCAGGGCGTTTGACAACGCCGCCACGAGCGCCCCCGTCGCCGTGCGCACGTCCTCGGGCGGCAGTTCCTCGGCGCGCAGTTCGAACAAGAAATCCGCCACGTCAGCTCTCCTCGTCGTCGTGGCTCGCAAGCCACGCGCGCACCTCGTCCGCGATGCGCTTGCGCTCGTCCTCGGGCACGAGCCCCTTCTCCGAGCCGAACGTCTCGCCCGTCATCGCGCGGAACAGCGCGTAGCCGGCGGCCCACGTGCGCTGCGAGGAATCATCGAGTCCGTCCAGCGCGTACGCGGCGAGACGGATGCGGCCGCGGCGCAGGTGCGCGAAGATCTCGACCATGCGCTCCATCGCGCGCCGCTTGGCGACGGTGCCCGACGGCGAACTCCACCAGGCGCGGTAACTCTCCAGCTCCGTCGCCCAGTCGGTCACGGGCGTGACGACGTCGAGGTCCACGCGAAACCACTTCCCGGTCCGCGCGGCGATGCCCTTCACGGCCGCCTCGCGAACCTCCACGTCGGCGTCCTCCAGCAGCCGGTAGAGCAACGGCACGGCGGCGTCCGTGGCGATCCGGGCGAGCGCGGCGGCCGCGGTGCGGCGCACGTCCGGATCGGGATCGCGTTCCTTCGGGTGGAACAGCAGGATCTCGACGAGCGGCAGCGTGCGGGGATCGCCGTGCACGCCGATGAGCTGCAGCGCGGCCCGCCGCACCGGCGCCGTGGCGGCGCTCGGCGAGAGCACCTTGTAGACGACGCCCGGAAGCGCCTGCCACTCGAAGTCGCGCATCGCGAGGAGCGCACGAACGCGCTCCTCGTCCGGGCCCTTCTCGACGCGCTCGACGAGCCGCTCGGGGCTGTTCTCATCGACCTTCTCGCCCGTGAAGTACGAGGGATCCGCGTCCATCGCCTCGAGCGTCGTCCTTGCTCGCGACGCGGCCTCGGAGCCAGGGAGGTGGTCGATCAACGCGCCGAGGACGATGCGCGCCTTCTCCTCGTCGCGCAGCCCCTTGTAGATCTGGAACAGGGTGATGTACGGCTCGTCGTCCTGCGGCGTGGTGGCGCGCACCATCTCCCAGTGCTGCGCGGCCTCCTCCAGCTTGTTCTGGAACATGAGCGTCGTGCCGAGCAGCTTGCGGGCGGCGACGTTCTCGGGGTCCTGGGCGAGTACCGTCCGGAACTCGCGCTCGGCGTCACTCCAGCGCTTGCGTGTCACCTTGAGGCTGCCGAGCAGCATGCGCGCATCGACGTCGTCGGGCCGCTGCTCGAGCAGGCGGCGCAGTTCCAGTTCGGCATCGGCGTGGAGCCCGCGCTCCCAGAGCACCTGCGCCAGTTCGAGCGACGCCGCCACGAAACCCGGCGCGATGCGCAGCGCTTGACGCAGGTCCCGCTCCGCGCGTTCGAGATCGCCCTCGAAACGCGAGCAGCGCGCCAGCCCGAGGAACGCCGGTTCGTAGAGCAGCCCCCCGAGTTCCTTGGCCGTCTCGAATGCCTCGCGCGCCTCCGCGATGCGCTCGTCGAAGGCCCTTGCGTCGCCGGCACGCTGCGCCTGCAGCGCCACGTTCCCGAGCGCACGCCCGAGCAGGTAGAAGGAGTCCGGGGAGCCCGAGCGCGCGTCGGCGCGGGCGCTCTGCACCATCTTGTCGAACTCGCCGCGCGCAGCGAACTCGTCCTGTGCGGCCATCGCGCGCCGCAGGTCCTCCGAGAAGCCATCCGCGGCGCGCGCGACGCCGAGCGTCAGGAGGACTGCCGCCGCGACGAGGAGGTTGCGGAGGAGCGTCCTCATCGCTCGCCTCCCGTCACGTCATCGCCCATCCAGGCCACCGCGCAGGCCCGCGCGAGCTTGCGCACACGGCCGATGTACTGCGCCCGCTGGTTGACGCCGATGGCACCGCGCGCGTCGAGCAGATTGAAGCAGTGCGACGCCTGCATGCAGTGGTCGTACGCCGGCAGCGGCAACCCCTGCCGCGCCAGATCCAGGCACGAGCGCTCGTGATCGTCGAAGTGCCGCGCGAGGACGGACGTGTCGGCGTGCTCGAAGTTGAACACGCTGAACTCGCGCTCGTCGCGGCGCGAGACGTCGCCCCACGTCACGCCGTCCACCCACTCGATGTCGAACGCCGTCTCGACGTCCTGGATGTACATCGCGATGCGCTCGAGCCCGTACGTCAGTTCCAGCGCGATCGGATCGAGTTCGTAGCCGCCCACCTGCTGGAAATACGTGAACTGCGTGATCTCCATCCCGTCGAGCCAGATCTCCCAGCCGAGGCCCGTCGCGCCGAGCGTCGGCGACTCCCAGTCGTCCTCGACGAAGCGCACGTCGTGCGCCGCGATGTCGATGCCGAGCGCCGCCAGGCTGCCGAGGTACAGTTGCTGACCGTCCCGCGGCGCGGGCTTGAGGAGCACTTGGTACTGGTAGTAGCGCTGGAAACGGAAGGGGTTCTCGCCGTAGCGGCCGTCGGTCGGGCGGCGGCAGGGCTGAACGTGTGCTACCTTCCAGGGATCGGGTCCGAGGGCGCGCAGGAACGTGTACGGACAGAACGTCGCGGCGCCGACCATCGTGTCGTAGGGCTGCACGATGACGCATCCCTGCCGGGCCCAGTAGTCCTGGAGCCGCAGGATCATCGTCTGGAAGTCGAGCTTGCCCGCGGCGTCCTTCTCGGGCCCGTTCACGGGTCCGCTCGCCGGTCCGTCTGCTGCACCGTTCACTGGACTGCCTCCGCCCACGCTATCCGGCCGGCATCCCGAGCGCGCCCTCGACCTCGCCGATCACGCTCGCGAGCCGCTCGCGCAACGGGCCTTCCGCGGTGTCGCGCAGGTGACGCAACTGGTGGAGCCCGGCGCGTCGCACATCCACGCCGTCGGCGGTGAGCGCCTCGCCGGCCTCCTCGATCAGGCCCGCGGCGAGACCCTCGCGCGCGGCGCGCAGGTCGGCCGCGTCGCGCGCCATGCCGCACACGATCGTCTGGAGGAGAGGGTGCATCGAGACGCGGCGCTCCTCGTCGAGCGAGAGCAGTCCGAGGCGCACGAGGTGCAGCACGCCCGTGCCGATGTCCTCGTCGGAGAGTTCCACACGGCGCTGCTCGCGCAGGTACGTGATGGCGCCGTACAGCGCGTCGGCCGACACCAGCGTCGGGTACGCGACGCCGCACACGAGCAGGAGTTCCAGCGCCGTCGGGTGCTGGGCCACCAGCGGCACGATCTGCATCATCGCCGCCGAGAGATCGCGCATGCTGCGCGGCGGTCCGTCGGGATGGTGTGCGACGGACACGCGCGCGGCGAGCGAGGCCGTGATCGCGAGGCCGTCGGTGGCACGCACCACGGGAGGTACGAGGTCGTCCCCGTCACGCACACGGAGCACGGCGTGGGCGATGCGGCGCGGCGCGTGATCGGGCACGGCGCCCACCTCGACCACGTCGTCGATGCGGCCGGTGCGCTCGGTCGTCACGACGAACACGTCGGCGCCGTTGTGCTCGCGCGAGGGCAGCAGCGCGTCGAGATCCATGTCCTTGCGGACGCCGTCGATCACGATCAGCGAGCGCGGCTCGCGGCCCTGGCGTTCACGCTCGCGAGCGGCCGTCTCGGCCAGGCTCTTCGTCACCGTCTCGCCGCGGCACGCCGCAAGATCCGCCCACGCGAGATCCGCGCCGATGTCGGCGCGCACGATCCAGGCGCCCCCGGGGAAGCGTCCGCCGGCACGGCGCGCGAGTTCCACGGCCACGGACGAGACGCCGTGCCCGAGCCCGCCGGTGATCTACACCAGGCCCGCGCGCTTCTCCTGCTGAGCCTTGCCGAACGCATCGACGACGGCCTGCATCTCCGGCCGGCGCCCACAGATCGGTCCCGTGCGCGGCGGCAGATTCGTGCGAACCTCCTCCATCCCGCCACCCGCGTCCGCCGTGGCTCCGCCACCCGCACCGCCGCCGCCGCCGCCCTTGCTCACGATCGCCATGTCGCTTCTCTGGCTCCTATGTCTCCCCGAACCCCGCACGATGCGCTGCGGCGCGGCGCCGACCAAGGAAAGAGGCGACGCCTAGCAGCCTGTCGGAGTAGTCCCGCGGACGACGTCACGCGAGTTGTGATGGCTCCTGGCAGAGGGTGACAGAACGTCGTCCGCAGCGAGTGCGATCCGGCGCTGCCCGGCGATGCTGCGCACAACTCGCGCGCCAGCAAGCTGTTACGCTCGCTGCGACCGTCTGCTGCGTTGCCGCTCCTCCACAACTCGGCTAGGGAGGTGCCGTCGTCGCG
>JAJRVY010000266.1 GCA_024277065.1 Planctomycetota bacterium
CGGGGTGGAGCATGACGACGACGTCCGCCTGGCGCTCGAGCGCGATCCGATAGCACGACTTCTGGTTGGCGCCGTAGCCGAGGTTGCGACCGTGCTCGACGACGGTGAGCCCGAGGCGCTTCGCGAGCGCGACGGTGCCGTAGCCGGAGCAGTCGTCCACGACGATGATCTCATCGACGGCTCCTTCGGGGAGTTCGGCGAGCGTCTTCTCGAGTGTGGGCTCGGCGTTGTAGGCCGGCATCACGACGATGGCGCGCGGCATGGACGTCCTCGATTCGGGTTGCGCCGGATGATGACACACGAACGCGGATGATGACACGGGGCGCCGGGAGTCACGAGTTCGGCTCGAAGACGCGGGGAACGCTACGATGCGGGGATGCACATGCGAATCCGCCGGATGTCCTTGATCACACTGGCCGCCCTCGTACTCGCTGCGGGCCCACTGCGGGCGACGCGCGCGGGCGACGGCGACGCGCCGGTGCAGGGCGCGGCGATGGACGCGCAGAAGAAGCGCGTGAAGCTGGATCAGCGCAAGGACGATCTGCCGGCGGCGTCGCAGCCCGCCGTCGAGCGCCTGAACGCGTTCATGGACCGCGACTTCCGATTCTGGTCGTCGTCGCGCAAGGACATGCTGGAGTTCGGGGACGACGCGATCCCGGCGCTGCTCATCGGCCTCGAGGAACTGGACTGGGAGACGCGCGCGTTCTCGGCGTCGTGCCTGGCGGCGATGCACGCGACGGGCGCGGCGCAGGAAGTCGCCCGTGCCTACGACGCCGAGAAGAAGTACACCGAGGCGCGCCGGCAGTACGTGATGGCACTCGACGCGCTGGGGGCGCCCGAGGGCCGCGACGTGCTGATGGCGGCCTCCGACGACGACGACGCGGGTATCCGCCTCGCCGCGGTCCGCGGACTCGGCCGGCTGCGCGACCCGGCGCTGGCCGCGCATCTCACCAAGTTCGTGGACTCCAAGGATCTCGACCTGCGCTACGAGGCCCTCGGGGCGCTCGTGGCCATCGGGCACGAGCCGTCGGTGAAGCGGCTGGTCGCGGAGGCCGAGGCGCTCGTCGCGACGCGGCAGCTCGAGCGCACGGACTCGGCGGTCGAGCTCGACAACGGGGATCGCTACTCGCACTACCTGCTCGGCCTCGCCCTCGCGCGCTCCGACGCCAAACCCGCCGCGCGCATCGTGAGCAACGTCGTCCTGATGGCGAAACCCTGGGACCACAAGGCGTTCCTGCGCATGGGCGCCGCCGAGGGCCTCGGCCGACGCTCCGCCGAGGACGGCGTGACGTCCGAGGTGCTGGTGAAGGGCATCTCGCACCGCCAGGACGCGGTCCGTGTGGCCGCCAGCTACGGCGCGGGCTGGGCCCGTGATGCCGCGCTCGTGCCGAAGCTCGCGAAGGCGCTCAGGGACAGTCAGCTCGACGTCAAGCACAACGCCGTGATGGCCCTCGGCCGCATCGCGACGCCCGACGCCGTCAAGGTGCTGACGAAGGCCGTCACGGACAAACGCGGCGAGGTGCGTATCGGCGCCGTCCGCGCGCTCGCCGCGATCCGCACGCCCGCATCCACGGCGGCGCTGCTCAAGGCCGTCCGCGACGAGAAGTACATGATCCGGGTCATGGCCGTGCGCGCCGCTGCCCGGCGGACGACCGAGGACGGAGTTCTCAAGGCGCTGCTGCGCGCCGCCAAGGACGCGGACTACGGCGTGCGCGAGCAGGCCGTCGCAGCCCTCTCGCACCATCCGATCGGCGACGAGGTGGCGGCGGCGATCGCGAATGCGCTGGGCGACAACGACTTCGGCGTGCGCACCAACGCCTGCCTCGGCCTGGCGGCGATCGCGAATCGCTCGACGATCGCGTCGAACGAGGCGGTCGTGAGGAGGGTCGTGTCGGTCTACATCTCCGGCAAGGAGAAGCGACTCGAGAAGGGCGCGCTCGAGTGCCTCGACGCGCTGCGTTCGCCGTACTGCATCGATCCGCTGATCGCCGCGCTGGCATCGGACTCCGAGGAGACCCGCACGCGCGCCAATCTCGCGCTCCAGACCGTCGGCGAGACGTCGCGCGGGTTCCTCGCCGGCAGCGACGGCAACACGCGCGCGGCGGCGATCCAGAGCTGGCGCACGTGGTGGTCCGGACGCGACGGGCGCCTGCCGGCGCGCGGCGCACACAAGCGCGCGGCGATCACGGGCAAGCTGACCGA
Source organism: Planctomycetota bacterium (assembly GCA_024277065.1). Classification (GTDB taxonomy): domain Bacteria; phylum Planctomycetota; class JAJSAM01; order JAJSAM01; family JAJVHW01; genus JAJRPF01. Next base: position 2,203 of record JAJRVY010000266.1, read on the forward strand.
GTACGCCCGCAACCTCAAGTGGAAGGGCCTCGACATCGCGCTGCTCTTCGACTCGACGGGGTCCATGGCAGGTCTCATCAGCGCTGCGAAGGAGCGCACCGACGAGATCATCCACGAGCTCAACGCGCTCCTGCCCAGTCTGCGCGTGTCGGTCTACACGTACCGTGACTTCGGCGACAACTACGTCTTCTACGGCTCCCCGCTGACCTACGACACGTGGAAGCTGTCGGGCTTCCTGCAGAACGCGACGCACGGCCAGGGCGGCGACCTGCCCGAAGCCGTCTACGAGACGACGCGCAACGTGATGCAGAACCTCGACTGGCGCAAGGACGCGCACAAGGTGGTCGTGTACGCCGGCGACGCCACGCACCACCTCGAGTCCCACCAGCAGTTCATCGAGGTCATCAAGGAGTTCTGCACGCCCGAGAACAACGCCGCGCTGCACGCGCTCTACACCGACACGAACCGGCGCTCGCTCGACATCAAGCGGCGCAAGAAGCGGCTCGACTTCTCCAGCGTGACGTCGCCCGTCTTCGACATGTACAAGCTGACGGCGGCGGCCGGTCGCGGCCGCGGCGTCCTGCTCGACGACGAGAGTGCGCTGATCAAGGAGCTGCTCGTGATGTCGTTCGGCGAGTCGTGGCGCGCGGAGATCGAGAACCTGCTCGACTTCGCGCGGTAACGAGCGAGAGGTTCCCCGTGTTCCCGGCAAGCGGTACCCTGTCCGCGTAGTCGCAGCGCCTCGCCACAACCGGGAGACATCCTCATGCGCCTCGCCACGTACACGGCCGGGTCACTCGTCGCCGCCGGCATCGGCGCGGCCGTCGCGTCCGCCTTCTTCTTCTTCGAGTTCGCGATCATCGCGACGCTCGTCGTGATCGTGATCGCGCTCGGTCCGATCGTCAGCGTCGGTGCGAAGAAGGACAAGGTCGTGCAGAAGACGACGTACCAGTTGGACGAGGGCTTCGCGTACATCAGCCGCGGAAGGACGTCCGATGATCCGGGCACGCTCAACCTGGACGGCGTACTCCGATTGCACAAGTCCAAGCCGGCGCCGCTGACGCCCCCGGACCTGGGAGGGTTCACGATCGCGTTCCCGGTCACGAAGACGAACTCCGCCGAGACCAAGGGCTCACTCAAGGCAAGGAACGCCGACTTCGTGGACTTCCGCGCCGGCATCCAGAACCTGCTCAACCTCACCGTCAATCTCGATTCCGCCAAGGCGAAGGCGCGCAACGAGTTCATCGGCGGCAGGATCACCATGTCCGACACCAAGCAGAGCGGCAGCGTCAAGGTGGACAAGACGTTCACGAAACTGTCCGGCAAGGTCAATCTCAAGGGCAAGGGAACGGTCTCCGGGGGGCCGAACGACGGCTACGACGTGAAGTACAAGATCAAGGTGAAGTTCAAGCCCCGCAAGGCGGAGTTCTGACGCGCCCGCTCCGGGTCACGACCTGAGTCAGCGCGAACCGGCGCCGGCGACACAGGATTCGCCGGCACAGGATTTGGGGCGCACGCCTTGCGACGCGCTCCCGATCACCTTTCGCGCCGCCGTCGCACTTGCGGCGGCGGTTCCCGTGTTCGCGCTCGCGGGGCCGTTCCTGAGTCAGGGCGCACCCGACGTTCCGCGCGCCCTCGCACTGCGCGGAGCCGCGGCGGTACTGGCCGCGCTCCTCGTCTGGCGGCGGCCGCGCGGCGCCGGCGTGCTCGTTCCCGCGGCGCTGGGCATCTACGTCCTCTCCCACGCGGCATCCATCGTCACCGCCATCGACCCGATCGTCGCGCTCTGGGGAACGCCGCGTGGCCGGCTCGGCGTCGCCACGGCGGTCGCAGCGGCCGTGACCGCGCTCGCCGCAGCCGCCGCGCCGCGCCTCGCCCTGCGCGTCTGCGCTGCGTCCTGCTGCGTCGTCGCGGCCGCTTCCTGGGTCGCGCCGACCGCGTTCGGCGACGCCGCCATCGTCGGATGGATCGCGCTGTGCGGCGCCGGCCTCTGTGGCTGGACGGCCGCCGCGGGGCGGCGCGCGACCTGGGCCGCCGCCGCCGCGGTCTGCGCCGTCACGGCATTCGCGCGCGGCGAGCCGGCAACGGCGCTCGGCGCATGGATCGGGACCGTCGTGGCTCTGGCCGTGATGCGCGACGAGTGCGCCGCTACGCGCGGTGCGAGACGCCTGGTGACGGCCGCGTTCCTGCTGACGTTGCTCGCCCCGCCGGCGGTACTCGTCGTACGCGAGAGCGCGGTGCTCGATCTGTCGCCGCAGGGACGTGAGCTGCCAGCGGTGGAACGCTCGATGCCTGCTGTGTTCGAGCGTGGCACCCGCTTCGCCGTAGCCCTCGAGGCCGGACGCGCACGCCCCCTGCTCGGCGCGGGCGGGGGCTGCTTCCCGTACGCGTGGGACTACTTCTTCCGGCCGCGCATCCTCGACGTGGCGCCGGCGTCGCGAGACGTGCGTTCGGCCGGCAACGTCTTCCTGAACGCGTTCGCCGAGCGCGGGTTCTCCGGCGCGCTCGCCGAGCTGCTGCTGCTCGCCGCGGCGTTCGTCACCGTCACGCTGCGGCGGCGCCGCGGAGAGATCGGCGTGGCGGCGGCGACCGCCCTCGCCGCACTGATCGCGGCGCGGGCGGGACACGCACTTCTCGCAGGACCGGACGTCAGCGCCGCCGCTACGTTCGCCGTCATCCTCGGTCTCTGCATGGGACACGGACGATCGCCGGTGGGCGCGCCGGCGGTACACGCGACGCCGCTGCGCCGGATGCTCGGCATGACGCTCGCCGCGGTACTGGTCGCACCGCCGGCCGTGACGGCCGCGTCTGCCGGAGAGTGGCGCGTGCCGGCGGCGCCGCTCGCGAGTCACGTTCGTGCCGTGGCCGCCGCGCGCGTCCCCGATCGTCTGCGTTCGACGGCCGACGCGGGTCTGATCGACGCGGCCCGCGACGCGCTCGTGGCCCGCCTGGACGACCAGGACCGCGACGTCCGCGCCGCGCGCGCGCTCGCGCAACTCGCGGTCGCCGCTTCCGCGCGCTGCGGCCGCAACGATCTTCTGGCGCCGGCCCTCGCACGCCTGGACGACACGCTCGGGTGGGCGCCGACGCGCGCGGACCTCGGCGTCGCGCGCTACGACCTGCTACGCGCCCTGGCC
>JAJRVY010000267.1 GCA_024277065.1 Planctomycetota bacterium
CGATCACCTGAAGCTGCTCTTCGCCAAGGCGGCGTCGCTGTGGTGTCCCGGGTGCGCACGGCGCGTGCATCGCGAGACGCCCGCGCACGTGGCGGATGCCGTCCTCGCGCTCCGCGAGGGGACGCGCGTGACCCTGACGTTCCCGCTCCCCGCCGCGGGCGAGCTGCCGTGGGCGGAGCAGGTGGCGGGCCTCGCCGCCGCCGGAGTCACGCGGCTGTGGGATACCACGACGGGGCGGCCGCAGGAGGCGGCCGGGTTCGCAGAACGCCCGGCGAGCGATGTCGAGGTCGTGCTCGACCGCGTGGTGGCCGGCAGGACGAACCGCAGCCGCCTGCTGGAGTCCGCCGAACAGGGCCTGCACCTCGGCCGCGGCCGCGTCATCGTGCGCCCCGAGGGCGGCCCCCCGTTGCCGTTCTCCCTCGGGCTGCACTGCGCGCACTGCGACCGGCGCTTCGAGGAGCCCGCCGCGAACCTGTTCTCGTTCAACTCGCCGCTCGGCGCGTGTCCGGAGTGCCGCGGCTTCGGGAGCACCGTCGCCCTCGATCCGGCGGCCGTCGTGCCGGACGATGCGCTCTCCCTCGCCGCGGGCGCCATCCGTCCGTGGACGACGCCGCGCACACGCAGCGAGCGTCGTGCGCTCGCGGTGTTCGCGAAGCGGCGCGGCATCCCCATGGACGTCCCGTGGCGCGAGTTGGACGCCGGCGCGCAGCGCGCGATCGTCGCGGGCGCGGACGGCTTCGGCGGCGTCCGCGGCTGGATGGCGTGGCTCCAGAAGAAGGCGTACAAGCTGCGCGTGCGCGTGCTGCTGGCGCGCTATCGCAGGTACGTCACGTGCACGGTGTGCCACGGCTCGCGGCGCCGCGAGCAGGCGCTGTGGTGGCGGCTCGGCGGGCGCAACGTCCACGAGTGGGAGACGCTTCCGATCGACGACGCCCTCGCTGCGCTGCGGGAGCTGCGGCTGCCGCGGGCCGTGGCGGAGGTCGCCGCCGTCGTGCGCGAGGGCATCGACTCCCGACTGTCGTACCTCGACGAGGTCGGACTGGGCTACCTGACGCTCGACCGCGCGACGCGCACGCTCTCGGGTGGCGAGTTCCAGCGCGTGAATCTCGCGACGGCGCTCGGCGCGGCGCTCGTCAACACGCTCTACGTGCTCGACGAGCCCTCGGTCGGCCTGCACCCGCGCGACACTCACCGGCTGCTCGGCATCCTGCGCCGGCTCCGGGACCGCGGCAACACGCTGGTCGTCGTGGAGCACGATCCGGACACGATCCTCGCCGCCGACCACGTCATCGACCTGGGGCCCGGCGCGGGCGAGCACGGAGGTGAGGTGCTCTACCAGGGCCCCCTCGCGGGGCTGCGCGAGGACCCGCGCTCGCTCACGGCGCGGTTCCTGCGCGGGGAGCAGGCCGTGCACGACGTCCGCGCCCGGCGCCGCCGGCCCGTCGGGTCGCTCCTGCTACGGGGCGCGCGCGGCCACAACCTGCAGGGCGTGGACCTGGACGTGCCGACGGGCTGCCTCGTCGCCGTCGTCGGCGTCTCCGGCTCGGGCAAGAGCACGCTCGTCACCGAGACCCTCGTCCCCGCCGTGACGCACGCCGTCGGCGGCGGCGGGCCGCTCCCTCTCGCCCACGACGCGCTGTTCGGAGCCGAGACGGTGAGCCGCTGCGATCTCGTCGATCAGACCCCGATCGGCCGCACGCCGCGCTCGAATCCAGCGACCTACTCGGGCGCGATGACGCACCTGCGCTCGCTCCTGGCGCAGACGGAGACCGCGAAGAAGCTGCGCCTCGGCCCGAAGGCCTTCTCGTTCAACACACGTGGGGGCCGCTGCCCCGCCTGCGACGGCGCGGGGGTCGAGATCCTCGAGATGCAGTTCCTCGCCGACGTACAGGTGCCGTGCGAGGAGTGCGGCGGCAAGCGCTTCAAGCCCGAGATCCTGCTCGTGCGCTACCGCGGCCGCGACGTGAACGCCATCCTGGATCTCTCCATCGCCGCCGCGCTGGCGTTCTTCGACCCGGCGGCAGCGGAGCGGGAGGTCGGCGCGGCGGGCCGCGGCGCCGCCGCGAAGATCGTCACCCACCTCACGCCGCTCGCCGACGTCGGCCTGGGCTACCTGCGCCTCGGGCGGTCGGCGACGACACTCTCGGGCGGCGAGGCCCAGCGCCTGAAGCTCGCCCGGCACCTCTCCCACGCGCGTACGAAGCGCGGCGGACGCGGCAGACGCGCGCTGTTCGTGCTCGACGAGCCGACGACCGGCCTGCACCTCGCCGACGTTCGCGTACTGCTGCACTGCCTGGACCGGCTGGCCGACGCGGGACACACCGTCGTGGTCATCGAGCACCACCTCGCGGTCGTCGCCGCCGCCGACCACGTCATCGAACTGGGTCCCGGCGGCGGCGCGGACGGCGGCCGCATCGTCGCGACCGGCACGCCCGAGGAGATCGCCGCGGGGAACACGGCGACCGCCCCCTTCTTGACCTTGGCGCTCCCTTCTTGACCTTAGCGCTCGACCACGGGTGACCCGCCCGCCGCGTGCTACTCGGCAAGTGCGTCGGGGACGTGTGCGCGCAACCACTCCCACGGTTCCGTCACCGGATGGACGACGACGCCGTCCGATGCGAGCGCCGCCCGGTCGCTGTCCTCGTCGATCTCGGCGCGCGTGTTCCGGACGACGACGTGCGCGTCGCGCGCTGCGCCCGTGGTCACGGGCCACGGCCGTCGACGTTTCGAACTCTTCGGGATCGGTGCGTCCATCGACCGCGAGCATGGCGCGACCCGCCGGTCGCCGGAGCCTGCGCCGCACGCACACTGGACTGGCTGCTCTGTGGTGCTATCATGCAACCATTCTGACACCATCGGGGCCATCTCATGCCGTCCCTCACCCTCAAGGACATCCCCAAGAACCTGCTGGAACGCCTGCGCGAGCGAGCGCGAGGCGAGCGCCGAAGCCTGACGCAGCAGGTCTTCGTGCTTCTGGAGCGCGGGCTCGAGGCGCGCCCAGCCGCACACCGCGATCGAGTCTCGGAACAGATCGAGGCCTGGCGTCGGCTCGCCGGTAGCTGGGTCTCCGATGAGTCGTCCGAGGACGAGATCCGCCACATCTACGACGCACGGTCCCGGGGCCGGGACGTCTAGCTGTGATCGATGCCAACCTCCGCGTTCTCGACACCGACACGTGCATCGAACTGCTGCGCGGCAACGCGCGCGTGATCGAGCGCCGGGCGGCGTACGACTGCGACGTTGCGACAACCTGGATGACGGCAGCCGAACTCCACTTCGGCGCGGCGAACTCGACGACGCCCGAGCTCAACGCCCGCGTGGTCGATGCGTTCCTCGCAACCCTCGACGTGCTGGAGATGGACGCGGCAGCGGCGCGCATCTTCGGCGAGGCGAAAGCACTTCTCCGCCGCGCCGGCACGGCACCCGCCGACGCCGACCTGCTCATCGCGTCGGTCGCCGCAGCACGCGGCGCCGTCGTCGTGACCGGCAACCGCTCCCACTTCGCACGTTTCCCCGGCATCGAGCTCGAGGACTGGATTCGGGGCTGAGAGCGTGAGCAGGAATCCCGGGTGCGCGCCGATTGCGTCCGGCGGGTTCGCTGCGAGGCGGCGCGACGAACCCGACTCAACGGAGCGCGTCATGGAGGAGCGCCGGCTGGGACTCGCCACGGATGCCGCAGTCTCCGATGTCGTCCTCACGCTCCATGAACGCCCGTCCGACGAGAAGCGCTGAGCGAGCGCCCGGGACGAGCCGCTGCCGCGCCCAAGCCGACGACGGTGGTTGCACGTAGCCGAGGGCATGCTGCGGGTAGTCTCGACCTCGGCCGATCACCCGGCTCCCCCCATGCCCCCCCCGCCCCCCCCCGCCCCTTCCATCGACACGCGTTCTGCGCGGCTCGCCGCCATCGAGGTCAAGGGCTGCCACGTCCACAACCTGCGCGGGGTGGACGTGACGATCCCGCACGGCTGCTTCACGGTCGTCACCGGCGTCTCGGGCAGCGGCAAGTCGTCGCTCGCGTTCGACACGGTGTTCGCGGAGGGGCGGCGGCGCTATCTCGAGAGCCTCTCGGCGTATGCGCGACAGTTCGTGGAGCAGGTGCCGCGGCCCGATGTGGACGCCATCGACGGGCTGCCGCCGACGGTGTCCATCGACCAGCGCTCGACGCGTGGGGGAACCCGCGCGACGGTGGCGTCGATGGCGCAGGTGCTGGACTACCTGCGCCTGCTCTGGGCGCGTTGCGGCACGCGCCACTGCGAGCGCTGCGACCGGCCGGTGGCGGGCACGAGCCCGGAGATCATCGTCGAGGAGATCGCGCGCCGCGCCGGGCGCCGCGCCACGGCCTACCTGCTCGCCCCCCTCGTGCGGCGCCGCAAGGGCTTCCACGGCAAAGTCTTCCGGCGCATGGCGCACCTCGGTATCGAACGCGCCCGCGTGGACGGCGCGGGGGTGGACGTCGATGCGCAGACGCGGCTCTCGCGCTACCACGAGCACTCCGTCGAGGCGCTGGTCGCCACGGCGCCGACGTCCTGCGCCGGCCGCGACGATCTCGCCGCCGCCGTGGACCGCGCCCTCGACGTCGGGGAAGGAACGCTGTACGTCGCGTTCGCGAGTGATCTCGCGGACGCCGCGCTGCTCTCGGCGGTCGCCGCGTGCGCGGGCTGCGGCACGTCCTACGGGCCGCTGGACCCGGGCGACCTGTCGTTCTCGACCCGCCAGGGCATGTGCCGCCGCTGCCGGGGACGCGGCGTCGAGGAGAGCGACGGCGACGATTCGCCGCCCTGCAAGTCGTGCGGCGGCGCGCGGCTGAACCCCGCCGCGCGGGCCGTGCGCTTCCAGGACCGCGGCCTGCACGACGTCTTGGCACTCCCCGTGGACGCCGCCCGCCGCTGGCTGGCCGCGGCGCAGCCGTCGTCCGCGAGGGAGGCCGCCGTGCTGGCCCCGGTGCGCTCCGAGGTGAACGCACGCCTCGCGTTCGTCGAGGAGGTCGGGCTGTCGTATCTCACGCTCGATCGCGGCGCGCGTACGCTGTCCGGTGGCGAGTCCCAGCGCGTACGGCTCGCGTCGCAACTCGGCACGGGTCTGCGCGGCGTCTGCTACGTCCTCGACGAGCCGACGATCGGGCTGCACCCGCGCGACAACGAGCGCCTGCTCGGCACGCTGCGCGCCCTCTGCGACCGCGGCGCGACGCTGCTCGTCGTCGAACACGACGAGGACACGATCCGCGCCGCGGACCTGGTGATCGATCTGGGCCCCGGCGCGGGCACGCACGGCGGCCGCGTGGTGGCCGTCGGCACTCCCGACGAGATCGCCGCCGACCCCGGCAGCGTCACCGGCCCCTGGCTCTGCGGCGCGCGACGCCACGCCACCGTCGAGGATCGCCGCGACCGGTCGGACGGCCCGGCGCTCGTGCTCTCGGGCGCGAGCGCCCGCAACCTGCGCGGCATCGACGCGCGCTTCCCGGTCGGCGCACTCACGTGCGTCACCGGCGTCTCGGGCAGCGGCAAGTCCACGCTGGTGCGCCATGTCCTCCACGCCGCGCTGCTGCGGGCGCTGGACCGCGTGGGACCGGAGCCGGGCGCCCACGACGCGCTGCGCGGTGCCGAACACGTGCGCGGCGTCCTTGAGATCGACCAGAGCCCGATCGGAAAGACGTCGCGCAGCGTGCCGGCGACCTACACGAAGATCATGGACCCCCTGCGCGGCCTGTTCGCCGCGGCGCCGGAGGCCCGCGTGCGGGGCTTCACCGCGTCACGGTTCTCGTTCAACAGCGCCGCGGGGCGCTGCCCCGAATGCAAGGGCCAGGGCGAGATCCGTGTCGAGATGAGCTTTCTGCCGGGCGTGCGCGTGCCGTGCGACGTCTGCGACGGAGCGCGCTACGACGAGGAGACGCTGGCCGTGCGCTTCGGCGGCCGCACCATCGCCGAGGTGCTCGCGATGACCGTCGCCGAGGCGCGCCCGGCCTTCGCCGCGTTCCCGAAGATCGCGTGCGTGCTCGACGTCATGGACGAGGTGGGCCTCGGCTACCTGCAGCTCGGCCAGCCCTCCCCCACGCTGTCGGGCGGCGAGGCGCAGCGCGTCAAGCTCGCCGCCGAGATGGCCCGGCGTGGCCGCGGGGGCATCGTCTACCTGCTCGACGAGCCGACGACCGGCCTGCACGCGGCCGACGTGGACAAGCTCATCCACGTGCTGCGCGGCCTCGTCACCCTCGGCAACACCGTAATCGTGATCGAGCACCAACTCGACGTGATCGCCGCCGCCGACTTCGTCGTGGACCTCGGCCCCGGCGGCGGTGAGGCCGGCGGCGCGCTCGTCGCGTGCGGCACGCCGGACGAAGTGGCGGCGACGCCGGGCTCGGCGACGGGGGCCTGCCTCGCCAATCGCGCCGCACGCCACGCGCAGGAGAGGTAGAGTAGCGACGCCGCCCTGGAACGGCGCGGCGCTTGCGTGTCCCCCGTGACGGCGAGCGCCGCCGCCTCGCGCCGCGAGCGGCGTCCTCCGTGAAGGGCACAGCCATGCCCTCCGACAACGTCGATGACGAATTCGCCCCGGGCCTCGGCAACATCCCGCCCGCGGCGTTCGAGAGCACCGCGCCGCCACGCCGCCGCCGCTGGCCGTTCGTCGTCGCAGCGGCCGTTCTGGGCCTCATCGGGCTCATCGCGGCAGGCCCATCGCTGCTCAGCACGAGCTGGCTGAACGACGAGGTCCGCGCGTACCTGGACTAGAACCTCGAGGAGGGCACGGCCGTCACGTTCGACGCGCTCAGCGCGTCGTGGAGCGACGGCATCACGCTCACGGTTCTCGAACTCCGCCGCAGCAAGGGCGACGAGCACCCGCTGCTCCGCGCGCCGCTGGTGGAGTTCGACGCTGACGTCTGGCCACTGCTCATGCTCCGCCTCGACGTGCGCAAGCTGGTGTTCCACGACCCCGTCGTGCGCATCGAGCGCACACGCGAGGGCGCGCTCAACACCGAGGACGTCGTGCGCACGCGCAAGAAGCGCACGAAGCGCCGCGACGGCAGCGAGGAGGAGGCGCTCGTCCTGCCCGAGCTCAGCGTGCCCATCGAGGTCCACGGCCTGACCCTGGTGCTCGTCGCCGACGACGGCCGCGAGGTCACGCGCGGCGGGATCGAGTTCAGCGGAGAGCTGACGACGCGCGCAGGCCCCACGATCTTCGACCTGAACGTGCCCGTCGGCGGCGGCTCGCTGCGGGTGAGCGGCGACCTCACACTGTTCGACGCCAACGGCGTGCTGCTGCCCATCGAGCGGCTGGCGGTACGCAGCGAGGTGCAGCTCGTCGCGCTGGATGCGGCCGAGAACGGCGATCTCCTGTCGCTGTTCGTGGCCGGCGCGCCGCCCCGCGGCGTGCTGGACGGCCGCATCGCGCTCGACAGTGTCGGCCGCAAGGCGCAGGGCGAGATCGAGCTGACCGTGCGCGATCTCGTCGCCGCCGACGCGCGGGGCACACGGGACACACGAAGCGATGACGACGACCTGCGCATCACGTGCACCTTCGAGATCGACGGCGACACGTTCGCGATCCGCGACGGTCTGTTGTCGGCGCCCGGCGTCGCGGCGCACGCGTCGTTCTCCGGCACGCTCGCGGCGATCGACGGCGAGGCGACGATGTCCATCGACGTGGAGCGCGGCGCCGCAGCACTGCGAGCACTGGGCCTCGACGTACCGGCGGGCGTGGCCGGTCGCGCCGAGGGCCGGCTCACCTTCCGTCCGTCGCCCTCGCGCGGCGAGGGCACGCTGACCATCAAGGGACTGCGCGCGCCGTCGGCCACGCCGGGCGGCACGCCGCTCGCGATCGACGAGGTCACGGCCCGCATCGCGGTGCGTCCGGACACGGACGGCGTCACCATCGACGAAGCGCTGGTGAGCATCCCCGACGAGCTCGAGGCGAGCATCACAGGGCGCGCCGGGCGCGACGGTGCATGGGACGTGAACGTGGTCGTGAGCGGCGACGTCCCCACCGTCGTGCGCCGCGCCAAGGCCATGGGCCTCGCGCCGCAGGACCTCGCCATCGCGGGGAAGCTGCGCGGCGTGATCGGCATCACGCGCACGAGCGAGGCGCCGCGAGCGACCATCGACATCGAGAGTCTGGAACTGCGCGACGAGGGCGTCGCGGTCACGGCCGTCGGCTCGCTCGGCGGCGACGGCACCGTGTACGTCCGGGTACGCGGCAGCGGCGCGATCGAACGCCTGCTCGCCGCCGGCGGCGCCGACGAGCAACTCGCCGCGCTGCGCGGGACGTTCTCCTTCGCGGCGGCCGTGGACGGTCCGCCCGACGCGCTCGCCGTCGAGATCGAGGAGCTCGAGCTGCGCGGCGATCTGGCGCTCTCGGCGACGGGGCGCATGCGCGCCGACGGGCGCATCGAGGCCGACGCGACCCTCGACGGGCGCATCCCCGACGCCGTTGCGCTGGCCCGCGGTCTGGGGTTCGTCGAGGGCGACGTGCCGCTGGACGGACGCATCCGCGGCGCGCTGCGGGTCGCGGGATCACGCACGCGCCCCGAGATCCCGTCGGCCTCTCTGCGCATCGACGACGGACCACTGGACGTGAACGTCACGGGCGCGATCTCCGAGATGGGCACGGTCACGGCCACCGTCGAGGCGACGGCCGCCGTGGACGCGCTGCTCGCTGTCGCTCACGCCCAGGGGGCCCTCGCCAGGGTGCACGCCCCGGGAGGCGAGGTGCGCCTCGCCGCGGTCATCGCCGGCACACGCGAGAAGCCCGAGATGCCGACCGCCTCGGTCGTCGTCACGGGCCCGCTCACGGCACGCGCCGACGGTTCGCTGGACGCCGAGGGGTTCGCGCACGTGCGTCTGGACTTCTCGGGCGCGCTCGAGCCCTTGGCGGCGCTGCTGGCCGCCGTCACGGACGGCGACGCGACGCCGCTCGCCGGTGCCTACGAGGGCGCACTCGCCGTGGACGGCCCCCTGGATCGCCTGCAGATCCAGATCACGAGGCTGCTCGCGCGCTCGGAGGGCCTGACCGTTGACGTCGGCGGAACGCTGCGCGCGGGCGGCGCGGCCCAGGGCTCGATCGCCGTGCGCGGCCCACTCGAGGGAGCCTTCGCGATCGCCCACTCCTTCGGTCTCCTGCCCGAGGTCTCGGCCACGGGCTCGATCGATGCTGTGCTCGACGCCACGACCACGGGCGACGCGGGCGACCGCACCTTCGGGGGCTCGCTCACCGGGAGCGTCCGGGACCTCGTCATGCTGCGCGCGGACACGCCCGATGCCGCCTGGCGCGAGGAACGCGTCAGTTTCTCCGTCCCCTCCTTCGAGCATGGCTTCGGCGCCGCTCCCGAGGGCACGCGGCAGCGACCGCTGACGCTGACGCTCGACACGGCCGGAGGCGTCAAGCTGCAGGCACGCGTGCTCGGAGGCGGCGGCGGGCAGCCGCTGGACCTGTCAGCCGACCTCTCGGGCCCGGTGCAGCCGCTCCTGGACGCCGCGGCAGTGCTCACCGGCGGAGGCGCCGGAACACGCATCGCCGGCAGCATTGCAACCGAGGAGCCGTTACTGTTTCGCGGCGACGTGACCGCCGGGCGCGAGTTCGCAGACGGCTGGACGGGCGGCGTCGTGCTCGTACTGACCGACGTCGTCGCGCCCTACGCGGCGATCTCCAGCGGCACCATCCACGCGACGATCGCCGGGGGACTCGTGCGGCTCGATCCGATCGACCTGACGATCAACGGCGGCCGGGCAACCGGCAACGCGACGATCGGCCTCGTCGGTGAGAAGCCCGGGCACACGCTCAGCCTGCACGCGAAGGACGTGCGCATCGACACCGACCTCGCGCCGCTCCTGGCACGCGCGTCACCACTCCTGGCCGTCGGCGACGCCGGCGACACGGGCGGCACGGTGGGCATCGACGCCGAGCTGACGGCCAAGGGCCTGGACGGAGACCGGCTGCGACGCACCGTCAGCGGGGAGGGCGTCATGCACCTCGACGGCGTCTACGCCGAGTCACGCAACTGGATCGGCAAGCTGCTGGACATGGCCGGCGCCGGATCGCGCCTCGAGGTGGCGAGCGCGGACGTGCCGTTCACCGTCAAGCGCGGACGCGTGACGACCGAGCCGCTGGACGTGGTCGGCAGCGGCATGGACCTGCGTCTCGGCGGCGAGGTCGGTCTCGACGGCACGATCGACTACGCGTTCGACATCAGACCCAACGGCGGCCGTGCGGAGTTCGCGCGCTTCGCCGAGTTCCTGGACGACGACGGCTACCTGCCGCTGCGCCTCGAGGGCGACCTGGCGAGCCCCGACCTGAAGCTGCCGTCGGTGAGCGACGCGCTGAAGGGCGGCCTCGGCGGGCTGCTTGACAAGGTCCTGCACCGGGGCGACGACGAGACGGACGATGGGAGCGACGCCGGCGAGACGGGCGACGGAGCGAAGAAGGACGGCGACGAGGTCGATCCCGAGGAGGCCGCCCGCCGCAAGCGACGCCGTGCCCGCCGCAAGCGCAAGAAGGCCGAGCGGGAGAAGGCCGAACGCGAAGCGGCCGAGCGCGCCGAGCAGGAGCGGAAGGAGCAGGGCTCCGGCAACGACACCCCGCCACCCGACGACGGCGCCGAAGCCCCGCGAGACGCGGCCTGAGGCCGCCGCTACGGCCGCCACCTCCGACGCAACCCCGACCTCCCGAGCCATCTCCGCGGCTCGCTCGCTTCGGGCTCGGTGTACCCGTCAGCCGGCGGCTCCAGTGTGCGTTGTCGCACGACTACCGCACCTGGCTGGCTCGATTCGGCGGTTCTGCCCCGTCACCCACGACCAGGCTCCGGAGATAGTGGCCGCGAGTCCTGAGCCTCGATCTCCGAGGGGCTCCCAGGCTCGCGAGCCCGGTCCGATGTGGAGCGCGACAACCGGCGGTTGCGGTAGGGACGCCGGTTACCCGGCGCCCTCCGCGCAGCACCGAGCCCTCGGGCGGGTGGAGCGTGAGCGTCGCTTCCTGCGCCCCGCCGGCGATGAAGTCGTGGACCGTGCCGAAGGTGCCGCTGCCGGGCAGGCGCACGACGAAGTCGAGCCGGGACTCGCGCAGCATGACGAAGACGTCGAAGCTCGGATAGCCCGCGTCAAGGACCAGCACGTCGCCCTCCCGCGTGCGATCGAGCA
>JAJRVY010000268.1 GCA_024277065.1 Planctomycetota bacterium
ACTGCGGACCGAAGGGAACCGGGTGAGGGAGTTGTTCCGCCGCGACCTCGCTGACAGGCTTCGGATCGTCTCCGTGACGGACGGGAGGGTCGAGGGCCTGCCGTCTGACTCTCCCGCGGAGCTGCATGACTGGCTCGAAGGACTGGTGCGCGAGGAGATGCATCGCAATCGGGGGACTCCCATTCGGCGTCCCAGTGCGCGCTCGCAAGTGCTCGAACTCTTGGTCCAGCAGTGGATGGCGGGCGCTCCGCCCGTAACGACGACGTGGCTGCAGGCCGCGTCCGGATTCTCGTATCCGTCGGTGGCGTCCGCGCTCGGCCGACTCGGGCACATGCTCCACAGGACCTCGGATCGGCGTGTGGGGCTCACGCAGTTCCCCACGGACGCGTGGGCGCGGCTCGTCGCCGAAGCGAACGACGTCCGTTCGACGTTCTGGTTCGTGGATCGCTCCGGCCGACCGCGATCTCCGGAGGCACTCGTGTCGCGACTCTCGCGGCTCGGTCGCGACGACGTCGGGATCGGGGGACCGGACGGCGCCAGATACCACGTTCCCGAGCTCGATCTCGTCGGGTCGCCCTGGGTCAGCGTGTCGCTTCACTGTCCGCGTCGGCGCGCCGACCTCGGATTCGTCGGGAAGCTGGACCCGGCGCTCGAACTGAGACGAACGAGGCCCGCCGAGCAGCCGACGCTCGTCGTCCATTGCGTCCAACGACCCGAGAGCTCGTTCGAGAGGGGGCCGGGTGGCAGGACGTGGGCCGATGCCGTGTCGTGTCTTCTGGACCTGCACGAGGCGCGCCTCGAGACGACCGCCGCGGCGTTCGTGTCGCAACTCCGAAAGCGCCACGACAACATGTCGGAAGGTCCACGGGAATGAACTCGCTCTCAGCCGCCGCCGTGCTGGCGCGCGTGGCACGCGCCATACCGCACGACTGCCGCGATCAGCTCGTCGTAGTCGGCAGCCTCGCCGCTGCGTAACACCTGCTCGACACGGAGATCTCGATGCGGACCAAGGACGTCGATTGCGTGCTTGCCCCACGCATCGAGGCGGCCGCTGCCGGTAGGCGGCTCGCCGCGCGCCTGCTGGAAGAGGGGTGGGCGCCCACGCAGGGGATCGAGTGGGCGGCGCCCGGCGACAAGGACACACCCGACGACCAGCTCCCGGCTGTGCATCGGGACGGTCACGCGGCGAGTCGGATCCTCGTCGTGCCGCAGGATGGCGTGGCTGCCGGTGTGGTGGTGCACGGAGAAGCCTGCGCGCCCGAGCGCGGCGACGACCTGACGAGGGCGGACGATCGGCAGGCGGGCCACGCTGTCAGTTCGCGGAGAGCGACACGGCGATCCGCTCATGGACGGGGATCTCGGTCACGTCGGGAGGCTGCTCCATGATGTCTCGGAGGATTCGTCCAGGGAGACGCGCCTCTTCCGTCGGCTGCTGGCGCAGCACGGCCATCGGCACGCGTGGGTCTCGCTCTCGGGCGGATTCCACTCGCTCGTGATCGGCGTGGTCAGTTGCGGGCGCCTGCGGTTCGATTCCCTCAAACTTCGCCTCGCGTCATCGCCGGCGCGGATCGCGCGCGCCGCGGAATTGATCGACGGCGGGCAGTTCACCGTGGCCGAACTCGAGGACGCCATGCGCACGCCCGACGGAGATGCGGACGCGGTGCGCGTCCGCGCGCTGCTCGAGTCGCAGTGAGGGGATCTCGCCCGTCGTCCTTCCCGGGCGCGTCCGGCAGTTCCCATTCGACGGACCGAACGTCAGGGGGCGCAGGACCGGACTCTGCGAGTCGGGGCCGACGGTGATCTTGTCGTCCGGGCCGAGGCCGGGAGACTCGCGGCTCCGGAAGCCGCGAACCGGGCCGACCAGTTGAACGATCGGTAAAGCGCGGGTGTTCTCGACTCCGCGCCTGCACCGCGTCGGGCCGCCGCCCCGGCCGGCCTCGAGCGCGTCGTCCGCGCCCGTGTCCGTCGCGTCCCGTATCCTGCATCCGAGCGAGGCACGACGGAGGAGAGGGATGGCCCGCCGTATACTGCGCACCGGACCCTGGGGAGACGACCGCGCCGAGCAGCGCGTGCTCTTCGTCTGCTGCAACATCGCGCCGGCGAGTCACGCCCGACGACTGCTCGAGGAGCAGCGACCGATCCCGTTCATCGAGGAGAGCGCCACCATCCGGGAGCTCGCGAAGGGCGTCCATGACGGCTGACCTGCCCGCCGCCCCCGATGACTGGACCGACTGGGTCAGCGCCGGCCGCACGCGCAACCACCTGCTGCAGGACCCGCTCCTCGACTGGCTGGAGGCCCACGGGCGGGCCAAGGGCTTCTTCCCGGACGACGAGCTGCCCGGCCACGACGGCCGCACCGACATGCTCTCGTTCCTGTTCCGGAAGGGAAACGAGTTCGAGGCCGCCGTACTCGCGTACCTCGCCGCGCGCCATCATGTCGAGGTGATCGCGCAGGACCATCGCCAGATCCGCGATCCCGATTCGGTCGCGCGCACCTTCGATGCGCTGCGCCGCGGCGTGCCCATCGTCGCGCAGGGCGTGCTCTGGAACTCTGACAACCGGACCTTCGGCGCCCCCGACCTGCTCGTCCGCAGCGACGTCTTGCACGCGCTCTTCCCGCGGCAGGTGTCCGCCGACGAGGCGGCCGTCACGGTCCCCGCTCTCCCGGGAGTCCCGGGCCACTACCGCGTGGTGGACGTGAAGTTCACGACGCTGCGGCCGGTCAAGAACGGCCACGCGCCAGCCGCCCACCGCCACTACATGGCGCAGGTCTGGGTCTACAACGAGGCCCTCGGCCACGTGCAGGGCTGGACGCCGCCCGCCGGCTTCCTCCTGGGACGCGCGTTCGTGCACGGGGGCCGGCGCACCGACTCCGCCCTCGCGGGCCTCGAGCGCGTCGATCACGATCACGTCTTCCGCGGCGGAGAGACCCTGTCGGACGCCGTCGAGCGCGCCTGCGCCTGGGTGCGCCGCGTGCGCCGCAGCGGCGCGTCGTGGAGCCCTCTGCCGGAGCCCTCCGTCGATGAGTTGCGTCCCAACATGCGCCACAACGAGGACGCCCCGTGGCACCGTGCCAAGCAGCAGATCGCCGCGCAGCTCGAGGACCTGACGCTGCTGCCCCGCGTCAACCCGCAGAAGCGGGCGGCGGCGATGGCCGGCGGCGTCACTCGCTGGAGCGACCCGGGCTGCTGTGCGTCGCTCTTCGATGTCAAGGGCCCGGCCACGGCGCCCTTGCTGGACGCCGTCATCGCGGCCAACCGCCCCAGCCGCTCCGGCCCGGCGCTGCGCCCCGCACGCGTCACCGCGAACGAGCACCTCTGGCGCGAGCCCCGACCCGCCGAGTTCTACGTGGACTTCGAGACCGTCAGCGACATCGACGACGACTTCGCGCACTTCCCGCAGAAGAACGGCCAACCGCTCATCTTCATGATCGGCTGCGGCCATCTCGAGGATCCGCGCGACCCCACGTCCTGGAACTTCAGCGTCTTCACCGCCGACCTGCTCACCGAGCCGCAGGAGCGACGCGTCATCGACGACTGGCTCGCGCACATGCACGCCGTCGCCGCAGCGCGCGGCACGACCCTCGAGGAGTCGCGCCTCTTCCATTGGTCCCCGGCCGAGCGCTCGTTCCTCGTGACGGCCTACAACGCCGCGGCCGCGCGCCACGGGCACCCAGGCTGGTTCGCGCTGCCCTGGGTGGACCTCCTGACCGAGGTCGTCCGCGCCCAGCCCGTCACCGTCCGAGGCGCCTTCGGGTTCGGCCTGAAAGCCGTCGCCAAGGCGCTCCACGCCGCCGGTCTGACGGAGACCACCTGGTCCGACGGCCCCGCCGACGGCCTGGGCGCCATGGTCGGCGCCTGGTGGTGCCACCACGAGGCGCAGCGCACCGCCACGACCATGCGCGACCTCGAGCTGATGCGGGAGATCGCGTCCTACAACGAGGTGGACTGCCGGGCGATGGCCGAGGTGCTGGCGGTGCTGCGCAGGTGCGGCGACACTCGCGCCGATGACGGACTCCGAACATGACATCACGGCTGCCGAGCGCGACGTCGTCCTGCGTCTCCTCGAGCCACGCGGCGAGCACGCAGCGGCGTTCCGCGCCCAGCTCGCCGGCGCGCGCGTACGCAGTTCCTGCGAGTGCGGCTGTCCGTCGTTCCTGATCCTGGTTCCCGTCACCGGCCCGCGGTCCACCGCCCCCCGGTCCGAGAGTACGAACGGTCCGCTGACGGATGGCTACGCCGAGACGACCGACGGCCACGCCATCGGCCTCATCCTCTGGCAGAGCGCCGGCCTGCTCTGCGCTGTGGAGATCTACGCCTACGAGGACATCGGCCCCTTCGCCCTCTCCGACCTGGTCTCGATCTCCGCATCAGATCGCAGCGACGGGCCACCCACCGCGTCGCCCTGAGCCGGGCGGGTCCCGCGACGTGCCGTCATGGAGTGCCGGTCACGCTCGTCGCGGAGTGCGCTCGCAGCAGTCGGCGATTCAGGACTGAGGCTCGATTGTGCTGGGCGCCGCGATCTGCTCAGATGTGCCGGTGGACGAGGAGACC
>JAJRVY010000269.1 GCA_024277065.1 Planctomycetota bacterium
CGCAGCGCGGCGACGTCGCGCGTGGGGCCCGCGAGCACCCACGGCTCGCCCGCCGCCAGCCACACGGTGACGTCGTCGCCGGCGGCCCTGCGCTTCAGTGCCCGCAGCACGACCTCCCGCGCGGCGTCGAAACGTGTCCCGTCGCCGTCGCGGGTATTCATGGTGACGGACCCATCGAGCACGATCACGAGGCTGCTCGGGCGCAGGGCGGCGGCGCCCGTGACGGGATCCGCAAGCGCGGCGACGAGCGCCACGAGCGCGGCGAGCAGGATCGCGAGGGCACCGGTCTCGCGCAGACGCCGCATCCCGCGGCGCCCGACTCCCGTGGCGGCGAGATCGCGCCACAGACGGACGGAGGCAACCGGCACGGCGCGGCGGCGCACGCGCCGCAGGTGCAGCAGCACGAGCGGCAGCGCGGCGAGCAGCAGCCACAGCGCCTCGGGCCGCAGGAGCCTCATACGCGCGGCGTCCTCATCGCAGGAGCCCCATCGCGAGCAGGCGTCGCACGAGCGCCTCCTCGGACAGGCCGGCGTCGATCACGACATGGCGCGCCTCCTTGGCGCGCAGGTAGGCGCCCACCGCGCGCACGTGGCGCTCGAAGTGCAGGCGATAGGCCCGCCGCACGTTCTCATCGACGTCGATCAGTACCTCCTCGCCGGTCTCGGCATCGATGAAGCGCGCCGCGCCGACGAGGCCCGGATCGCGCTCCTCGGGGGCGATCACGTGCACCACCGCGAGGCGCACGCGGCGGTGGTGCAGGAAGTCGATGGCGCGGCGCCAGCCGCCGGGTCCGTCCGGGGGATCCAGGAAGTCGGTCATCAGCAGCGCGAGACCACGCCGTCGCAGCCGCGGGAACGCCGGTCGCAACGCCGTGCCGAGGGGTTCGCGTCCGCCGCCGGGGATCGACGAGATGGCGCGCACGAGCGCGTGCACGTCGCTGCGCCCGCGGAATGCCGAGCGCGCCGCGAGCTGCGCCATGCGCGGCACGGTGGGGAATGCCTGCACGCGGGCCGTCGCGCCGTGCGTGAGCCCCACGGCGCCGAGCGCCGCGGCGACGCGCAGTCCGGTCTCGAGCTTCGAACCCGGGCCCTCGCCCATGCTGGCACTGCGGTCGAGCAGGATGTGCGCGTCGATGTTCTCCTCGCGCTCGAACACCTTGACGTTCAGTTCGCGCAGGCGCCCGTAGACGTTCCAATCGACGTAGCGCAGGTCGTCGCCGTGGGTGTACGTGCGATGCTCACGGAAGAGCGTTCCGACGCCGGCGGTGCCCGAACTGCGCTCGCCGACGTTGCCGCCCCCGGCGGCGCGCCGCGTGGCGAGATCGAGCCGTGACAACCGCTCGAGCGTGCGCGGCGAGAGGAGCGCGCTCATCGACCGCCCTCCGACAGTCGGCGCAGGCGCTCGAAGTAGCTACGCACGAGATCGCGGTCCGCGGCCCTGATGCCGGCGCGATCGACGGCCTCCTCGGCGCGCCGCTGCGCGTCCTCGAGCGCCTTCTCGAGCGGCACGCGCTTGGGTGGGCTCTCGGGGCCGCCACCTGGCACCAGCACCAGCCGTGGACCGAGTTTCTCGATCTCCTCGCCCTCGGCGAAGAGCGGGACGACGACCTTGCGCTCCGTGTTCATGGGCAGCGGCGGCGGCTCGGCCTCCTCGGGCGGCTCCTCGTCCGCGCCACCGTCCTGCGGCGACGGATTCGCGGGCTCGGGAGGCGGCGGTTCCTCGGGAGGCGGCGGTTCCTCGGGTTGCGGCGGTTCCTCGGGTTGCGGCGGTTCCTCGGGTTGCGGCGGCGGCGGCTCGGGCGCGGGCGGCGGCTTGCCGTCCGAACCGTCCTTCTGGTCGCCGCGGATGCGGAACGTGCGGGGCTCCGAGCGCACGGCGGCGGCGCCGCCGTCCGCACCGTCCGCCTCGAGCACCAGCACGGCCTCGTGCTCTCCGGGAGTCAGGAGCTGCGCCGCTCCCGGCAGCAACGCCAGGCGAAGAGGCGTGAGCGTGCCTCGCTCGCGGGCCGGGTCGAGAGCGACGGAGTCGCCCGTCGCCAGCGCCTTGCCGTCGATCTCGACGGTCAGCGTGAACCCGGCCGGGACACGCAGCCCCGACCCCGGCTTGGCAACGCCGAGCGCGAGCACGTCGTCGCCCGGCTCGAACTCCTCGGCCGAGAGCACGAGTTCGGCGACCGCCGGCGGCCCGGCGGGCGGCGCCTCCGGCTCGGGCTCCTCCGGCGGCGGGGGGTCGGGCTCAGCAGGTGGCTCGGCAGCGGGCGGCGGTGGCTCGTCGGGCTCCTGGTCCTCGTCCACCTGCTCCTCGGGAGGCGGGTCGCGCGCCCCGAGGGTCTCGGGGGCCTGTTGCTCGGCAGTCTCCGCCGCGCGCGGCGCAGTGCCGGGGAGCAGCGGCAGCGCGCTTCCGCCACCACCGGACCCGAGCAGCAGCGCGAGGAGCGCCGCTGCCACCCAGCCCGCCACGACCACGCCCGCGACGCGCAGCAGAGCCAGGACGCCGCGACGGGGCCGCGCCGGGAAGGCGCGCGCCAGTTCGGCGGCGTCGAGCGACGTGGACGTGTCGGCCAGCACGCGATCCGCGAGGGACGAGG
Source organism: Planctomycetota bacterium (assembly GCA_024277065.1). Classification (GTDB taxonomy): domain Bacteria; phylum Planctomycetota; class JAJSAM01; order JAJSAM01; family JAJVHW01; genus JAJRPF01. The sequence goes on from JAJRVY010000269.1 coordinate 2,588, forward strand.
CGACGACACCGCGCGCGATGGCGAGCGCGGTCGCCGTGCGGTCCGCGAGCCCCAGGCGGCGGTCCATCTCCCGCGCGAGCGTCGCGTGCGGTGTGCCGCGCGTCCAGGCGATCGCGCAGGCAACCAGGATCTCGGCGATCAGGAAGGGGCGCAGGACGGCCAGCAGTTCCACGGCCCCGCCCACGGCTCCGTCCACGCCCGCTGTTGCGGCGGCCGCCGCGGAGAACGACGCCGCCACGGCGCCGATCACAGCCAACGCCAGACCATGCGCCTCGAGCGTGAGCACGAGACGCCGCATGCGCACACGCCGCGCGGTGCGGCGCAGGTGCGCGTTCAGACGGGCGGTCAGGTCGGCGTGCGTGGTCATGGCGGCGCGAGGCGACTCGCAGGGTGTGCGCATCGTAGCCGCACGCCGGGCGGCGGCTCGACGACCACCGAGCGGAGCGCCGCCCGAAATGCGCGACGGCGCGGCGGCACGCGCGGGATACCGTGACGGGATGAGCGGCCGCATCAGCGCCTACGAGTCCGGCGGCGAACGCTGGGAGGACCTGACCGACGACGAGCCGAAGGTGCCACGCACGCGCCGGCTGCGGCGCTGCAACCTGCCCGTTGACGTGCTGCTCGAGAGCGAGCGCTTCGTGGTCGTCTCGAAGCCGTCGGGGCTGTTGACTGTTCCGGGGCGTCGCCCCGGGGACATCGACACGGTCGTCGCTCGCGTCCACGAGTTGTGGCGCGCGAGCGACGCCTCGGCCGCGACGCCCGTGATCTGCCATCGGCTCGATCGCGACACGTCGGGCTGCCTCGTGCTGGCGCGCGATCGCGAAGCCGCTCGTGAGCTGATGACGCGCTTTCGTCAGCGCCACGTCGAGAAGACGTATCTGGCGCTCGTGATCGGCGCCCCCTACCCGCCGGAGGGCGAGATCGAGTTCCGCGTCGCCCCCGATCGCCGCCGGCCGGGGACCATGTGGACCCCGCGCCGCGGCGGCAAGGCGTGTCAGGACGCCTATGAGACCGTGGAGGTCTTTCGCGCGGTCAGCCTCGTTCGCGTGCGCCCCCGCACCGGTCGAACACACGAGGTGCGCCTGGCTCTCAAGACGCTCGGCACGCCGTGCGCCATCGATCCGCTCTACGGCTCCACCGAGCCGCTCCTGCTCTCGGCATGGAAACGCTCGTACCGCACGGGGCGCGGACGCGAGGAGCGGCCGCTCATCGATCGTCTGACGCTCCACGCCGAGTCGATCTCCTTCGCCCCGCCCGGAGCGGACCCGGAGGACCGCGCGGCGTGGGTGCGCGCCGAGGCGCCGCTGCCCAAGGACCTGACATCGACGTTGCGCCAGTTCCGCAAGCACGCCGCGCCCGGGTCGCTGTGAACCGCTCGCGCCGCTGACGCGATCCAACGCAGTGCGCCCACGTGCCGCGCCCGACGACGGGTCAGCGCCCGTGGCCGAACAGCCCGGGGGCCGGCTGGAACCGCGTCCGCAGACGCTGGAAGCGCCGGCCGAACGTGCGATCGAACACGTCCGGGCGCTCGGGGAACACACCGGCAGTGCGGTCGCGCAGGCGGGCGATGCGGCGGTCGATGTCGTCGTCCGAGGCGCTCTCCGAGCAGATCAGCTCCACGATCCGATGGCACTCCCGCTCGAGGTCGGTGATCGCAGGATCGACGCGCATGGCGTGATGCTACTCCACAGCGGGGTCAGGGCGAACGCTGGACAGGACCGATTTGGTTGGGCTGCCCCCCGAGCGCCGGTACCCTCGCGGGCTTGCCATCGGGCGACCACGTCCGGTGCCGGAGGTAGTCCATTCAGATGCCGGTTGACGAGAACATCAAGGCCATCCGCGAGTTCGTCTGGGCGAAGTACATCGATTACTCGGATCACGAGCACATCGATGACGCCGAAGCCTTGGCAGCACTCGAGGAGTACCACTGCGCCCACACGGTCGCCGTGGACGGGGAGACGTACTACCTCGGCATCCTGTACTTCGAGCTCGCGTTCGCCAAGGCCGACGTCGACAAGCTCTACCTCGCCCGCTGCAAGCGCATCATCGAGCGCTATCAGGACCGCTCGGGCGAGCGCGATTGGGACGCTCTGGACGACCGCGTCGAGGAAGCCGGAGACGCGCTCTCCGAGTTGCCGCCCGCAGAGCTCACCGCGCTCCTCGCCCAGGTCGATGCCGAACTCGACGAACGCGAGCAGGAGGCAATCGCCACGGGCGAGCCCGAGCCCAGCGGGCCGAGCGTCGTCGATGGCATGGTCTTCGTGCCGTCCGGCAGCTTCCTGTCCGGCAGCGCCAACCAGGCGAAGGACGCCAAGGCGTTCTGGATCGACCAGTACCCCGTCACGAATGCCGAGTACCGCAAGTTCGTGGAGGCGACGGGCTACCGCTCGCCGAAGTTCTGGACCGAGGGCCGCCTGCGCGACCCCGACGCACCCGTCGTCGGCGTGTCCTGGTACGACGCGTTCAAGTACGCCGCCTTCGCCGGCAAGTCCCTCCCCACCAAGGACCAGTGGGAGAAGGCTGTGCGTGGCACGAAGGGCCTCGTCTATCCGTGGGGCGACGAACTGACGCCCGAGATGGCCAACTACGGGCACCCCGACGACACCGACGGTGTCAGGCCGAACGGCGCACAGCCCGAGAACGTCAGCGAATTCGGCGTGTGCGAGGCCATCGGTAACGTCTGGGAGTGGACGGACAGCCCGGACCCCAGTGACTCCGAGCAGCGCGTCATCTGCGGCGGGTCGTGGTGCGATCCGGCCGAGTTCGTCCGCGCCGACCAGCACCTCGCAGCGTACCCCAAGGACAAGTACGACAACATCGGCTTCCGCTGCGTCCGCGTGGCGAGCGACGACTCGTAGCGGATCTCGCGCGGTCGCGATCTGCGGGGCCGGCCGCCGGTCTGGGTGCGCCGTCTGGGGGCGCGGATCAGGGCGCCGGATCGAGCGGCGCGGCGGCGCGACGCGGCAGAGCCCGCGTCCATGCCAGCACGACGCGATTGGCGCGCACGACGACGGGCACGGACCACGTCAGACCGAGCGCGCGATCGCCGGCTCCGTAGGCCGTCAGGGTGAGCGTCTGCGGGCCCTCGGGCAGGTCGGCGAGAAGCACGTGGACGTCGTCCGGCAGGCTCGACCAGTAGCGCATGTCGTTCTGCGCCGAGGCCAGCAGTCCCGCCGCGAGGAGCGCAACACCGATGACGTCCGACGTCCGTGACCCGGAATTGCGCAGCACGACCGCGCCGCCGATCACGGCGGCGTCCTTGAAGACGGCCTTGCCGCCCGAGATGCGGTCGATGACCTTGCTGCCGCGCGTGGTCGCCTGGTGATAGATGTCGCCGATGGCCGCCGTGCTGCCGAGTTCGCGGTCACCGAGTCGCACCTCGGCGCGCACGACGGCGCCGGGGCGCGCGCGGAACGCGACGTCCGCGCCGTGCCGTCCGACCGGGACACGCCTCGGGCCGAGCCCCGTCTCGAGGACGAGCAGGACGTTCCCCGTGCTCGCGCGCTGCGGCTCCGTCCACGGGTTCTCGGGACGCAGCGCGTGGGCGCGCGCCAGAGCCGCCTGCCCACGATCGGAGTGCAACGCCGAGCGCTGCGCCTCGCCCATCAGGAACCAGAGCAGCGCGAAGTCGGACTGCGCCTCGCCTTCCTCGCTGTCGGCGTCGCGCAGGACACCGGACTTGAAAGACGCCGCGGCATTGTCGTCGTCGCCCTGCAGCCAGTAGGTGATGCCGAGGTAGTAGGCGTTCATGCAGCGCTCGTAGGGCTCCCCCTTCCAGCGCCGGCTCTCGGCTGATCCGAGGACCGTGCCGACGGTCTCGCCGGTCGTGGAACTCAGATCCTCGAGGTCGTCGAACGCCTCGCGGAAGTAGCGCTGCGCCGCCGACACGTCACCGGCGAGCAGCGCCATGACGCCGGCCTCGTTCTGCTCGAGCGCAGCGTTCCTGGGCTCCTCGACGAGGAGTGCTTCGTGAAAGGCGCGCGCCTCCGCGAAACGCCCCTCGCGCAGGAACTTCGTCCCGCCGGAACGGTCCGTACTGGCGCAGCCCGCGAGACACGACGCAAGCGCGACGACGAGCAACGTGCGACGCGGTGCACGCATCGTCTACTGGTAGATGACGCCGGCGTCGCCGACCTTCTTGAACTCGTACGCGTCACTCCAGACGATGACGGAGTCCTCGGCGTCCACGAGTTGGAAGTTCAACTGGAAGTAGTCGGAGCGATCACCTTCGTAGCGCTTCGAGAGGCTGTTGATGCGCCCCGTCAGCAGGTAGTCGGCGCCGAGCAGGGCCTTCAGTTCCTTGCCCGCGTAGACACCCGTGCGCTTGCCCTCGCGCTCGCGGATGATCTCGTCGATCTGCTCGCGGGCGAGGTACTTGACGCGCGGGCTGGTCTGGCGCACGAGGGTGTTGCGCATGCGATCGGTCAGGAGCGCCGTGTTGAACGGCTGGATCGACTCGTTCTTGATCGTCGCGAACGCCACGACGATGTCGTTGCGTTCGGAGGCGAGCAGGACGCCGGCGAGGTCCTTCGCGGCCGACTCGGTGGCGGCGATGACGTCGGCGCTGTCGATGAGCGTGCCGCCGACATCGTCGTCAGCGCTCGGGTCCACGCGCTCCATCGACGCACCGGCGCACGCCGAGAGGGCGAGCAGCGACACGGTGAGCGCAAATGCCAGAGTGCGGGCCGGGTACGGCCGGACCAGATACAGCGGGGCCATGAGATCTCCTTCTGCCATGTCGTCTCGAAGTCGCTTGCGGATGCCCAAACAAACGCCGTGCCGCGGCCGCGGAAAGTAAATCCGGGTCCAACTCGTAACCTTCGGGCCTCTCGCGCGACCTAGTGTAGGGAGAGTTCGCCGGTGAACCTCCCAGTCCGCCGGGGCGGAGGTCGCACGTGTTCTCGGACCACACGCGACCGGCCCGGGTTGTGCCCACGGCGCACGGAGGAGGCGGCGGGGAGGGGGCCCGACAGGGCCGCGCGCCGGCGGCGAGCCGTGAGCAGGCGGGCGAGGAGTGGGCAGGGCACGCCGATGGGGGCACGACGGTCGAGGCCCTGCGGATGGCCGTCGTCGTCTCGACGTAGCCGTTTCCCTCGTGACATGTCCTCTGACGGAACACCTGCGTCCAAGTCCCTGACCACCGGCGACATGCCGCGGCGCCCCCTCGACAAGGCGCCGGGCGGGTGCGGTCGCGTCCTCGCCGCGAACTCCCCGGGGTGCGGTGCATGCGCCGCGCAGCGAGGTCGGCGCCGCGGTCCTCGTCTCCGTGCCCGGCGGGAATCGAGATCGTCGGCCGCACCTGACGCATCGTCGGCGCGCAGCCGGCTACGGCGACGACGCCCCGCCGGGCCCGCCGGCTCCGCCGGGCAACCGCCGCAGATCCTAGCGCAGAAGACGCACGAGCTCCGAGCGCCGCAGGGGCCCCGCGAAGTCGCCGAGCGGCGCCGCTTCGAAGGCGTCGATGGCGCGCGCGACGTCGTCCCGGGGGGCGCCGCGACGGAACGCCTCGCACGCCGCGCGCAGCGTCGCAGCGCCGCGCGGGCCGGCGAGTTCGGAGATCGCCCGCCGCCACGACCTCTCGGCGTCGTAGCCACGCGGATTCCACGCCCAGTCCAGCCGCGTCAGGCGGTTCACCGGCGTGCCGCGCTCGCCGAACACCGCGTCCGCCACAGCGACGAGAGCCGCGTCGCGACCGGTGAGCGGCCCCCAGTCGCCCTCGCGCCCCAGGTTGTCGTAGATCAGCGGCCTCGTGCTCGTCGTGCCGAACGCTCCGCAGGCGGCATCGAGTTCGTGCGCGTCGATCTCCGCGCTGACCACCTCCGGCCCGGTGAGGACCAGCCCGACGTCCGCGGGCAGCCCTCCCGACGCGCGCAGTGCGGCGGAGAACGGCTCGAAGCGATCGTCACGCCACCAATACGTCTGCGGCAGGTAGTAGAGGCGCGCCCCGGGATCCACCGACTGCAGGGCGCGGCGCACCGTCGCCACGTAGACCACGACGGCGCGGGCGTAGGAGCCGAACGCGAGTTCCGTGCGGGGCGTCAGGGCGAAGCCGACGTCATCGAACTTCAGGGCGAATCGCCGCGCGCCCGCCACCTGCCACGGTCCGAACGTGCGCAGCGCCGACCGGACGCCCTTGGCCGTCGCGTCGAGTGGGCTGCCCGGGGCGAAGAAGGGCAGCACCTCGCGACGCGCGAAGCCGTCCGTCTCGCGCGCGCCCCATGCGAAGTTCGCGCGATAGGCCTCCTCCCAGGCCTCCGGGCGCTTGCTGCCGCGCAGCGGGAACCCCGGCGCATCGACGATCAGGCAATCACGAACCAACGCGGCGCCGTCGGCGGCGATCGTCGTGAGCTGCGTCAGGGCCTCACGGGCCCAGCGCGCCCCGGCCTCGTCGGCGGCGGCGAGCACGATGTGCGTGCGGCCGCGACGCCAGCCGATCTCCAGGATGTAGCCCTCGGGCGGCAGGGCCTTCCACGTCGCGAGCAGTTCCAGATCCTCGAGCACGTCCAGGAAGTCGGAGGACGCGACGTCCACGCGGCGATGCCCGGCGAGCGGCAGGAGGAACCTCCCGTACTCGGCCCGCTGCGGCGTCGGGTAGACGGTCAGCGGCGTCGAGAGACCGCCGGGCAGCGATCTGGCCGTCGCAGGCGGACCGGCAGGCCGGGAGACACACCCGGCGGCAGCTCCGATCGTGACGAGGGCGACGCAGACCCGGAACGCGAGGCGGTTGCGGCAAGGCACGCGCGGCATGGTTCAGGGCAGGAACTTGGCCGGACTGGCGAGCTTCTCGGGCAGGTACGTGTCGTAGACGAACTGCAGGTGGTGCTTGGCGAATGCCTGCTGCTCGGCGCGCCGCCCGAGCTTCAGGATCAGGTCGATGGCGTTCTTCCAGGGACGATGCGCCTTGAAGAACGGGTCGTTCTTCATGGCGTCCTTGGCGCGCTTGATGTCCACCGGCTTGAGCGGGTGCGTCGGCAGATCGTAGTCGATGATGTCCTGCGGCGTGACGCCCAGGAAGCGCGCGCGCGGCACGCAGAAGAACTGGTTGATGTGCGCGGCGTTACCGGAACCGACCTTGAGTGTGCGGTAGATGTTGGCGAAGCCATAGGGGTCGCAGTCGGTGAAGGCGTACACCGGGATGTCCATGGCATCGGAGAGCCGCCGCACGAAGCGCCGGCACATGCGCGACGGCACGCCGCCCATCTCGATCAGGACGCACTTGTGGTCGCGCCAGAACTTGGCGCGATTCAGGCGGTCGAAGATGCCGCCCGTCTCGATGCACATGACGAACTTCGCGTCGGTCTCGAAACGCAGCACCTCGACGTCCTTGGGGACGGAGTAGGAGCCCGTGCCGAGGCGCGTGCAGTCGATCGTGATCTCCTCGCCGGTCTCGGGGTCGCGGTCGATGACGAGCAGGCTGCCGACCACCGAGCCGCCGTGCTGCTCCGCCGTGAAACGGAGTTGCTCGCGAGTCACGCCGTAGCGCGCGAACATTGCCTCGATGTCGTCGAGGACGGTGTCGGACTCGGGCTGCTCGTTGAACTTGGCGGCGTCCCAGTTCTTCGAGATGTAGTACGCCTCTCGCTTCGTGGCGTGCTCATCGAGCCGGATGTGCGAGCGCGCCAGCTCCATCATGAGCAGCGTCTGCGCGAAGCTCTTGGCCGTGTTGACGGTGAGCGTGCGCTCGGAGACCGAGTCCTCGATCTCGAGGTAGCCGACCTTCTTGTAGTAGGAGACGTTGGACAGCGCGCGCACCGGGAACGTCAGGCGCGGGGACTCGTGCGACTTGATCGTGCGGTGCACGGTCCGCGCGACGTTCTCGATCTGCTCGACGGTGACGGCGTCGAGTTCGGCGCGGCTCACGGTCGGGGGCTTGCGGCGGCGACGGCGGGCGCTCACAGTTTGCGGCTCCTGTCGAGGATCTCGCGCAGCGTCACCGTGGTCGCGTCGCGCTCGGCGTCATCGAATTCGAGGATGTCCGCGAGCGCCTGCGAGATCTTCGGGATGTACTTGGCGATGTAGTCACGCTTCTTGATCGCGTCGAGCCGCCGCTTCTCGGCCTTCACGTGGCGCCCCAGAGCACGGCCGCAGTCCATCACCGCACGGCGCAGTTCCTTGATGATCTCCTCGTAGTGCGCGACGGCCTCCTTGGACTCGCTCGTGAACGGCACCCAGACGGAGGCCAGATGCACGACGAGCACGAGCGGCCCGGAGGGCGGTGCGCCGCGCGACTGCTGGATACCGTAGTTGCTCCACGGCGCGGCGTTGACGGCCTTGCTGATCGCGCAGGCGCCCTGCTGGTAGAGCAGCGGCACGCGGTTGGCGAAGCGCAGCACCGTAGCCGCGCCGTCGCTGGGGATGCCGGGGCCGTAGGCCAGCGCCACCTCGACCTGGAAGGCGTTGCCGCGATAGACCGTCGGCGGGCGCGTGACCGCGCGCAGGAATGCCTGCGGGTACTCGCGTGCCAGGCTCTCGATCAAGAGGTCCTCGCCGATCGGGCTGATGCAGTCGGTGGGCGGGCGGATGAGCTTGGGCTTGGTCAGCGAGGCGTGCAGCTCGTGCGCGTCGCTACCCTGGATGCGCGAGAGCCACGTCGTGGTGTTGACGCCCGCGTGATCGCAGATCTCACGTGCCACCTTGGATGAGACACGACAGAACTCGTGCTGCAGGAAGCCGCCGACCTTCTTCTCGGTGCTCGTCTGCAGCATGCGCAGGAACATGCCGAGTTCGACGCCGTCGGGGTGCGGCTTCACTTCGCGTGGCTCGACCGGCAGCGTGCTCGACGCGCGGCGGTAGATCGTCCAGCGCCCGTCGGGATCGCGGTAGCGCAGCGTGACGTGCGGGTTGGCGACCGCCGTGCAGGCCAGATACGTGTCCACCGAGCGCTGGCCACGCTGGTGCTTGGCCTTCATCTCGATCTCGACGCGCGTACCGCGCTCGGGCTCCCAGTCGCGCTCCTCCTGCACCCGGACGTCGGGCTTGTTGCTCTTGACGTCGAGCAGGATCTCGAAGTAGTGCGCCGGACGCCCCTTGCGCGTACGCGTCCAGATCCGGACCGGCTTGCCCGTCGTCTGCTGGCCGTACATGCCCGCCGCCGAGATCCCGATGCCCTGCTGCCCGCGGCTCTGGCGCAGGCGGTGGAACTTCGAGCCGTAGAGCAGCTTGCCGAAGATCTTGGAGACCTGCGCGGCCACGATTCCCGGGCCGTTGTCCTGGATGGCCACGACGTAGTTCTCGGCCGGCGCCGTGACGCCCCGCTTGCGCTTGGCGCCGTTCTTCGCGGCCGCCCTACCGTTCCCGCCGGCCGCGTTCCCGCCGGCCGCGTTCCCGCCGGCCCCGTTCCCACCGGCCCCGTCCGCGCCGGCACCGTCCGCGCCGGCGCCGCTCGCATCCGTGCCGACACCCGCGCCCGCCGCCGGCGCCGGTCGCGGCCTGCTCCGCGGCGCCGCGTCGTCGTCCACGAACGTCGGCTCCGCGTCGAAGAGGCCGTGCTGGAAGACGCCTTCGCGGGGCGCCGCGCCGGGCACCCCGCCGCCGACCTGCTCCGCGGCGTCGCGCGCGAGCGGCGCGTCGCTCGCGGCCTGCGGATCGGCGGAGAGGAGTTCGCCCGTGAACCCGCAGCGGACCTCGAGATCGCCTGCCGCGAAGCGCTCGACGTCGGCGGCGCGCGTGATCTCGACCGTGACGTCGGGGAGCACGCCGGCCTCCTCGCACGCGTCGAGGGCGTTGTCCACGCCCTCCTTGACGGTGGTCATGAGCGCCTTGAGCGGGTTGTCGAATCCGAGGAGATGGCGGTTCTTCTCGAAGAACTCCGAGACGCTGATCTCACGCTGGGACTTGGCCAGCTCCTCGGCGGAGCGGGCGGCGCGCTTGTTCGCCCGCACCATCAGCACGGCCTCCGGGAAGGTCCTTCCATGTCTGCTCCCTGGGAATCGTGATGCACGAACGGGCAAGGTAGCACGCACCGGCGACGCGTCGATGGGACACCAGACCTGGTGGTGCAATCACCACCGGCCGCGATCAGATGGGGCACGCAGTGCGACGCCCTCACTCGGCCAGACTCAGGATGCGCCGCGCCGCGGCGCGCAGCTCCTCGGACGTGCGCGGCTCGTCGATCCACGCGCGGAGGCCCAGCGTCTCCGCCACCGCCGGCGCGATCTCGCGGGCGTGCTCCTCGCCGAGGCCGGTGAACGCGTCGCGCACGAGTGCCAGACGCACGACCGGCTCGCGCACGAAGGGCAACAGCCGGTCGATGACGAGCACGCGCTCTGCGCCGCCGACGCGCGACAGCAGGCGCAGGAGCGCCGCGCGGCCCTCCCGGTGCGCGAGATTGGCGAGCGCGGTCGCACCGTGGTGCGTGAACGCCGGGTGGGCCGCAACGAGCTCGAGATCCACGGCGTCCTCGCGCCCGCCGACGGCGCCGATCACCGCCACGGCCAGCCGCAGCGCGCCCGGTCGCGTCGTCTCCGCCAGAGCGCCGCGCGCCGCCTCGCGCAGCCGTCGGCGGCGCATCCCCGTCACGAACGGCAGGCCCATGGTCGGGGCGAGCGCGCCGAGGGCCGCATCGAGCGTGCCGGGATCGTGGAGTTCGCCGGCCTCGTCCCACGCCGCGGACGCGGCGGCGCAGTCGTCGCGCGCCTCGACGGCGCGGCGCAGGGCGGCGATCAACGGCCCGGCGTCCCTGCCGTCGCCGGAGTCGTCCGCCGCGACGTAGGGCGCAACCCCGTCCGCCGCAGCGCCGTCGCGGCGCAGGCGGGCGAGGAGCGGCTCGGTGCTCATCGCGCGTCCTCGCGCTCGTCCGCGAGCGGTGCGACACCCCCGGCGCCCCCTTCCTCGGCGGCACCGCGGGGCGAGAAGTCCGGCGACACGCGCTGGTCGAGCAGCACGGCGCCCACGACCAGCGCCGGCAGGAAGAAGACGTTCAGGACCGGCACGAACAGCAGCCCGGCGGAGCCGAGGCCGAGCCCCGAGCTCGCCGCGAGGTGTCCGCGTACGAAGCGCAGGCGCTCGCCGAAGCGCACGCCACGGGCCGACTGCGCGAGGTCCAGCAGGTCCATGCCCTCGAGCGGCAGGAGTACGGCGAAGAAGAGCACCGGTCCCGCGATCGGGATGCAGAGGAGCGGCAGGGCCGCCACCGTGACGACGATGCGGATGCCGAGCAGCACGAGCGCCTCGGCGATTGGCCGCAGCACCCAGCGCACGACGCGGCTGCCGCGGATGGGCGGCGCCTCGTGCCCCGCGACCTCGACGTACACGCGATCCGAGAGCAGCGCGAGGAA
>JAJRVY010000270.1 GCA_024277065.1 Planctomycetota bacterium
ACGACACCGTATCAAGTTCGGGCTGCCCGGCGGTCTGCAAGCCCGTGGCCGAAGCGCTGCGGCGCTCGTCGTGAGAGCGAGGGCCGTCGCAGCCGGGCCCCGGTGCGGAGGCGCCTACTCGCCGAGGACCTCGGGCAGCACGCGGCCCGTTGCGCCGGACGGTGGCTTCGTGCCGAGGAGCGCGGCGAGCGTCGTGGCGACGTCCACGGTCTCGACGCGGCGGTGGGTCCGTTGCGCGGCGATGCCCGGCCCGGCGAAGACCAGCGGCACGAACGTGTCGTAGGCCCACGGGGATCCGTGCGCGGAAGCGACCGTGAGTCCGTCGAAGTCGTTGATCATCCAGTGCGGCTCGAGCACGATGTAGACGTCGCCGGAGCGCGACGGGTGGAAGTTGCGCAGGATCTGGCGGTTCAGCGCCGTGTCCGGCACGCGTCCGGCGGCGAGATCGGCGCTGCTGACGGCGCGCGCGATCCCCGGGATGAGCTCGGCCTGCTCGGCGACGGCGCGTGCCACGTCCGCCAGATCGAGGCCCTTCTCGGCGATCGTATCGTGGTCGAGATTCAGGTACGGGTGCTGGTACGAGGCGACGATCTCCTTGCCCAGGCCGAAGCGCTCGCGCAGTGCCGCGAACCGCGGCTCCCTGTCCACCGCGTCCAGGTCGAGGTACTGCGCCGGGATGCCGCGCTGGCGCAGGTACGCCGGCACCTCGGCGGCACCGTGGTCGGCGCAGAGGACGATGATCGTGTGATCGCGGCCCACGTGTTCATCGACGTAGGCGAGCAGCCACGCGATCGTGCGGTCCAGGCGTCGCAGGTTGTCCTCGGACTCGAGGCTCGAGGGACCGAACAGGTGTCCCACGTAGTCCGTGGAGGAGAAGCTGACGGAGAGGTAGTCCGGTACGTCGTCGTCGCCGAGTGACTCGGCGTCGATGAGTCGCTTGGCGAACGCGGCGACGAGCTCGTCGCCGGCCGGACTGACGGTCAGGAAGGTCGTGAAGTACTTGCCGTCCGCCGGGCCGTAGGCGTGCGGGAACGTGCGGCCGAACTTCGCGAGGTCCGTCTCCCACGGCTGGTCGTCGTGGGCGCCGAACTGGTACGACGCGGCGTCGCCGGCGAGCGACCACGCCGCGTCGCCGTACGTCGCCGCGAGCCCCTCGGCGTTCCAGGCTGCGACCCACTCCGGGTACGTGTCGTAGTAGTAGCGGCTCGTGACGAACTCGCCGTTCGCCTTGCTGAACCAGAACGCCTTGCCGGTGTGGCCGGCCATCGCGACGGCGCTGCGGTCCTTCACGGAGACGCCGAACACTTTGGCGCGTCCGTTCGTGCGCAGCGTCAGCTCGTCGCTGAACGTCGAGACCAGGATCGTCGCCGGAGAGCGCCCATCGGCCTTGGCCGTCTTCTGCGTGGGGTCGATCTCGGTCGCGCTGTCCACCCCGGCGCCGGCGGAGAGGAGCGGGAAGTCCGCGTCCTCGATGTTGTAGACGTAGCGGTCGAGCGCGCGATCGAACCATACGTTGCCCACCATGCCGTGTACCGAGGGGTCGGCGCCCGTCGCGAGCGTCGTGTGTCCGACGATCGTCTCGGTGTTGGCGTGGCGGTGGTGGGCATCGGCGAAGACGGCGCCGTCGCGAAGCAGACGCCGGAAACCGCCGTCGCCCATCTCCTGCAACCAGCGCTCCGGCATGTCACCGCGGAGCTGGTCCACCGTGATCTGCAGCACCAGGCGGATGTCGCGGTCCTCGCCGCCGGGCGAAGCGGGGCTCGCGAGCACGGTGAGGCAGAACGCAGCGAGTACAGAATATCTGACCGTGCGGGAAGTGTGGTCCATACGTGGCTCAGAACTCGTACGACAGCATCGCGAACGGACCGCCCATGCGGACGTCGGCCTTGAAGCCGCGACTGCCGTCATTGTAGTCCAGATCCATGACCTGCCACCCGGCACCGATCGCCATGCGCTCCGTGATCACGTACTGAAGCGTGCCGCGGAGAAGCCACGCGCGGTGCGAGCCGACGTCGAAGCCTCCGATGTCACCCCGCACGATGAGCCACATGCGGGGCGTCAGGGAGTAGCCGACGCGCGAGCCGATCATGGGGTCGATCCAGTCCTCGGTCTCGTCGTACTTGAACTTGGCGCCGACGGCCTTGGCCTGGAGAGCGACCTTCGTGCGCAGGCGCGCGTAGCGGGCGCCGCCATAGAAGTCGATGCTCGCAGATGGAAGCTCACGGTCGAGCACGCGCACAAGTGTCTCGGACTGCCAGTAGCGCATCACGGCGGCGGCCTCGACGAACGCCATGCGTGCCTCGATGTCGGCATCGACGCGATCGATGGCCGTATCCGCCGAGTCGTCGTCGCCGAGCTGTGCCCAGAAAACGTCCATCCAGAAGGACCAGTCGCTGCGGGGCGCCCGGATTTCGTAGCGTCCCGAGAACGAGATGTCGGTGTTGTTGAGCACGTCGCTGCGCGTCAGAGCCGGCTCCACGTCGATGCCCCCGATGCGCTGGCCGCCCTTGTAGTTGGGCACCCACGCGTACAGCGAGACGACGTGGCGCCAGTTGCCCCCGTCCTCGGGCTCGCCGACATCCGGCGCTGCCGCCTCGAGGTCGGTGGAGTAGTCCACGCCTGCCGGTCGCCGGGCGGTCGGCGTCGCGAGCGCGGCGCGGTCTCCGGCCCCGGCCGCCTGCGCCGAGCTGTCCACGATCGGGCGCACGACTGCGTCCTCGACGAGCGTGGTCGAGTCCGACGCGCAGTCTGTCGTGAGGGCTGCCGCACCGGCGAGGAGGAGTGCGTGGGGCCACGGTCCATGTGTCATGATGTCTCCTGGTTCGTGCCCCCACCGCTCTGTGGTCGATGGTCTGTAACCGAACGTCTACTGCCGGACGCGGACGACGCCGTTCGGCGCGCGGATGACGCGCACGCGATCGCCGACGACGAAGTCGTCATCCTTCTCCTGCACGACGACCAGCAGGTCACCGTTGTCGAGTTCGACCTCGATCTCGAGACCGGCCGACGAGCGGGCCTTCTTCTCGATCGCCGATCCCGCGACGGCCCCTCCGACGGTACCACCGGCCTTGGCGATCTTGTTGCCCGAGCCACGCCCGACGCCGCTGCCCAGCGCGTAGCCGAGGAAACCGCCACCTACGGCGCCGAGGGCCGTGGACTCACCCTCGATGGTGATGTCCTCGACGCGCAGGATCGTGCCCTGGAAGACCTCCTGGGACCGCTGCGTCTCGCGCCGGCTGTAGGTCTTGCTGCCCTGGCTCGAGCCGCAGGCCGTGGCGCAGAGCGCCGCGCCGAGGGCGAGCGCAGTGAGCGTGGAGCGGATCATAGGAACCTCCTCGTCGATCAGAACAGGAACTGGATCTGGATGCGCAGCGACCAGTTCCCGCCGAGGTCCGGATGCCGCACGTTGTAGAATGCCTGGATCTGGGCGTTCACTGGCTGCTCGCCGATCCGGAACACGCGACCGAAGCCGCCGCCCATTGGAACCGTCCAGCGGTCGGCTTGGCCCACGCGCCAGTTCGCCGTGATGATCGGCGCCGACACCAGATACCAGCCGCCGGCCATGTTGAAGTTGACGAAGGGCTGCAGGAGACCGCGGTTGATCTTCTTGCGGCCGCCGTCGCCGCCCACGTCCCACTGGTTCTTGATGAGCGCGCCGTAGACCCACGGTCCGTCGATGTTCAGTGCGACCGCGGACGGGCCGAGCCCCCAGCGCTCCGAGCCGAGATCGTCCTCGGTAGCCGTCGGCAGCGAGATCGTCGGCCCGACGCCGAAGATCCAACCCTCGGGGTTGGCCGGCGATAGGAACGCCGTGAAGTCGAGATCCCCCAGGCCGCTCTCGTCGCCGAAGCCCGGGACGATCTCGGGCTGGTCGATGACCGGCAGGATCGTGCGCGTGATCAGGTTCCAGTCCTCGTTCAGATGGATCGGGATCACGGGCTGGATGTTGAGTACGTAGGCGGTCTTGCGCTTGTGCCCGACGTTGAACAGGAAGTTGTTCTGAAACGGGACGCTGATCAGGTCGGCGACCGGGTTCTGCGTCTTCTTGGCGAGATCGCTGGCGGCCTCGTCCAGGTCGCTGCCCGGGGCGTCTGCGCTCGACGTGCCGGCGGGCGCGGGCCGAGGCTCGCTCATGTCGCTGAACGACACACCGGCAGGCCCAGAGGTCGCGGAGTTGACGGTGGTCTTCGAGACACCGGGCGCCGCGCAGCCTGCAGTGAGTGCTGCTGCGGCCATCAGTGCGCTCGTGAGCATCTCGCGGGCTCTCGTCATCGTTTGCTCCTTTGGTCATGTCGTGTGGAGCGACCGCCAGAGGCGGCCGCTCCGTTGTCGGTGGATCGTCCCCCGACGTGCTACTCGCCGAGATGCTCAGGGGTGTCCATCTCGAACGGGTTGCTGTCGCTGTCCGTCTCGGCGCCCTTCGTGCCCGGCAGGATCTCGAAGAACGGGTCGAAGTCCGTCAGCGTCGCCGCGAGCTTCTGGAGCACGGAGGCATCGCCCTCGAGCTTCGCCTTGCCCCCTTCGATCTGCTTCGCGAAGGAGATCGTTCCCGTCATGACGTCCTCGAGGTCCGCGCGGGCGATGGTGATGGTGAGGTCCGGCGCGTCGGAGAGGTGTTCGGGCAGTACCGAGAGCACGGAGTTGCTCATCTCGATGATGAACTTCTCGCCGTTGTCCGGGGTGATCAGATTGATCTTGAACGCCAGTCCCACGGCCTTCTCGTCGTCCACGCGGATGCCGATGTAGTCGAGGAACAGCTCGGTGGTCATCGCCCGGATCACGTCGGGGCCGATGGTCTTGGCGCTGGCGGCCGGGACGACCCCGTCGCGTAGCTCCTTGGCGCCCATCAGGAAGCTGTTGCGCAGGCTGGGGCTCTCGTACTGGTAGCCGAGCTGTTCCCAGCAGTCGGCGAGCAGCTCCTTCGCCGCGCGGTTCTGCGGCTCGGCGTACACGAGCTTGTTGAGAATCTCCTGCGCGTACAGGTACTCGCCCTTGTCATGGAGTTCCTGGCCCTTGGCGATGATCTTCTCCGAGCCACCCATCATCTCGACGTAGAGGGGGGCGGAGTCCCTCGGCGAGAGGGGCGCGAGCGTCGCCGGATTGCAGTCCCAGTAGCCGAGGTAGCGGTTGATGACGGCGCGCGAGTTGTGCCGCTCCGAGCCGTGGTAGCTGCGCGCGGCCCACTGCTTCTGCAGGCTGAGCGGCGGCTCGTACACGTTCTGGACCTCGTTGATCGTCACGCCGCTGTTGGCGAGGTGCAGCACCTCGTTGTTGAGATGCTCGTAGATGTCGCGCTGTGCGCGCATGACCTCCTGGATGCGGTCGTTGCCCCAGCGTGGCCACGAGTGCGACGCGAGCATCACCTCGGCCTCCTGGCCGAACATGTACAGCGCCTCGTTGATGTTCTTGGACCACTCGTGCGGGTCGCGCACGAGTGCGCCGCGCAGCGTGTAGATGTTGTGGACCGTGGCGACGATGTTCTCGGCCGCCCAGAACGCCTTGAGCTGAGGGAAGTACGTATTCATCTCCGCCGGCGCCTCGGTGCCCGGCGTGTTCTGGAACACCATCTCGACGCCGTCGATGTTGTGGAACTCGATGTCGTCCTCGATCACGAGCGTCGGGGCGATGAGGCTCGGCGTGCCCGCCGCGACGTTCTTGCCGATGGACTGGTCCACATGTCCGAACGGACTTGCAGGGAGCAGTGTGCCGTATTGATAGGTCACACGGCGCGTCATCGCGTTGCCGGCGAAGACGTTCTCGGCCACGGCGTTGTCCATGAAGCCGACGGGCGCGATGATCTGGATCTTCCCCGCGCGGACGTCGGCGATGTCGGCGACGCCGCCCACGCCCATGAAGTGGTCGGCGTGGGAGTGGGAGTAGACGACAGCCACGATCGGGCGCTTTCCGAGGTGCTTCGTCACGAGTTCGTAGGCGGCGCGCGCGGTCTCGATGGTCGTGAGCGGGTCGAACACGATCCAGC
>JAJRVY010000271.1 GCA_024277065.1 Planctomycetota bacterium
GACGCCACCTCCCGCCGAGGAGTTCGCGCTCGAGCGCGAGTGCCTCGAACTCGGCGCGTTCCAGGAACCGCGCGGCCCCGGCCGAGTTCCTCTTGCCGCGCGCGGCTTCTCGGGCGGCGCGCACGAGGGCGGGGAACGACGAGCAACTCCGGCCCGGCCTTGCGCGCTGCGGGACGCGTCGAGGGCGGCGTCATGCGGGGCCGCCCTCGTCGTCCTGCGGCGCGCCGTGCAGGCGTTCGAGGATCTCGCTGCCGTAGCGCTCGACCTTGCCCGGGCCGATGCCCTCGACGGCTGCGAGAGCCGTGAGCGTTCGGGGCTGTGTGCGGATCACATCGACCAGTTCGCGGTTCGTGAGGATCGCGTAGGCCGGAACACCCTCACGGCGCGAGCGGGCGTTGCGCCACTCGCGCATGGTGCCGAACAGGACGCGCTGCCGCTCGTCCAGGGTGGGCGTCGGATCGGCGCGTCTCTTGCGCCGCGGCGTGGCGTTCTGCCGTTCCGCGTCCGGTGCTGAGCGCCGTCCCGGCTGCGCCCGGGCCTGCGCTCAGCGCTCCGCTGCAAGAGGTGAAGTGGTGAGGTCAGTCAGCCGTGACGGACCTGGCGGGGCGGAAGCCCAGGACGCGGTAGCGGTCGCCCGGGAAGAACCAGAACCGGCACGCCGAGCGCGCGCCCCCGGCGGTGAGGAAGTAGCAGCCGCCGCGGATGACGCGGACCCCGGAGGCCTGATCCACCCAGGCGCTGCCGTCCGTCGGAGCGCCGTCGTAGGAGTCGTGCCACGTGTCCTCGGACCACTCACAGACGTTGCCGTGCATGTCCAAGAGCCCGAAGGGATTCGCCGGCTTCTGGCCCACCGCGTGCAGCCGATTGTCGGAGTTCCCGGCGTACCAGCCGACGCGTGCGAGGTCCGCCTCCGCGTCCCCCGACCAGTACCGCGTCGTCGTTCCGGCGCGACACGCGTACTCCCACTCCGCCTCGGAGGGAAGCCTCACGCCGAGCCAGCGGCAGTACAGCTCTGCCTGCCACCACGAGATACGCGTGACGGGGCGCTGCCCCTCTTCCTCGTCGAACTCGTGGTCACCGTCGAACGCCTGATACTGCTCGTTCGTCACCGGAGTCGCCGCGAGTTCGAACCACCGAACCGTCACGGGATGTTGCGGTCCCTCGTCGTCATCGCGTCCCTCCTCTGCGTCCGGCGACCCCATCTCGAACGACCCTTCCGGGATCGACCTCCAGTCGAGGTCGGTCTCCCCGAGCTTCAACCCCAGGCGCTCGAAGAACTCCTGGCGAAGAGCCTCGCCGTCGTCCGTCCACACGGCGTTCTCAAGAACTGCGTACGCGATTCCCGCAGTGGTCATGTCTGTCGTCGCGCTCGCGCACCGCAAGAGCGCCTCCTGCACGCGCCGGCGCGTGCCGTCGTCGTCCAGCCCCAGTCCGCGGACGAATCGGGAAACGGCGTCGTCGTTCGCGGACCAGTCCGCCTGCGCCTCCAGATCGAGGAGCAGGCCGAGTGTCTCCTCCACGTCGTTCACGAGACGCAGGGCCGCTCCGCCGACGGCCGCCGCGACGTATTCCCGGCCGTCGGCGAGGGCCGCCATGCGCCGCAGGATCTCGAGCGGCTTCTCGCTGCGCGCGCACACGAATGCCAGCGTCTGTCCCCAGCGCGCCAGCCCTCCCTCCTCGATGTGCGCGAGCGCCACGTCGTCGCCGCGCCGGAGCAGCGCCTCTGCGGCGAGGAACTCGCGGAACGTGTTGTGCCAGAAGGAGATCGGCTCGTTCCTTCCGTGGTGCTTCCACAGCACGCCGCCGCGTCGCACGACTCGATCGAGGAAGTTCTCGGCCGGCCTCCATGCCACCGCCGCGTCCTTCGAGAGTTCCGCGTCGATCCCGGGATCGGCGAGTGCCGTACGCAGCGCGTCGTCCAACTCCGGCCGCGTCCATTGGCGGCGCCCGTCGCGCTGCAGGACCAGCGCAACTTCACCCAGGAGCCGGCGGGTGGTCTCTGGCAGCGCGACCGCCGCTTCGGTCTCTGCGTAGCTGCGGCGGATGATGCCGTCGATCGCCAAGTCGAAGAGCTCAGAGCGATCGAGGGGAACCCCTCCGTCGGCTCTGCCCTCGACCACCTCGGCGAGCAGCGTGAGCATGAGGGGGTTGTCGAGGTCGCGGGCCAGCGGACGGCCGCCAGCGCCTCCAAGACCTCGTTGGCCCTGGCCTCATCGTCCTTGAAGCGCCTCGTCAGGAACGTGAGTTGCTCCTTCCCAGACAGTGCACGCATGTCGGCCCGCAGGAAGCCCGCGCTCGGCTTCGGACCCTTCGTACCGGGCCTTGTGAAGACCACGATGGGCACGTGCTCGAGCGTTCGCGCCCATGTGGCGATGTGCGTCAGGATCTCGTGCGTGCTCGCCGCTCCGACCTCGTCGAGACCGTCGAGAAGCAGGTAGACACCGTTGCGCGAGTTTCCAGGCGAGGTATCGGGCGACCGTCGACTTCCCCGTGCCGGCCATCCCGCGCACGAGCCAGCGCGGTGCGTTCCCGGCGTCGGGATCGTCGAATCCGTCGGATTTGAGGAGCTCCCGGAGGGTCGCTGAGCGTGGAAGATCTGTCGCGTTGCGACCACCGGCAGCGTCCGTCTCGCGGGGATCGATGTGCAGGTCGAAATAGACGTCCGCCAGGGCTTCGCAACTGTCGTGGCTGATGTGGGGCAGATCCCTGTGGGCGTCTTCGAGGTACGCCACGTACGGGGCCACCTTCTCACGCGGGTCCATCGGCCCCGGGACCACTGCGTCGTAGACAGCGTCCAACGTGCCCTTGATCTCGGCTTGCCCATCGGCCAACCC